>CAYYKK010000371.1:0-6667 GCA_964467935.1 uncultured Polyangiaceae bacterium
GAACGAGTCGAATCGACGCCGCATCGCTCGGTCGAGCCCGTCCTCCGCGAAGCGCGCGCGGTCGCGGCGCTCGGCGTAGCGATACGCCGTGAAGGCGGAGAGCAGGTGACAGACCCACCCGAGCCATCCGCCCGTGCCGATCCAGAAGCCCGGCGTGATGACGAGCCAGAAGAGGCCCCGCAAGAACGCGCCGTTGTAGATTTGCCCGACGCCCGGCACGAAGAGGGACAGAACCGCCGCGAGACCAGGGTTCTTCTTCATGGGAGAGGAGCCTGCTCACGGGCGGTCCTCTGTCAAGCGGAGCGGTGTCGCTTGTCTTCCTGTGGGCGCGGCGGACGGGTGCTCCGCAGCCCCGGGCGATCCGACGCCGGCTCGTCACCCTCGCCCCACCGCGGCTCGCGCTCCCATCGCGGATCGAACGCGCGATCTTCCCACGACGGATCGACCTCGCTCTCGGGATCGTCCTCGCGCTCGCTCATGGGCGCGGGCTCGTCCAGCAGCGATGTGCGATCGAAGTCTCCCGGGGGGGACGCCCAGAGGGGCGCGCTCTCGGCCGCCGGCGGCATCGACGCGCCGTCGTCGCGGAGCGCCTCTCGCTCGAGGCGCCGCTCGCGCTCCGCCACGAGCGCGTCGGCGACGTCGTAGGCCGCGCGCGCGATCTCGTCCGGGCTTCGCCCTTCCGTGAGGAGCGTCCCGGCGGCGTGGGCCGCGAAGAAGTCGCGAAGCTCGATCGACATGGGCTCAATGTATCGCTGGGCTGAGAGACGCGCGAGTTTCGGGACGTTTGGGCTCGCCCGACCGGCCGACGGATCTGATAGCTTCCCTGGTCGCTCATGACGAAGCTCACGCACGGCGATCCGCCCCGCTCCGACGAGAAGCTCGCGCAGGAAGCGCACCACCACCTGTCGAAGTCTCCGCCGCTCCAGCTCGTGGCCGAGCTCCTGACGAGGCTCCGCGAGATGAGCCTGCCTTGGTGGACCCCGGCGCAGCTGCGCGAGGCCCACCCGGCGCTCGACCGCATGAGCTGGTACGCCGAACGGCCCGATCTCCGTCAGAAGATCACGACGGACCTGACCGGCCTCGCGCCGAAGGCGGCGCGCAACAAGACGCCTGAGTTCCAAGCCGATCTCATCGACTCGGTCATCGACGACGGCGACATCACGCCCGCCACGTTCGACACGGCGTTCGAGCCGGTCGATCTCGCGGTCTACGGGCCCGCGGCCGAGTTCTGGAAGCTCTTCCGTCGCCGCATGCCGTGGGACGACGACTCCACCGCGCACCAGGATCTCATCGGCTGGTTGCTCGGCGCGCTCCTCAGCGACAAGAGCTCCCTCGACGGGGCTCCGCGCGCGCCGGTGCTCTCGGCGCTCTCGGTGCGCACGGCGATCGATGGTCGCGTGTGGCATTCGCGCATCCCGCTCGACGTGCGCGTCGCGATCGACAACGCGCGCTTCGCGCAGCTGCGCGACAAGCCGGAGCCCTTCACGGCGGCGCAGGACCTCGCGATCGCCACCCCCGCGCTCATCGCCGCGTCGATCCCGCTGAAGGAGCTCTCCGGCGTGTTCGACGTCGCAGGGGTCGCGCTCGGGTTCGAGTCGATGCCGGTGGGACCGCCGCCGTCGCTGCGACCGTCCGTCGCGCCGCCTCCGGCGTCGGTGCCGCCGAGGGGCTTCGACCCGTTCGCGCGATCGTCGGGGAAGGAGCCGGGGTCGGGCCGAGGGCGCGACGGTGAGCGCTCGGAGGAGAAGACCGATCCGCCACCCCCGCCCGAGGATCCCGAGCCAGCGCGTTCGTCACGAGACGACGACGTGAACCTCGACGACTCGGCGGCTTGGCGGGTCGCGTCGCCGGAGGATCTCGCGGCCGCAGCGGCGCTGCCTGCCGACGACGCTGGCGTCGTCTCGGAGCGCGGCGCGCGAGGATCCGTGCGTCCGCCGAGCGCGAGCGGCGATCTGGGAGACCGCCCCGCGCCGTCGCCACCCTCGTCGGACGGAGACGCGTCCGAGGAGGGCGCCGACGAGGACGAGCTCGAGCACACGAATCCGTGGGTGGTGCCGACGTCGCTCGGCGAGGTCGGCGCCGCCCTGGATGCGCCGAGGACCACCCGCCGGCGTCGCCGCGACTGAGGACGCGGCCCGCGCGGAGCGCCCATCGCGGCCTGCGCTCGGACGGGCGGCTCATTCCCTGGTGACGCACGAGGGCCGTTCCGCATAACGTTCGCCTTCGATGGCGAAGAAGAAGAAGGGGCAGAGCAAGCCCAAGGGGACGCCGCCTTCGGGGGACGGAGCTCGCAAGGCCGACGCGCCCGAGGAAGAGCGCGAGCAGGCCACGCCGTCCGCTGCGGAGGACGCCGCGGAAGATGCGGCGAGCACCGACGCCTCCTCCGACGAGCCGGCGGCCGCCGAGCGATCGGCTGGCGACGGAGACGACGAAGGCGACGCGGAGATCGCGGCGCGCTCCTCCGACGCGTCGAAGCCCCAAGATGCCTCCGACGAGGGCAAGAGCGGCTCGCCGATCGTCGGGCACGAGAAGCTCGTCGGCGCCAAGTGGGCAGAGCCCCTCGTCAAGCTCGATCGCGGCTGGACGTGGTTCGAGACGCGCCTGCTCGTGGTCGTCCTGCTCTCGCTCGTGTTCTTCATGGTCACGTGGATCTCGCTGAAGGGGCTCGCGCTGCCGCTGACCTCCGACAGCAAGGCCGGCATGGCGTTCCGCGTGCTCTTCGGGCTCGCGATCGCAGGCGGGCTCGGGCAGCTCGTCGGTCGGCGCATGCCCGAGACGCGCCGCAACGCGCTGACGTTCGCGGCGATGCTCGTCGGCGCCGGCGTCGCGCCCCTCTGGCGCGCGAAGGGCGTCACGTACGCGGAGCACCTGCTCAACTGGCTGCAGGAAGGCTCGAGCTTGACGATGTTCGGAGGCCTCCGCGGCGTGTCGACGCGCCTGACGATCCTCCTCGCGCTCCTCGGCGCCTCGCTCGCCGCCGCGTCGGGCAAGCACATCAACATCGACGTCGTGCTGCGCTTCTTGAACCCCAAGATCCGAAGGCTCGTGTTCATCCTCAGCACGCTCGCGACGCTCCTCGTCTGCGTGTCCGCGGCCTGGGGCTTCTTCGACTACGTCTCGATCGAGAGCTTCGACGCGAAGAACGACGATCGCGCCTCGACGAAGATCGAGAAGGTCGAGCACGAGGTGGGTCAGGATCTGTTCCTCTGGCGCAAGCAGATGGGCCTCGACGTGTCGGCCGCGTTCTACGTCCTCGGCGGCGGCAAATGGGACGACCAAGGCCGCATGAACGGCCGGCAGTGGAATCAGTTCGTCGAAGAGGGCGGCTACCGCGAGCACTTCACGAAGGAGGAGGTCGACGCCCTGCTGGCACCCCAAGAGGCGCTCGATCAGCCGCGCACGGCGCAGATCGTCGTGCCCGGCGGTAGCCCCCGCGGTCTCCTCCTCCACGCGCTCGATCTGATCTGGTGCTGGGGCCTCGTGAACATCGGCCTCCGCTTCGTGCTGCGCATGTTGCTCGTGGCGAGCGGGCACGCCAGCGCCGATCCCGAGCCGGACGAGTTCGAGGGGGTCGTCCCATCGGACGAGGAGACCGAGGCCGAGGCCTCGGCCATCGCGGGCACCGACGACGAGGAGGCTGCGTGATGTACAAGGCACTCTCCACCATCCTCGGGTTCCTCGCCGTGCTCGGCATGCCGCTCTTCGCGGTCATGGGCGGCGTCTCGCTCCTCTCGTGGCTCTCGTCGGACAACCCGGACTACCGCTTCGTCCGCTTCGTCGCGGCGAACGTGCTCGAGGACCGGTTCTCGTCGTCGCCGATCCTCGTCACGATCCCGCTCTTCACCTTCGTCGGCTACCTGATGGCCGAGTCGAAGACCCCCGATCGCCTGGTGCGCGCTTCGTCGGCGGCGCTCGGCTGGATGCCGGGTGGGCTCGCGATCGTGTGCATCGCTGCGAGCGCCTTCTTCACCACGATGACGGGCGGCAGCGGCGTGACGATCGTCGCGGTCGGCGGGTTCCTCTACCCCGCGCTCGTCAAGCAGGGCTACCCGAAGGACTTCTCGCTCGGCCTCGTCACGACGGCGGGCGCGATCGGGCTGCTCTTCTTCCCGAGCCCGCTCGTCATGGTCTACGGCTTCATCGCCGGCGTCGACGTGAACTACGCGTACCTCGCCACGTTCCCGCCGGCGCTCGGGCTGATGCTCACGCTCGCGCTCTACGCGGTCTACATCGGTCGCAAGGCGAAGGTGCCGCGCACCAAGTTCGTGTGGAGCGAGGTCGCCGTCGCGGTGTGGAGCGTGAAGTGGGAGCTCATGGCGCCGCTGCTCGTCGCGGCGGGGCTCGGCACCGGCCTCATGGAGCTCGACGAGAGCGCCGCGGCCGCCGCGCTCTACATGCTCATCGTCGAGGTCTACATCTACAAGGATCTCTCCTGGAAGAAGGTCCTCAAGATCGCGAAGGACGCGATCAGCCTCGCGGGCGCGCTCATCATCATCCTCGCGATGGCGACGAGCATGACGAACTACATCATCCAGCAGCAGGTGCCGCAGCAGATCCTGCAGTGGTTCATCGACAAGGGGATGGCGCACCCCTGGCAGTTCATCATCGTCCTGAACATCTTCCTCTTCGTGCTCGGCATGCTCATGGACGCGTTCAGCTCGGTGCTGGTCGCGCTGCCGCTGCTCCTGCCGCTCGCGGCGACGTTCCACATCCACCCGTTCCATCTGGCCGTGATGTTCCTGCTCAACATGGAGCTCGCGTACATCATGCCGCCCGCCGGGTTGAACCTCTACATCTCGAGCTTCCGGTTCAACCGGCCGGTCGTGAGCGTCTACCGCGTCGTCATCCCGTATGTGATATTGTTGCATATTGGTCTCATCTTGCTCATCGTGGTGCCGCGCTTCTCGAGCTTCACGGTCGAGAAGGCCGTGGCCGAGCGGCGCGCCGAGGCGGCGAAGACGGGCTCCGCGCCCCGCGACGCCTGGCTCCTCGAGTGCGTCCAGCAGGACCGGAACAACCCGCGCCCGTGCAGCGACGAAGACATCAAGAAGTGGGGCGTCGACGGCACGGGCGTCGCGGCCGCGACGGCGACGTCGGGTGACGCGAACGGCAGCGCGCCGTCGGGGCAACCTCAGAACGCGCCTCCGACGAAGGAGCAGAACGATCTCTTCGACGAGATGATGGGCGACGACTCGAAGGGGACGGGCTCGGCGAGCGCCTCGAGCGGCGGCGAGGCGGCGCCCAGCGCGTCGGCGGCCGGCGAGGCCCCGCCCGCGTCGGCGTCCGCCTCTGCGTCGAGCGACGAAGGCGCGCCGCCTCCCGCTCCCGAAAAAGAGAAGAAGAAGAAGGCCGAGTAGCCGCGCGGCGTCGGCCCGCGAACGTCCCGCGAGGAGCCACCGATGAGATCGATCGTCCTTTCGCTCACGCTCCTCGCGGCGCTCGGGGCCTCCGAGCGCGTCGCGCACGCGGCGCCGCTCTTCGACGATCAAGGCACCGGCGCGCTCGGGACGCAGGCGTGCGGCGGCAGCGGCTGCTGGACGAACTACGCGCGCATCGCCGACATGAACGGCGACGGGAAGCTCGATCTCGTGTTCGTGAACTGCTCCGGGTTCTTCGCGTCGCCCGGGGCGCAGCCCCTCGTGGTCTACGAGAACGACGGCGCCGGCCACTTCACGAACGCGTCGACGATGGCGTGGGGCGACTACGCCTCGCGGATCCGTCAGGTCGCGATCGGCGACGTGGACGGCGACGGAGACCCCGACCTCTTCGCTCCCGATGCGGGCGGGCAGCCGGACGCGCTCTTCATCAACCAAGGGAGCGGCACCTACGTCGACGAGGCGGCCGCGCGCATCGGCACGAGCTCGCACGCCGGCGCGACGCGGTTCGCCGACGTCGACGACGACGGCGATCTCGATCTCTTCGTCGCCGACGGCTACGCGACGACCGGCAGGCTCGCGCACCTCTACCTCAACGACGGGACCGGGCACTTCACCGAAGCGGCCGCCGGCGCGACCCCGACGACGATGGGCTCGGACGTCGACGACTTCGACGTCCTCGACGTCGACGGTGACTTCGACCTCGATCTCTTGATCAACGTGCACGCGCAGAACGACGCCCTCTGGATCAACGACGGCGCCGGCCACTTCGTCGACGCGTCGCCGAACCTCCCGAGCACGAGCGCGGGGCTCCACTACGATCCCGGCGTCTGCGACGTCGACGGCGACGGCGATCTGGACCTCGTCATCGACAACACCGGGCCGAGCTACACGGAGCAGCTCCTCCTCAACGACGGCACCGGCCACTACACCGATCACACCGCGCAGATCGTCGGCAACGTCCCGAACGCGGACGACAACGGCATCGCCTGCGTCGACTACGACGGAGACGGCGACATGGACCTCGTCGTCGCCGCGCTGTCGACGAGCGGCGAGCGCCTCTTCCAAAATGACGGGACGGGCCATTTCACGGCCGTGCCGGGGGCGTTCACGCCGATCGTCGATCCGACGCTCTGGATCGACTTCGGGGATCTCGACGGTGACGGACGGCTCGACGCGATGACCGCGCAGGGCGAGAGCAGCCCGCAGCTCGAGCGGGTGTACTTGGGGAACGCGGGGCTGCCGGTCGACGTGGCGCCGCCGAAGATCCTGGCGCAGTCGGCGACGCAAGC
>CAYYKK010000372.1:0-6597 GCA_964467935.1 uncultured Polyangiaceae bacterium
CCGCAAGGCCACGTTCGTGGTCGGCGAGGGCGCCGAACTCGCGGTCACCGTCTTTCCGGGCGACGTCGGCGGTGAATCCGCCAACGTCAACCGCTGGCGCGGGCAGTTGGGGCTGCCGCCTGCGAGCGAGGCCGACCTGGCGGGTGCGATTACCCGTGTCTCGGCGAACGGACTGCAGATTGCCGCGGTGGACCTCCTCGGCAGCGGCGGGGACAAACCTGCGCGGATGCTCGGTGCGATCGTGCCGTTCGGCAGCAGCACTTGGTTTTTCAAGCTCGTCGGACCCGATCCCGTGGTCGCGGGAGCCAAGCCGGCGTTCATGGCCTTTCTCCAGACCATCAAGCCGGGCGAAGGCGCAGCCGCGGCCCCGGCTCCGGCGCCCGTCGCCCCGGCGGCGAACGCCGACATGGCGAACACGATCGTGAACAAAGCCGAGGGACCGGGTCTGAAATGGACCGCGCCCGCGCACTGGCAGAGCCAACCCGCCGCCGCCATGCGCAAGGCGACCTACGCGGTTCCCGGCGACAACGGCGCCGTTGGTGACCTGTCGGTCACCGCTTTTCCCGGCGACGTCGGCGGCGAGCTCGCGAACGTCAACCGCTGGCGCGGCCAGCTGCAGCTCGCCCCGCTGGCGGCGGCGGAGGTGGAGGGCGCGGTGACGCGGCTTTCGCCCCACGGGCTGAACGTGACCGTCGTGGATTTCACCGGCGGCACGGCGGAAAAACCGGCGCGGATGCTCGGCGCGATCGTGCCGTATGACGGCGCCACCTGGTTTTTCAAGCTGACGGGGCCCGTGGACCTCGTGGCGGAGGAAAAGCCGGCCTTCCTGGAATTTGTGCAAACCCTCCAAGCTCCCTGAACACCATGAATGCCATCCTGAACGACCTTCGGGCGATGCTGGTCTCCCTCAAGCTGACGGTGGTCCTGATCATCTTTTCGATCATCCTGATCCTGGCGGCCACGCTCGACCAGGTGAACCTCGGCATCTGGGCGGTGCAGGAGAAGTATTTCCACACCTTCGTCGTGTTTAAGAAGGTGGGCAGCGTCTCGCTCGCGATCTTTCCGGGCGGCTACACCATCGGCGGGCTCCTGCTGCTCAATCTCCTTGCCGCGCATTTCTACCGGTTCCAGCTCTCGTGGAAAAAGTCCGGCATCTGGCTCGCGCACGCCGGGCTGATCCTCCTGCTGGTCGGCCAGCTGCTCACCGGGCTTATGTCGGATGAGTACCAGCTGCGGCTCGACCCGGGGCAGACGAAGAACTTCGCGGAGAGCTACCGCAACGTTGAGCTGGCGATCACGGACACGACCGACCCCAAGTTCGACACGGTTGTCGCGATCCCCGAGAAGCCGCTGCGCCAGCTCGAGACCATCCAGAATCCGAAGCTCCCGTTCCGCGTCGCAATCAAGACCTATCTGCCGAATGCGAAGTTGACGATGCGCGGGCCCATGCAAGGTCCGGATCCGACGTCCGTGGCGGACAAGGGAATCGGCCCGGAGGTCCTCGCGACGCTGCAGCCACTCACCTACAAGCAGGACGAGCGCAACATCCCGGCGGCCAACGTTGAGTTGATCGGGCCCGAGGGCTCGATCGGCACCTGGCTTGTCTCCCCGCAGCTCGAGGAGCCGCAGCGCTTCAGCTATGGCGGCCGCGAGTGGAAGCTCGCCCTGCGGTTTGCGCGCCGGTACGAGCCGTTCACGCTCACGCTGATCAAGTTCAGCCACGACCGGTACGCCGGCACGGACATCCCGAAGAATTTCTCGAGCCGGGTCCGGGTGCAGTCGCCCGACGGGCGCGACGACCGCGAGGTGCTGATCTACATGAACAACCCGCTGCGTTACGCCGGGCTCACGTTCTACCAGGCGGGCTTTGAGAACAACGACCGCACGACCGTGCTCCAGGTCGTCCGCAACCCCAGCTGGCAGCTCCCGTACGTCGCCTGCGTGATGATGTCGCTCGGGCTGCTCATCCAGTTTGGCATCCATTTGACCGGGTTCATCAAGCGGCGCCGGGCCGGCGCGGCCCCGGGCGCGGCCACGTCTGTCGTGGCTGGCGCGACTCCCCGGAAGAACTGGGTTTCACTCTCGATCCTCGCCGTGGCCGTCCTCGCCGTCACCGCCTCGCTGTTTCCGTCACGGCCGAAGAGCGAGTACGATCTCACGGGTTTCAGCCGGCTCCCGACGCTCGTCAACGGCCGCATCAAGCCCCTCGACACCGTGGCGCGCACCACGCTGCTGATGCTGCAGGGCCGCCAGCGCGTCGCCGCCCCGAATGGCCGCGAGATTTCGCCCGGCGAGTGGCTGCTCGACGTGCTGTACCGGCCCGAGGTCGCCAACGGCTACCAGACCTTCGAGATCGTCAACCCCGACGTGCTCGCCTTGCTCAACCTGACGCCGGACGACGGTGCGGGAAAAAAGCGCTATTCCTTCCACCAACTGGTGCCGGGACTGGGTGAACTCGAGCGGCAGGCCAAGCTCGCCGAGGAGGTCGAGTCCGCGCTGCGCACGCCGTTCCAGCAGGCGGTCATCCAGCTGCGCGACGGCATCGTGCTCTTCCAGAGCCTGCAGGTCAGCCTCGTGCCGCCCAACGACGAGCACTACCTCGGCGACCTTGAGAAATTCAACGCCACGGTTGCCGCCGGCTCGGCCGCGGCGCAGGCGCACGCGGCCCATGACAGCGCGGACGCGAAGGCGCTCCTCGAGCTGAGCAATATCGCGGCGACGCTGGAGCAGCTCGGTTACCTGCGGCCGATCCCGCCCGTGGCCAGCCCGACGGATCCCGCCGGCTGGCGGAACGCGGGCGCGGCCTTGGGCGCGAGTCTGCAAAATGGCCGGCTCGACCCGTCGCTGGACTTTTACGCCGCGCTCGGCCGGGCCTGGAAAGGCTACCAGCCCGCGGCCTTCAACCAGCTGGTCCGCGACTATCGCGCGGGGCTCGACCGCACGATTCCCGGGTTCATGGCCAAGTGCGACACCGAGGCCCGGTTCAACGGCGCCCAGCCGTTCTACACGAGCATGAACCTGTACGTGCTGGTGTTCCTGCTCGCGGTCTTCTCCTGGCTCAAGTGGCCCGGCCCGCTCGGCCGCTCGGCCTACCAGCTCATGATTCTCGCCTGGCTGCTCGCCACGGTGGGCATCGGCGTCCGCATGTGGCTCGAGGGCCGCCCGCCCGTCACGAACCTGTACTCGTCCGCGCTGTTTGTCGGCTGGGTCGGCGTGCTGCTCTGCATCGTGCTCGAGCGGCTCTATCGCAACGGCATCGGCAGCGCGACGGGCGGCGTGGTCGGCTTCAGCTCGCTGGTGATCGCGCACCACCTCGCGCTGGGCGGCGACACGCTCGAGATGATGCGCGCCGTGCTCGATTCCAACTTCTGGCTCGCGACGCACGTCGTCACCGTGACGGTCGGCTACGCGGCGACGTTCCTCGCGGGTTTTCTCGCGCTGGTCTACGTGATCCGCGGGACGATGACCAAATCGCTCGACCAGGCCACCGCCGACTCGCTCGCGCGGATGGTTTACGGCATCGTGTGCTTCGCGACGCTGTTCAGCCTGATTGGCACCGTGCTTGGCGGCATCTGGGCCGACCAGTCGTGGGGCCGGTTCTGGGGCTGGGACCCGAAGGAGAACGGCGCGCTGATCATCGTGCTGTGGAACGCGCTCATCCTGCACGCCCGCTGGGGCGGGCTGGTGAAGCAGCGCGGGCTGATGAACCTCGCGATCTTTGGCAACATCGTGACCGGCTGGAGCTGGTTCGGCGTGAACATGCTCGGCGTGGGCCTGCACAGCTACGGCTTCATGGCCGCGGCGTTCTGGTGGCTGCTGGGCTTCGTGGTCAGCCAGCTGGGGCTGATCGCGCTCGGGGGCATCCCGCTGGCGAAGTGGCGGAGTTTTCGCGCGGCGGAGACTGTTTAACCACGGATGTCACAGGCAGACACAGATCAATCCGAACCAAGGGGAAATGGTTCAGATTGATCCGTGTCCGTCGGTGTAATCCGTGGTCAACCGGTTACCGTCCCCGCCAGGCGCTTGCCGGACGCGATGCAGTTCGCGAGCGAGATGCCGTCGCGGGCATTGCCACCGAAGTGCAACCCCGGGGCCGCGGCCTCGATCGCCTCGAAGATCGCTTTGAACCGCCCGTAGCCGAGCGTGTACTGCGGGATGGCGTGCGCCCAGCGCTGGACGTGCCAGTAGGCGGGTTCGCCGCGCACCCCGAGCAGGGCGCGAAGTTCCTCGCGCACGAGCTGCCGGAGCGCGGGGTCGTCCAGCTTCGCCAGTTCCGGCGCGCGCACGCCGCCGACGAAGGTGGTGACCGCGACATGCCCCGCCGGGGCCCGGCCGGGAAACAGGGTGCTCGAAAACAACGTGCCCAGGATGCGCCGCCGCTCCACCTCGGGCACCAGCACGCCGAAGCCGTCGAGCGGGTGCGTCACTTCATCCCGATGGTAACCGCTGAAGACGGAAACGACGGGCGGCTGCTCGATCTCCCGCAATTCCGCGAGCCGGCTCGCGCCGGGCACGCCTTCGAATTGTACCGCTGCCAGCGCATCCGCCGGCAGCGCGCACAGCACGGTGGAAAAGGAATCGGTCCGGGACGCGCCGTCGGCGCCGGTGACGACCTCCCAGCCGTTGGCCACGCGCCGGACGGTCTGCACGGGGAGGCCGTAGTGCACGGCCGGGCCGAGCGAGGCCGCCAGCGCCCGCGGCAGTTCCGCCAGCCCCTCGGGAAACGAAAAGATGCGGCCCTTCGGCCCGCCGCTGGTGTTGCGCCGCTTGAGCGCCCCGCGCAGCAGCGAGCCGTGTTCCTGCTCGAGGGCGTGGAGCTTGGGAAACCCGTGGCGCACGGACAGCCGTCGCGGATCGCCGGCGTACACGCCGCCGACGAAGGGATTGATCGCGTAGTCGAGGAATTCGCGGCCCAGCCGGCGCTCAACGAAGTCCGCGACACTCTCCTCGGCGTCGGCGGGCGAACGCGGGCGCCAGAATTCGCCGAGCAAGCCGAGCTTGGCGCGCCACGAAAATAGTTTCGTGCCGACGAAGGCGAGCGGCGAGGTCGGCATCGCCACCAGCTTGCCGCCGCGGACGATGTAGCGGTTCTTGGCGGAGTCGGCGGCGTATTGCCGGCGCCCACCGAGCCCGACTGCGTCGATGAATTCGGTGATCTCCGCGGTGCCCTCGAGCAGGGAATTAGGGCCCGCCTCCCACAGCCACTCGCCGTCGCGCGTCGAGGTGATCACACCGCCCGGGCCGATCGACGCCTCGATCACCATCACCTTCACGCCGGCCTGGCGCAGGTGCCAGGCGGCGGTGAGGCCCGTCAGGCCGCCGCCGATGACAGCGACCGAGGGTGGCGCGGAGGTCGGAGGCATGGGGTCGCCGGCGCGCCGGTTAGACGGTGCGCGAGTGCCGCTTCGATTCGGCCGAGTAGTAGGCGTCGAAGCACACGGCGATGTTGCGCAGGAAGAGGCGGCCGAGGTCGGTGACGCGCATGCCGGTGGGCGAGAGTTCCACCAGGCCATCGGTGGCGAGGGGCGCCAGGCGCGCGATCTCGGTGGCGTAGCGTTTCGCGAAATCGAAGCCGTATTCCTTGGACAGCGCCGCGTAGTCGAGCCCGAGGTGGCACATGATGCGCATGATCACGTCGCGGCGGCGGGCGTCCTCCTCACTGAGCTCCCGCCCGCGGCTGGAGGGCACCTCGCCGCGGTCGAGGGCGGCGAAATACGGCTCGAGGGTCTTGTGGTTCTGCCGGTAGCTGTGCGGCGTCTGCGAAATCGCCGAGATGCCGAAGGCGAGAATCTCCGTGCCGGCCTTGGTGCTGTAGCCCTGGAAGTTGCGCTGCAGCGTGTGCGCGGCCTGTGCGACGGCGAGCTCGTCGGTCGCCTTCGCGAAGTGGTCCATGCCGATGTAAACGTAGCCGCGGCTGGTGAGCGTCTCGGTGATGAGCTTCAGCATCGCCAGCTTGGTCTCGGGTGAGGGCAAGGCGGCCTCGCGCTCGAGGATCTTCTGGGCGGGCTTCATCCACGGCACGTGCGCATAGCTGAACACGGCGAGGCGGTCGGGATTCAGCTCCAGCACCTGCTCCAGGGTGTCGGTGAACGTTTCGACCGTCTGGTAGGGCAGGCCGTAGATGAGGTCGAGGTTGAGGGAGGTGAAGCCCTCGGCGCGGAGCCAGTTGATGGCCTGCTCGGTCATGGCGCGCGGCTGGATGCGGTGGACGGCCTCCTGGACCTTCGGGTTGAAGTCCTGCACGCCCAGCGAGGCGCGGTTGAAGCCGCTCTCGCGCAGCGCGACCACCTGGGCGTGGGAGAGCCGGCGGGGGTCGACCTCGACGCTCAGCTCGGCGTCGGGCGCGAACTTGAAATTCTTGTGGATGAGTTCCGCCAGCCGCTTCAGCTGCGGCGGCTGGAAGAAGGTCGGCGTCCCGCCGCCGTAGTGCAGCTGGACGACGCGCCGTTTCGGATGCACGCGCGGGGCGAGCAGCGCGACCTCCTTCTCGAGGTAGTCGATGTACTGGTCGGAGGACTGGTGGTTGAGTGTGATGACCGTGGTGCAGCCGCAGAACCAGCAGAGGGTCTCGCAGAACGGCAGGTGGAAATAGAGCGA
>CAYYKK010000373.1:0-6578 GCA_964467935.1 uncultured Polyangiaceae bacterium
CGCGCCACCGTTGCCGCCGGCGCCGACCGAGGCGTCGCACGTGTCGAAGGTGAGCGTCGCGTCGAGCGAGAGGAGGGCGATGCTCGAGCCGCCCGCCATCCCACCGGCGCCGCCTTCGCCGCCGCATCCTCCGCTTCCGCCGCCGCCGCCCCCGTCTCCCCCGCAGGTCTTGAAGACGTAGCCGCCGCCTCCACCTCCTCCGTTGCCGGGCGCGCCGGGCATCCCTTGCGTGCCGGGGACGCCGGTGTAGCCCGTCGCGGTCAGCGTGCCGATGCCGTTGCCGCCGCCGCCGTCCGCTCCCGGCGCGCCGGGACCTCCCGGCAATCCGGGGTAGACCGCGCAGAGCGGGCCGACGCAGCTCGCGGGCGCGCCGCCCTTGCCGCCGGTCGGCAGACCATCGTCACCCGCGGTGCCGACACCGCCCGCCGTCGCCGCGCCGGTTCCGCCTTTGCCGCCCACGCTCGCGGGGCACGCCGGGTTCGTCGTCGCGGGGCCGCCGGCGTAGCCGACGAGGCAAGTCTGCGGCGGCCCTGCGTAGTAGTTGCCCGCCGCGCCCTGAACGCCCGCCGCGCCCGCTCCGCTCGGGAGGGCACCGTCCGCGCCCGGTGCGGCGTTGCCCGCGCGGAACGAGACGAACGAGAACGCCGCGGTCGCCTGCTCGGCGATGACGGCGATGGACGATCCACCTGGCGTGGTCGCGTCGGACGCTTCGATCGAGAGGCCGAAGAGCTTCGACGGGGTCGAGCCCGCGGTGAGGTGCAGCGGATCGGAGGCGAGCAGGACGGTGCGATCCGCTTCGGCCGGCGCTGCCCTCCATTTCCAGCCCGCGGCGCAGTCGATCGCGCCGAAGAGCGTCGTGCCCGGGGGCAGCGCCCCGTGCTCCGCGAGGGTGCCGCTGCAGAGGTAGATGGGCTTCTGCCCCGCGCTCGCCGAGACGGCCTCGGCGAGCGAGCCGAAGGGGCTCGCCTGCGTGCCCGTGCCCGTCGCACCCGGCTGGACGAAGACGCCGCAGCTCGCGCCGACGGTGGCGCCGGGGGTCGGCGTGCACGACGTGGCGCCGCCTCCCGTCGACGTGGTGACCGCCGCGCCGCCGCCCGCGCCGCCCGCACCGCCCGCGCCGCCCGAGGACGCGCTGGACGTGCCGCTGGCGCCGCCGGTGGCCGTGTCTCCTCCGCTGTCGCCGCAGCCGAGGGCCGCTACCGCGCCCGACAAGACGCACGCCGCGCTCACGACGGCAGCGCGCCGCGCCGAAGAACCAAGAACGACCGATCTCATGATGGACCCCTTCCTTTGCGGCGGCCACACGGGTGGTCCGCGCGCGGTGGTCGACTTCGCTCGCGAAGCCGGTGACGCGGGAGGAGTCACCGGGGGCGTCGCCATGTGGCCAGCGAAAATGCGCGGTCGAGCGTCGCGGGGTCAGTCGCCGCGTTCTTCGGCGAGCAGCGCGAGCAGCGCGTGACCGGCGATGTCGGCCCGGAGCAAGTCGTTCACCGGCGTCGCGGAGAAGCCGCCGAGGGCGAGCGTCGGATCGAGCGCGGCGGGGATGCGACCCGGGAGCAGCTGCCGCGCCTCCACGAACCCGAGCGCCGCGTGCGCGAGCGTGCGCGTGCTCGGGTGGAGCGCGAGCGCGTGGGCGGCGACCGCCGTGAGCCCGGTCTCGGGGACGGACGTCGCGTCGACACCGCCGACGAACGGACCGCGGCGACGCACGAGGCGCGAGAGCGCGGCGATCGACGCGCGCTTGAGCGCGCGATCGCCGAGGTGGCGGGCGGCGAGCGCGGTCCAGGGCGCGAACGGGCGAGCGCGGAGATCCTCGCGGCAGATCGCGACGAGGCGCGCCGGGGCCTCGGCGCCGAGCGCGTAGATCACCTGGGCGGCGTGCCACGCGGCGCGTTCGAGCGCCGGGTGAGTCGCGAGCTCGACGAGCTCCCGCCGGAGGTCGGCGCCCGCGCGCACGGCGAGCGCGAGCGTCCCCGCGATCGCCGCCGGATCGGTCGGCCACCCGGGGAGCGCCGCCGTTCGGAGCGCGCGACGCGCGTCGCTCACGAGGCGTCGCCTCGCTCTCTGCACCTCGACGTCGTACCCGCCGTGCGCGGCGAGCGCCTCGACGGCGACGGCGGTGCGCGCGTGATGGAGATCGCCGACCGGCTCGAGGAGCCGACGGCCGGCGTCGATCGCGAACGCCACCTCGCCGTCGCGATCGACGAGGCGCGCGAGCCACGCGGCCGCGTAGTCCGCGCCGTCCGCTCCGGTCCTGCGCGCTGCGGCGCCGCTCGTCTCCTCGACGTCGTCGTCCCGCGCGACGACGCGATCGACGCGCCACGCGGCGAGCTTCGGCTCCGCCGGAAACCCGCGCGCCTTCTGCCGAAGCATCTCCACGAACGTCGCGCCGTCGGCGCCGAAGTCGCGCGCGATCTGGGGCAAGAGGATGATCGGGACGTCGTCGGGCCGCTCCACGGCGACCCCTTCCTCGCCGAGCTCGAGGTCGCTGGGCGAGGCGAGGCGTCGCGCGGTCGTCGCGTACACCACTTCGATCGACAAGGGACCGTCGAGCGGGCTCGTGAGCTCGAGGAAGGTGCGCGCGAGCCGCTCGCCGCCCGTCGCGCCGCGCCGCCCGATGACGCAACCGACGAGCCGGCCGTCTCGATAGGCGGTCATGATGGGCGTCGCGTCGGGGCCCGATACGCTCGGGAAGCGCCCGAGCACGCGACGAAAACGGAGGAGCGCGCGCAGGTCCGAGGCGAGGCGGGCGCGACGGGTCGGCCCGAGGGCGCCCGCGAGCGGAGCGAGGCCCACCGACCGCGCGACGTCGAGTCGACCGCGCGGACGCGCTCCCGCTCGGCTCACGAGCGACGTCGCGCGCGCCACGCGTGCGACGCGCCGAGGCCGAGCCCGTCGAGGCCAGGCACGATCTCCTCCTCCATCGCGCGCCGGACGAGCGCTCGCTGCGTCTTCGTGTCGAGCACGCCGAGGGCCCGCGCGTCGCTCTTCGCGCCTCGCGGCGCGTCGCGACCGCGGCTGAACATCACCTCGATGTCCATGACGAAGGCGCCGACCTCGTCGGCGAGGCGCTGCCGCTCCTCGACGGACCACGCCTCCGCGCGCCAGGCGAGGTAATACCAGCCGAGGCGCGCGTGGCTCACCTCGTCGCGGAGCAGCCCCGAGAAGACCGCCTTCATGATCGGATCGGTCGCGAGGTCGGCTGCGGTGCCGATCATCGCGCACGCGAGCGTCTCGCCGATCGCCGGCAGGTGGGCCATCGCCCGATCCAGGGCCGCGAGCGAGAGCGGCCCCGCGAGCGACGCGTGCTGCGCGGGATCGATCGAGAACGAGAGGTCGCGCTCCACGAGCATCGACGCGGTCGCGATCGCGAGCTCCGCGTGCCCGAGCTCGTCGGCCTGCGCGCGCGTCGCCGCGGCGATCACGTCGAACGGCGCGCCCGCCACCGTGAGCGCCGCAGCGAGCTTGGCGAAGAGATCGACCGCGAGATACTCGCCCTTCGCGAGCGCGCTCATCGCCTCGCCGGCGATCGCGACGGCGCTCGGGTGGTAGCGGTCACGACGAAATCGCTCGAGCGGGATGCGCTTCGCGCGAGCGAGCGCCGGATCGCGCTCGCGACGTCGAGCGAGGGGCGACGAGGTCACGATGCGCCGAATGAGCGTCACGGCTGCTTCTTCGGCGCCTTCTTCTTCGGACCGACCGGCTCCGGCGGCAGCTGCGCCGCCACGACCGGCGGCGGGGGCACGTACTCGGCGGCGACGCCCCGCGGGGCGTACCGCGCGGCGACGCCGTCCGGAACGTATTGCGCCGCGACGCCTTGGACGCGAACCGGCCCGGGGCCTCCGCCGGCCGGCTGTCGCCCCGTGCCGGCGTCCGGGCGGTCGCTCGCGCCCGCGTCGCTCGTCCCCGCGTCGCTCGTCCCGGCGTCGGGGGGCGGCGTGGCCATCATCGCGACCACGGGTTGCATCTGCACCGCGACGACCGGTGGCGGCGGGACCACCATCTGCGCCACGACCGGCGGGGCCATCATGGCGACGACCGGCGGCGACGCGCACGCCTCCGCGTGGAGGGCGCACGCCGGGATCGCCCCGATCTTCACCGCGGAGCGCAGGAGCTTCGGCACGATCGCGAGGCGCGAGCGCGGCCGCCGCGGCGGTCGGTCGTTCGAGCTGGGCATCGCGCCGGAGGCTACCACGCGTCGCTCCGTTCCGCGCCTCGCGGGGAGAACCTATTTTCGCGCGACGGGCATCGTGAGAAGACCCCTCCATGTCCGATCACCCCACCGATTTCGAGGGCTCCATCCCCGAGGCCATCCAAGCGGCCATCGTCGCCAAGATCCCCGACGCCGACGTCCGGGCCCAGGGCGGGGGCGGGCACTTCACGATCGAGGTCGTCTCGCCGGTCTTCGAGGGCAAGAGCATGCTCGAGAGCCAGCGCCTCGTGCTCGGCGCGATCAAGCACCTGATGGCGGGCGAGCGCGCGCCGGTGCACGCCGTCGACAGCATCAAGACGCGGGCGCGCTGAGCGCACCGACCCGCACCTCGAGCGACGCGCCGGCGCGGCGTCGTTTGCGGTCTCCCGATCGGCGTCCGCGCGGTACGCTCTCCGTCCCAGGGCGGGGCATGACGCGGAGGTCGAGACCATGATGAGCCGTCCCCAGATTCTCGAGACGCTGCGCAAGACGCGCGAGGACGCGGCCGACGTGAACGAGCTCGCGTCGCTCGGGTTTCCGAAGCACTACCTCGATCTCGCCGCGGAGCTCGGCGTGCAGCGCATCGCCTCCGACTTCGTCTTGCCCGCGACGATGCACATCATCGTCGAGAACCTGCGCGTCGGGCCGCGGGTCGAGGATTGGCTCGTCTTCGCCGTCTCGGCGTCGGGCGACGGTTGGCTCTTGCCGAAGCGCGCCGGCGACGACCGCGTCGCGTTCCTCGCGCTCGACGCGGTGAGCACCGACCCGCCCATCCCCCTCGGCATCACGCTCGATCAGTGGTTCGAGCTCGCGCTCTACATGCGCGACTACGACGCGGCCACGTTCTCCGCGAGCGAGCCCGACAAACGCAAGCTCAAGGCGAAGGCGAAGGCGTTCTTCCAGACCCTCTCGCCGCACCTGTTTCAGAACTACCCCTACGCCCTGTGAGCGCGCGTCGACCTGCGCCGGGCGGGCGGCCGTGAGCGCCGACCCCGGCTCGCTCTGGGAGCGGCTCTCCGCGTTCGGCACGCGCGACGAGCCGCCCGCGGAGCTCCGGCGCATTCGGCTCACGAACCAGAGCGCGGCCATCGCAGCCGTGAGCTGCACGGGCTTCGCGCTCGCGTTCCTGCTCGCCGGATCGGCGTTCCGGGTGCCTCTCGTCGCCAACACCCTCGCGCTGCCGCTCGTCTGCGCCGCGCCGCTCCTCGGGCGACGTGGCGCGCACCGGGCCGCGCGTGTCGCGGTGCTCCTGCCCGTGAACCTCGTGGCCCTCGTCGCTTCGCTCGCGATGGGGCCCGTCGTCGGCTTCCAAGACTACTTCTTCGTGTTCGGTGCGGTCGCGTTCCTCCTCTTCGAGGACGATCCGCCATCGAAGTGGGCGCTCGCCGCGCTCAGCGCGGCGTGCGGGGTCGCGACGAGCGCCGGCGTGTCGCTCGGCGTCCCGCCGATCACCCTCGATCCGTCGACCGCGCGGCTCGTGGGCGTGAGCTCGGTGCTGATCGTCCTCGGGACGATGATCTTCGTCGTGCACCTCTTCACGCGCGACACCTCGCGCGCCGAGGCGAAGCTCGCCGTCGAGCACGAGCGCTCCGAGAAGCTGCTCTTGAACATCCTGCCGGGGCCGATCTCGGCGAGGTTGAAGGACACCGATCAGCCCATCGCCGACGGGTTCTCCGAGGTCACCGTGCTGTTCGCCGATCTCGTCGGCTTCACGGAGCTGAGCCAAAAGCTCACGCCCGAAGCGCTCGTGGAGATGCTGAACCGCGTCTTCACCGCGTTCGACGAGCTCGCCGAGCGACACGGTCTCGAGAAGATCAAGACCATCGGCGATTGCTACATGGTCGCCGCGGGGCTCCCCGAGGCCCGCGAGGATCACGTCGAGGCCATCGCCCACATGGCGCTCGGCATGCGCGAGGCGCTCGAGCGCATCAACCGGGAGGCGTCGTCGTCGCTCCGCATCCGCATCGGCATCCACACCGGGCCCGTCGTCGCGGGGGTCATCGGGAAGCGAAAGTTCATCTACGACCTCTGGGGCGACACCGTGAACACCGCGAGCCGGATGGAATCGAGCGGGATCGAGCAGGAGATCCAGGTCACGAAGGAGGTCTTCGAGCGGATCCGCGATCGCTTCGATCTCGCGCCGCGCGGCACCGTGACGGTGAAGGGCAAGGGTCCGATGGAGACCTGGCTCCTCCGCGGCGAGAAGTCGCGCTGACGGCGCGCACACCGGCCGCGTCGTCACGGGCTCGACGCGGGAGCGCGCGCGCCTTGCGATCGCGTCGACCAGGCTCTCGCGTCCGCGCGCCTCGGCCCTGCCGGCCATCCGTCGAGCCAATCGTCGAGCTCCGCGCGCCTCGCCGCAGGTCCGCGTGCGGCGCGGTGACCG
>CAYYKK010000374.1:0-6466 GCA_964467935.1 uncultured Polyangiaceae bacterium
CAGGAGGACGGACAACGTCGCCCTCTTCGCCGCGGCCCCCACCGTCGACCGGCCGGTCACGCCCGTGGCGGGGCCGAGCGCGCACCCAGCCAAGAGATCCGCGCGTCGCGGGAACGGCACCGCGGGCAGACCGATCCCCTCCATGCCGACGCCGAAGCTCGCGCGGCCGTTCGTGTCGAGCGCGCTCGCGTGCAGAGACACGTGGACGGCGGGGCTCGACTTCGCGGGAGCCGACTTCCCCCAGTAGGCCCCATCTCTTCGGCAGAGGAACGCCACGCCCGCGAGCGGCACGTCGCACTCGATCGTCGCGGACCAACGGGCGTCGAGCACGAGATCCCGCTCGCGCCGCTCCGTGTCGCTCGCCGCGACCTCGTCCGCGTCGAGCGACCTCGTCGCGATCGCCCACGCTCCCCGCACGAGGAACGACTGCTCGGGAATCACGCCGGCAAGCGCCGACGAGATCTCTTCCATCGTCGTCATCGCGTCGTCTCCCCCTCGCGCCCCTCTCGAAAGTAGGTGGCCCGCTCGCGCGTCCGCAATCGAAATACGCGCCGTGAGCGCGCATGCGGCGCGCGATCCCTCCGTGGCTGACGCGCTCGTCAGCGTTCGCCTCGTCGACGCGGGCCTCTCAGTGCGTCGTGCACCGCGGTGTCGACGGCGCGCGCGCTTCGCTGCGCGATCGAGCCGCGCGGTGGGCTTCGAGCCTGGGATCGCGTGCCTTGTGCACGAATCGCCGGGCGAGGGCGACGAGATCCGAGGTCGCGAAGGGCTTCGTCATCTGCTCGTTCGGGATGCGCCAGAGGAACGCTTGCGTGCCCGGCTGCGTGGCCCCCGAGAGAAAGACGAAGCGGTCGCTCAGCTCGGGGCGAACCATCTGCGCCCGTCCGAACAGGGCTTCTCCATCGAGATGTGGCATCGCGAGGTCACACAGCACCAGATCGAAATCCTCTCCCGCGACGAGGAGCTCGAGCGCTTGCCGAGGATCGCTCGAGGCGACGACCTCGTGCTCGCGACCCAAGATCCGCTGAAGGCCGCCGAGGACCGCCGGATCGTCGTCGACGACCAGGACACGTCCGCGCGGCGCCCGCGCGAAGGCGTGTCGATCCGCGTGCGCCCCGGCGTCGAACGCGAGGGGCAGCGTGAGGGAGAACGTCGCGCCTCCGCCGTCGGTGTCCTCGAGCGCGAGCTCGCCGTGGAGAGAGTCGGCGATGGTGCGCGACACGCTGAGCCCGAGTCCGGTCCCTTGGCCGACCGGCTTCGTCGTGAAGAACGGATCGAAGACGCGTCGGCGCAACGACTCGGGGACGCCGGGGCCGTTGTCGCGGACACGGATCGACAGCTTGTCTCCTCCGCGCAGGGCGACGTCGACGTGGACGCGGTTCTTCGAAGGGTCGGGGGTCTCGAAGGCCTGCGCAGCGTTGACGAGCAGGTTGACCAGGATCTGCGTGACCCGCGACTGCTCCGCGAGGACGGGCGGGAGGTCGAGCGGCCCCAGCGTGACGGTCGCGCGATGGCGCAGCGGATGGGCGGCCATCCCGAGCGCCGCGTCCACGGCGGACGCGACCGAGACGCGGTCGAGGGTCACGTCCTCGCGAGACAGCGCGCGCAGCCCGTGCACGATGCGCCGAATGCGGTTCGCGCCCTCCTTCGTCTCGCCGAGCGCTTCGAGCACCTCGCGGGTGCGCGTCGAGCGCGTCTGGCCGAAGAGCGCCTCGAGCTCGCCGAGCGCGAAGTCGAGGTTGGCGATCACGCACGAGAGCGGGTTGTTGATCTCGTGACCGACGCCCGCGGCGAGCGTCCCGACGGTCGCGAGGCGATCTCGCTGCGCCATCCTCGCGGTCGCGTCCTTCAGGGCGGTCACGTCGTGGAAGGTCGACCACACCTCGGCGACGCGTGACCCTTCGCGCCGCGCGACGGAGTTGACGCAGAGCCAGGTCAGCGACCCGTCCGGCTTGTGGATGCCCATCACCACGCCGCGTTGGGACTCGCCGGTTCGGATCGCGACCATCGCCGGGTGCTCGTCGCCGGGGAAGGGGGAGCCGTCCTCGCGCACGGCGCGCCAGCGCGGGTCGAGCGACGTGCGGCCCTGCAGCTGCGCGAGGGTGAGGCCGAGGATCTCCTCGGCGGCCGCGTTGGCCGATCCGATCGCGCCGGTCGCGTCTTGGAGGACGACGCCCTCTGCCATGGCGTCGAAGAGATCCTCGAGCTTCTGCGCCGCGCGGTCGGCGGTGTCTCGCTGCCTCACGGACTCCGCGCGCGCGCGCTGCGCCTCGAGCTCGGCGACCACCCGCGAGGCGAGGAGGGTGAGCGCCTCGAGCTGTCGATCCGTCGCGGCCCGAGGCGCGCGATCGAACGCGGAGATCGTCCCGATTGGACGGCCGTCGGACGACCGCAGCGCCGCGCCGACGAAGAAGCGCACCCGAGGCTCGCCGGTGACCCAGCGACTGTCGGCGAGGCGGGCGTCGTCGCGCGCGTCGCGCACGTGGAGCGGACCGGCCTCCGCGAGGGTCGCGCGACAGAGCTTGGTGTCCCCTCGGAGGGTGCGAACGTCGAGGCCCGCGCTCGCGGCGGTCCAGCATCGCCCCTCGTCCACCATCGAGACGACCGCGAACGGCACGTCGAGGATCAGCGCGCACAGCCGCGCGATCTCGTGGAGCGCAGGATCCTCCGGCTCGGCGCGCGACGCTCCGTGCGACGGCGGGAAATCCGGGCCATCGAGGGCCGGTATCTTCATCGAGCGCGACACGAGGACGATCCCACGGAGGGGATGACGTCACGTCCGCGTCGGGCCATTAGCCCCTTCGTCGCCGATCGCGCCGATGCACGACGACGCGCTCGGCTCTCGCCTCGCTGGGGCGTCGGAGCGAAGGTGCCTCCGAGCGCCCGGCGCGAGCTACTGGTGACCGATGACCTTCTTGAGCGGCCGATTGAACGCGAACATCGCGAGCCCGGCGCCGATGCCCATCGCCGTCAGCAGCCAGAAGAACGACTGGTGATTCCAGCGCGTGTAGAGCACGCCGATGTAACCTGCCAGGAGGTTGCCGAGGAAGCTCGATCCGAGCCAGAGCCCCATCATCATCGACACGATGCGCACGGGCGACACCTTCGTGACGAGGGAGAGGCCGATCGGCGAGAGGTAGAGCTCGCCGATGGTGAGCATGAACGTGCACGCGAGCGGCCAGAAGAGGCTGCCCTTGCCGTCGCCGATCATGCGCGAGCCGACGACCATCACGATGAACGACAGGCCGAGGAGGATGCAGCCGATCGCCATCTTCGACACGCTCGTCGGCTCCGTGCCCTTCTTCGCTTGCCACGCCCAGAACATGTCGAGCGGGATGCCGAAGAGGAAGATGATGAACGGGTTGAAGGACTGGAACCAGGTCGACGGGATCTGGAACCCGAAGACGATGGGCCAGTTCGTCTGCTCGTCGGCCCATGTCTGCATCGAGTTGCCCTGCTGCTCGTAGACGGCCCAGAACACGATGTTGAGCGTGAAGAGCGCGATGAGGGCCCAGATGCGACGCCACTCTTCGCGCGTCAGCGGCTCGGCGGCCTTCACCTGGGTGTGGGCTGCGGCGGCTGCGGCGGCGGCCGCCTTCTTCTCCATGATGTTGTCGGGCGCGAGGTGCTTCTGCCCGAGCATGTAGACGAAGAGTCCGATGACCATGCCGATGCCGGCGGCGGCGAACCCGTAGTGCCAGCCGTACACGGCGGCGAGCGTCCCGCAGACGAAGTTGCAGATGAACGCGCCGAGGTTGATGCCCATGTAGAAGATCGTGAACGCGCCGTCGCGGCGCGGATCCCCCTCGGGATAGAGCTTGCCGACCTGCGTCGAGATGTTCGGCTTGAAGAACCCGTTGCCGAGGATGAGCAGCACGAGGGCGAGGAAGAACGAGCTCTCGATGGCCATCACGAAGTGGCCCGCGGCCATGAGCGCGCCGCCGATGTAGACGCTCTTGCGCTGACCGAAATAGCGGTCGGCGAGGATGCCGCCGAAGAAGGGCGTGAGATAGACGAGGCCCGTGTACCAGCCGTAGAGCACGCTCGCCTGCTCGGCGGGGCTGTGCGGCAAGAGACCCTGGAGGAAGCGCCATCCGATGACGAGGTTCGGATCGCCGGCGATGAGATCGCAAGGAGGCTTGTGCTCGCTGCAACCCTGGAGCGCCTCGCGGGCGTTCACGAAGAGGTAGTTCGCCATGTAGAGCTTCAAGAGCCCGCGCATGCCGTAGTAGGAGAAGCGCTCCCACATCTCCGCGAAGAACAGGATGACGAGGCCGATCGGGTGCTGGAACCGCTTCTCGAAGGCGGTGAGCGGGACCGGCCTCTCGGCCGCGTGCTCGCTGACTTCGCTCCCCGAATCCTTCGCCTTGTCGCTCAACGTACCTCTCCTCGCGTCGCGCGCGTCCCGACGCGCGGCGCGATGCTAGTACATCCGGTCGGTCGGGCGCGCGGCGAAACGCCGAGCGAGAGCGTCACCAGCGGTGGTAGGCCGGGTGGTCTTCGCGGACGGCGACGAACGTGCCCGAGCACGTCGCGGTGATCTTGCCGCCTGCTTCCATCGTCGCTTCGACGACGGCCTTGTCGCCCTCGAGGCTCACGACCTTCGCCCGCAACACCACCTCGCCGAGTGGCGTCGGCCGCTTCAGCTTCACGTGGAAGTCGGCCGTCACGGTGCAGGGCGGCGCCTCGAGATCGCGCATCTCCATCATGTGGTAGCAAGCGGCCCAGTTCGAGTGACAGTCGAGCAGCGTGCCGATGATCCCGCCGTTCAGCACGTTGGGGAACGCGGCGTGCTCCGCCGACGGCGTGAAGCGCGCGACGACGCTCCCGTCCGTGTCGGGGAAGCTCTGGATCCGAAGCCCCTTGTCGTTCGCCGGTCCGCAGCCGAAGCAGATGCTCTTCGGCGCGTACTCTTCTTGGAGGCTCTTCGGCGCGTCGCTCACGTGCGCGCCTCGACCGCGCGCGTCGTCACGCCGGTCGTCGAGCCTGAGAACGCGTCGTCGATGAGCTGCTTCTGCTCGAGCCGATGGCTCGCGCCGCTTCCCGTCGCGGGGCTCGCGCTCGCGGGGCGCGAGGCCACGGAGAGCGGCATCCGGTCGCCGAGGATCTCGGGGAGGTTCGCCTTCACGAAGTACCAAGCGCCCATGTTGAGCGGCTCCTCTTGGACCCAGACGAGGCGCGTGCCGTCCTTGTACGGCGCGAGCGCCTCGATGAGCTCGCGCCCGACGGGGTAGAGCTGCTCGAGCCGCACGATGGCCGTGTCGCGGATGCCGCGCGTCTCGCGCTCGACCGCGAGGTCGTAGTAGACCTTGCCCGAGCAGAGCAGCACGGTCTTCACGTCGCGCGGGTCGACCCCGGAGGCGTCGCCGATGACGCGCTGGAACGAGCCGTTCACGAGGTCGTCGATCGTCGAGACGGGGCGATGCGGACCCTTCGACGTCGCGGCGACGCGCAGGAGGCTCTTCGGGGTGAAGACGACGAGGGGCTTGCGCCACGGCCGCACGATCTGCCGGCGGAGCGCGTGGAAGAGCTGCGCGGGCGTCGTCAGGTTCGCGACCTGGATGTTGTCCTCGGCGCAGCTCTGGAGGAAGCGCTCGACGCGCGCGCTCGAGTGCTCCGGCCCCTGTCCTTCGTAGCCGTGAGGCAGGAGCAGCACGAGGCCCGACAGGCGGTACCACTTGTCCTCGCACGAGGTGAGGAACTGATCGACGATCACTTGCGCGCCGTTCAGGAAGTCGCCGAACTGCGCCTCCCAGATCACGAGCCCGTCGGGGTAGTCGAGGCTGTAGCCGAACTCGAAGCCGAGGACGCCCGCCTCCGAAAGGGGGCTGTTCCAAGCCTCGAAGCGCGCGGGCGCGCGCGCCACCGTCGAGAGCGGCGCGTGCTCCCGGCCGGTCTCCGTGTCGAAGACGACGGCGTGTCGGTGCGTGAACGTACCGCGCTTCACGTCCTGACCCGAGATGCGGACGGTCGTGCCCTCGTCGAGGAGCGTCGCGTAAGCGAGCGCCTCGCCGGTGCCCCAGTCGAACGGCTCTCCGTTGACGAGCTTGTCGTGGCGCTGTCGCAGCACCGGCAGGACCTTCGGGTGGACCGAGAATCCTTCGGGGAACGTCGCGAGCTTCTCGGAGAGCGCGACGAGCTTCTCGCGCGAGACGCGCGTCGGGACCTCGGGGGTCTCGCGATCCGCGCCGCCCGTGTACTTCGACCATAGGCCCGCCATCGAGTAGCGGGCGGGCGTGTGCCCCTTCTCCTTCACTTCCTTGAAGGTGGAGGCGAGCCCCGCGCGGTGGGTCTGCACGAGCTCTTCGGCCTTCTCCTCCGTGATGTGGCCGAGCTGCTTCAGCTGGTCGACGTAGATCCGCCGGACCGTGGGCTTCTTGTCGATGTCCTTGTACATCGCCGGCTGCGTGTAGCGCGGCTCGTCGCCCTCGTTGTGGCCGTACTTCCGGTAGCAGTACATGTCGAT
>CAYYKK010000375.1:0-6457 GCA_964467935.1 uncultured Polyangiaceae bacterium
CCGTCCGCCGCGACGACCGCCGGCGCCCGCCCTCGCTCGGTCGCGGCGAGGGGACGGCCTCACCGCCCGGATCGACGGGGATCTTCAGCGCCGCAGGCGGATAGGCGCCGCGCGCGCGTGGATCGTAGTCGATCGTCGGCGCCTCGTCGGCGTCGGCTTCCACTTCTTCGGGCTCGACGACCATCGTCCTCTCGGGATCGAACTCGCCTGCGGCCTTCGCGCGCTCGGTCTCCGAGATGACCGCCGCGATCTCGTCCGCCGACATCTTCGTGGTCGCGCGTAGGTTCATTCGTCCTGGCACCGGCTCGGTGGTGGCGCTCATCGCCTTCGCCGCCGCGCGCGGCTGGCCGCTGCCGTCACGATCGGACTCGTCGTTCATCGTGCACCCGATCCGTTCGTGCCCGCTCTACGCGAGAGCGGCTCGCCGAGGCGGATGGGTCCCAGCTGTCGCGCGAGCGCCGGCGCTCCGGGCTCGACGAAGACGACCGCGGTGGAGCCGAGGTGGAAGATCCCGATCTCGTCGCCCCGCTCGATCCGTTGTGGAGGGGCGATCGGGTGCACGCCGAGCGGCACGTCGCGCGCATCGATCGCGCTCACGGTGATGCGCCCGACGATCATCGCCCCCACCATCACCACGGTGACGCGGCCTCCCTCGGGCTGCCGATCGTTCGGTGGCGTGTCGATGACGATCGCGACCCGCCGGTTGATCGAGAAGAGCGAGTCGATGTGCCGCTCGCCGATGGCGTTCACGGGGAACAGGTCCCCAGGCATCGATCGGACGAGGCTCACGCGACCGGCGACGGGGGCGTGGACGCGGTGGTAGTCGCGTGGAGACAGGTAGACGACGGCGAAATGGCCGCCCTCGTAGCGGCGCGCCTCGTCGACGTCGCCGAGCAGCTCGTCGGCGCGGTAGTCGCGGCCCTTGATGAGGAACCTGCCGCCGCGCTCCACGGGCCCGATCGCCTCGACGCGCCCGTCCGACGGGCTCACGATCGCGCTCGCGTCGTCGCAGGTCGGTCGCGCGCCCTCACGGAGCCTGCGCGTGAAGAACGCGTCGAAGCTGTCGTAGCCGCCGTCCGGTCGGATGGCCTCGCCGAGATCGACGTCGTACGCCTTCGCGAAGAGCCCGACGACGGTCCTCGCGACCGGCTGGCTCAGCTGGGCGTCGGCGAGGCGTCCGACGGCGCGCGTGATCCGTACGCGGGGCAGGATTCGCAGAATCTGGGCTGCAGCGAAGGTTGCGACACTCATTGGGAAAACGGGCCTTCATGCTAGGCGGGTCGATTCTCCAAGGTCAACCACCCTCGGGCGAAACGCGGCGGGTGTGATCCTTTTCGAGATCGGCGCCGGCCTTCCCTCGAAAACGCGGCCTCGGCGCGCGGGGGGAGTGGGCCGGCGTTCAGCGGGGCTTGCGGCGCGCGGCCTCGCAGAGCGCCTTCTCGATCGGCGCCGCGGGCACCTCGGGCGGCTCCTTCTCGGCGCACGCGACGTTCGGATCGTAGGGGCTCATTCCGATGGCGATCGCGCGCGCCCGCTCCGCGTCGCCCGGCACCAAGAGGGCGTGCATCGACCACCAGCGCGCGTCGTTGCCGCGGATGTCCTCGGTCTTCTCGACCAGCGCGCGGGCGCGATCCTGCTCGCCCAACGCGAGCAAGGCCGCGGCGAAGCTCGCGCGCACCACGGCGAGGGGCGCGAGATCGTAGGCGCGCTCGAGCTCGCGCGCGCTCGCCTCGTGGTGCTTGCGCGCCTCGAACAATTCGCCGAGGCGCACGCGCTTGCGCACCTCGTCCAGGTGTTTCGCGACGGGCGCGCCGGGGCGCATGTCCTCCGGCAGCTCCTTGGCGTTCGCGATCACGTCCTTCTGCCACCGCTCCGCCCACGCCGAGAAGCTCGTCCCCGACACCGCCTCGATGGACTTCTCGACGTCCTCAGGCTTCTTCGCCTGACCCATCTTCTCGAGGAGCCTCGGGAGCGCGTCCTCGCCTTCGATGCGAGACCAATAGCGGATGAAGCTCATCACCTTCGCGTAGGTCACCTGCGCCTCTTGCGCGCTCGGGAGCATCGCGATCGAAGGTCCGATCTTGTCGATGTCGGGACCGAGGTGGTTCTCGAACCCGAACGCCGCGAGATCGTCGGCGGCCGGCACGTCGTCGAAGGGGCGCGGCGGTCTCCAGCGGGTCTCTTCGATGCGCGCGACGCCCTCCTGCAGCCACAGCGGCGCGCGATCCTTCGACGCGCGCGTCTGCGCGAGGTGCGACAGCTCGTGGGCGAGCGTGTCCATGTACGAATAGCCCTTCTGCGCGCCGCGAGGAGACACCATCACCACGCGGCCCCATTTCGCGATCGCGATCGTGCCGGTGGTCCGGGCCGCCTCGATCGGCAGGCCCGTCATCGCCGCGAGCGCGTATTGGTCGCGGACGACCTCGACGCGGATCGGGCGCGGCAGCTCGACCCCGAGATCGTGCTTGTAGAGCTCGCGCGCCTTCGCGGCGACGTCGGCGAGGAGCGGCGCGAGCACCACGTCCTCGTCGTCTTGGAACCGCAGCACGACCCCCTTGTCCGCGTCGTCCACGACGACGGCGCCTGCCATCGAGCGCACGCAGCCGCGCGCGATCGCGCCGAGCTGAGCGCCGGCCGCGCTCTCGTCGAGGCCCGGGCGCGCGAGGATGCCCGCCGCGAGGGCGCAATCGCCTTCGTAGAGGGCGAGCCGCGCGCGCTCGATCGCGACGAGCGGGTTCGCCTGGTCGGCGTCCTTCAACGTCTCGCGGGCCTCCGCCACGCTGAGCGCGAGGATTTGATCCCTCGCCTTCTCGGCCTTCGCGTCGTCGCCGCCGACCGCCCCCTCGGCCGAGGCGCTCGGCGAAGACGCGATCGACACGGCGAGCGCGCACGCCGCGACCCCGATCGTGGCGACACCGAGCCAGCGGGCGACGAGCTTCATTGGAGCAACCCCTCCGCGTACCGTCGAATGGCCTCTCGGAGCCGCGCGTCCTGCGCCATGCCGAGCCCCTCGGTCACGCGCTTGCGGAAGCTCTCCGGATCCTTGTGCTGGTCCTTGCCCGGGACGGGGACCTTCTGGGCCATCTTCTTGCCGTCGCCGTCGTCGTCGCCCTTCGGGCCCTTGTCCTCGTCCTTGTCGTCGTCGTCGCCCTTGGCCATCTCGAGGAGGCGCTGCGCGTCCTTCTGGCGCGACGAGCCCTTCTCCGCGTCGCCGTGCTCGAGCGCGTCTTGGGCGTCGCGCATCGCCTTCTCGGCCTCGTTCAGCTTGTCGAGCATCTCGTCCGGCATGCTGGCGTCGCCCTTGTCGCCTCGCTTCGCGAGGTCGTGGGTGCGCTCCGCCATGCGCTTCTCGTCGGCGCCGGCGCCCTTCAGATCCTCTTTCGCGCGCTCCTGCGCGGCGTCTTGCATCTTCTTGAGCGCGTCCTTCATGGCGTCGAGCGCCTCCTCGACGCGGTTGCCTGCGCGCGTCGCGTCCTTCGCCGCGTCCTCCTCGTCGGAGAACGGCGACTCCGCGCCGCGCTTCTGCGCCTCGCGCAGGGCCTTCAGCGCGTCGTCGCCGCTCTTCACGGCCTCGTCGACGTCGCCTTGCTCGAGCGCGCCCGCCATCGACTCGGCGTGCTTCCGTCCCTCGGCGGCCTTCTCGCTCGGCGTCCCCGTGAGCCCTTGCTCGGGCAGGCTCTTCACCGCCTCGCGGATCGCGTCGGCCTGCTCCTTCGCGAGCTTCTTGAGCGCCTCGCGCTCCTCGTCGGTGGTCGCCTTGCGCATCGCGGAGGCGACCTTGCCGATCTGCTCGGCGTGCTCCTTGATGAGCTCTTCGAGCTCCTTGCCGTCGTTCTCGGCCTGCTTGTCGGCGTCCGACGATCCTTCGCCGTCCTCGCCGGCGGATCCGCCGCCGCCGCCCGAAGGCGCGCCGCCCGACTCCACGCCGGGCTGTCCGCCGCCGCCGATGCTGCCCTCGGGGTGCCGGAGGCGCTCGGCGAGATCGCGGGCGGCGATCTCGCTGGTCACGAGGTCGAGCTCCTTGCGTGGACGCTCGATGCGACCGACGCCGCCGCGCACGATGTCACCGAGATCGACGCCGAGGTCGCCGAGCTTCACGAGCTCGGCGCCCCCGCCCGAGAGCACGCCGAGCGCCGCGTCGAGCCTCGCGTCGGTGCTCGCGCGCTCGCTCGGCTTCTCACCCCACGCGTGCGCTGCGAGGGCGACCTCCTCGGCCACCTCGGCGAGGCGCTTCGACACCTTCGCGCTGTCGGCGAAGCCCTGCGCGCGGATCGCCGCGTCGACGGCGAGCACGGCGTCCTCGGTCGTCTTCGTGAGCTCGCCGTACGACTCGGCCGTGGGAGACTTGCGGTAGCCATCGAGCGCGGTACCGAGCCGTCGCAGCTGCCCCGCGATCACGTTGCGCACCCGCCCGCGGATCGAGAGGCCCCCGTACGATCCCGACAGGAGCTCCTCCACGCGATCGGACGCCGTCTTCTGGAGGTCGACCTCCTCCTTCACCCACGAAGGCGGCTCGCCCGCGGGCGCGGTGTGCGGCTTGCCGAGCTCCTTCGACGGCGTGCGCGCGACACGGCCGGCGGCCACGTCGACGAGCGCGTCGCGGATCGCCAGCAGCGCCGCGTAGCGCAGCGCTTCGGGCTCACCGACTTGCGGCGGGACGATCACGATCGCCGCGGACTTCCCCCACTTCGGTCCGAGCACGGCGTCGTTGTCGCGCGCCTCGATGGTCACCTCGACGGGCACGTAGCTCTTCTGGAAGAACGGCTCGTGCGTCGACAGCTCGTGCCCTCCGCGCTCGACCTTCATGTCGCTCGACGGTCGAGAGAGCGTGCGTCGGTCCTCCTTGCTCCCGGATCGGAGCACGAGCTGGATCTCCTTCAGCCCGTGATCGTCGGTCGCCTCGTACCGGAGAGGCACGGAGGGCGTCTCGATGAGCTTCACCGTCTTGGGCGCGCCCTCGAGCGACACCTTCGGCGCGAGATCGGGGATCGATCTCAGCTCGAGCGTGTCGCGCTGCGGGATCTGCACGTCGCCGAAGCGCGCCGCGACGTGGATGGCCGTCGTGTCGCCGAGCGTCCAGCGCGCGACGAGCATGCCGTTGCCGTCGTCCGCGAACGGCTCCTCCTTCACGCCGTCGGTGAGCACGAGCTTGCGGCCGGGGTGCGCCGGCCGACCGCGCACGGCGATGCTCGTTCCCCGCGGCTGGCTCGTCAGCCCGAAGTCGTCGAGCTCTTCGGTGGGCTGTTGCAGGTAGGCGGGCCGCGTCGCGACGATGTCGATGTCGTCGAGGTAGATGAGGCCCGCCGGCGCCTCGCCGTGGCGCGACGCGAGCACGAGCGCGCCCTCGAGCACGCGGAGAGGCTCGACCGCCGCGAGCGCGACGCCCAAGCCCGCGAGGCCGAACGCGGCGAGCGCGAAGCGCCGTCCGCTCAGCTCGGCGCGCTCGCCGGCGCGATCGATCGAGACGCGCGCGAGCTGGCGCGCGAGGTGGAGCTCGGCGAGCTCGCTCGTCTCCTTCGGCGCCTCGCCCCCTCGATCCGGCTTCGCCGAGCGATCGGCGAGCGTCGCGGCGCGATCGATGGCCCCCGCGAGCGCGGGATCGGTCGCGCCGACGACGACGCGGATCGCCCTCCGCGCGTCGCTGAAGCGGCGACGCCTGAGCACCCACACGAAGAGCACCGCGAGGAGCGCCGCGCCCACCGAGGCGGCGGCCGCGAATCGCAGCCGCGTCGTGCCGAAGCGCGCGAGGTGCGTCGCGCCGAACGTCGTCGCCGTGACGAAGGCGATCGCGCACGCGACCGCCGCGCCGCCCATCGCCTTCTGGTGGGCCGTGCGGAGCCGCGTCGCGGTGCGTTGCAGCGCCTCGTTCAGCACGCGAAGCCGGCGCCTCCCGCCTCGACTGCGTCGCGCCTCCGGTGCCGCGTCACGGGCGGCCCCCGCGGTGCACCATCTTCTGCGTCCCGCGAACGAGCTCGTTCACGGCCTCGCCGAGGCCGTCGAGCGTGAGATCGAACATCGGGAAGATCTGCGAGATGGGGTCGATCGTCGTGCCGCGGAAGCTCCGCCAGTTCTCCGGGTTGAGCCACACGGCGCGGTGAAAGTGGTCGCGCAGCATGCGGAGCCACGCGGCGCCCGGGATCTTGCCGTCGTCGCCGAAGCCCGTCGCGCCCATGAGCTCGTAGGGCGCCATGAGCGCGTCGCCGACCATGACGAGCTTGTAGCCCGAGTGGCACTCCGCGAGGACGTCGCGCACGGGGACCGGATCGAGGAAGTTCTCGGTCTTGTAGACGCGTCCGTAGACGCAGTTGTGAAAGTAGTACGTTCTCAGCTCTTTGAAGTGGGTCGCGCGCTTGGCGGCGCTGAAGAGCTGGCTCATCGTGACGGCGGACGGATCCATCGAGCCGCCCACGTCAAGCATGATGATGGTGCGGATCGACGGGCGCCGCGGAGGGCGCGG
>CAYYKK010000376.1:0-6449 GCA_964467935.1 uncultured Polyangiaceae bacterium
CTGCTCGACGTGATGATGCCGGGCATCGACGGGCTCGAGGTCTGCCGACGCATCCGCAAGAAGTTCGAGATCCCGGTCCTGATGCTGACCGCGAAGGGCGACGAGACCGATCGCATCGTCGGGCTCGAGCTCGGCGCCGACGACTACCTGCCCAAGCCCTTCAACCCCCGCGAGCTCCTCGCTCGGTTGCGCGCGGTCCTCCGGCGAGCGCGCCCGGACGCGGAGAACGAGCGCCTCAACGCGGGCGCGATCAACATCGAGGTCGCCGCTCGCACCGTCACCCTCGGCGACGCGAACATCGATCTCACCGGCATCGAGTTCGACATCCTCGTCGCCCTGGCGAGGCGAGCGGGCCGCGTCATCCCGCGCGAGCGCCTGCTCGACGCGGCCGGGCGCGGCGACGTCTCCGTCTCGGAGCGGACCATCGACGTCCACATCTCGCACCTGAGACAGAAGCTCGGCGACGCGCGGCTCATCAAGACGGTGCGCGGCGTCGGCTACGTCCTCGCGAAGGATCCGCTGTGACGCCGCCTCCCGCGCCCGCGCACGGACGACATGCCAGCGAGCATGCTCGGGTGAAGCGCGACGGCGCAGTGTCGCGGATCCAGTGCTACATCCGCGCGCGGCTGCACCGGCGGATCTTCTTGTGGTTCGGGACGGCGATCCTCTTCGCAGGGCTGACCGCCTACGGCGTCGCGGGCCTGCTCGGCGGCTCGCAGGCGAAGCGCGACTTCGACGGCGTGCGCGCGTTCGTCGCGCATCGGTTCGCCGAGACGTGGAGCGACGCGGCCGAGCGCCACGAGCTCGCCGTCGAGCTCCATCGCGACCTCGACGTCGACGTGACGGTGCGCGATCCGGAGGGCGCGTCGCTCGACGGCGTGGGCGAGAGCTGCGCCGAGCGCGCGATCTACACCCTGCCGATCGAGCGCGATCAGAAGACGCTCGGCTCCGTCGAGGTGTGCTCCGAGCGACACGCGCGGAGGCAGGTCTCGGTCATCGCCGCGATCCTCGCGGCTTGCACGGTGCTTTGGCTCCTCTCCGCGCTCCTCACGCGGAAGGTCGCCGGGTCGCTCCAAGAGCTCGAGCGAGCGGCGACCGAGATCGGCATGGGCCGGTACGACACCGACATCCGCATGCACAAACACGCGCCGGGCGAGTACCTGCTCCTCGCCGAGGCGATGCGCGAGATGGCCTCCAAGATCAAAGAGCAGATGAGCGAGCAACGCGAGCTCCTCGCCTCCGTGTCGCACGAGATCCGCTCGCCGCTCGCGCGCATCCGGTTGCTCCTCGAGCTCTCACGCCCCGCGCGTCCGACGATGGACGACGAAGTCGTGTCGGACGCGTCCCACGATCCGGACCAGGCCATGAGGGACAAGGCGTTCGCCGACATGGAGCGCGAGATCGAGGAGATCGACGAGCTCGTCGGGGGGCTGCTCGCGAGCTCGCGGGTCGACTTCTCCGCCCTCACCTTGCGATCGCTGGATCTGCGCGAGGCGTGCGCGCTCGCGCTGGAGCGCGCCGGCGTGAAGGTCGAGGTCTCGAGCGCGGGCGCGGCGACGCCCGTCGAGGTCGACGCGACGCTCTTCGCGCGCGCGATGGCGAACCTCATCGAGAACGCGACGAAGCACGGCGAAGGCGTCGACGAGGTCGACGTGGCCTTTCTCTCCGCGGAGGCGGGCGCCGAAGCGAGAGGCGGACGGGTCCGCGTGGAGGTCCGCGATCGGGGTCCGGGCTTCTTGCCTGGCGAGGAGGCCAAGGTCTTCCAGTCGTTCTACCGGCGGCCGTCGAAGTCGCACGAGTCGCTCGGGTTGGGGCTCGCCCTGGTGCGCAGGATCGCGGAGGCACACGGCGGCTCGGCGTTCGCCCGCAACCGAGAAGGGGGCGGCGCCGTCGTCGGGTTCGAGCTGCCGGTCCGCGGCACCCGCACCCCCGACTGACGCACCCCCGCCGCATGCGGTAGCCTCTCGCGCGAGGGAGCGCGCATGACCAATCGATCGTTCGGGAGGCGGCCGAGGAAGGTCGCCGGCGTGATCGCGGCGTTCGTCGCGGTGGGCTGCGTGGCGCTCGGCGCGTCGCTCGCCGGCGCCGACATCACCTTTCCGCGGAGCGAGGTCAGGAGGACCGTCGACGACGCGAAGAGCCAAGCCAAGGACGCGAAGAACGGGGCGAAGTCCGCGGTCGAGGACGCGAAGAAGCAGGCGAAGGACGCGGTCGACGAGGCGCTCGACGGCGGGCTCGCCGCCGACGGAGGCCGAGACGGAGGCGACGCCGGGGACGCCGACGCGAGCTCGAGCGCGGACGAAGACGACGCGCGCGAGAGCGCGAAGCGCGCCGAGTCACGCGCCGAGCGCGCCGGCCACTCCCGAGAGACGGCGCGCCGAGAGCTCGCGGCGGCCGGTAGCCCGCCGATGGACGACGCGATCCGCGACGAGCTCCGCGTGCACGCCAAGCGCGTCGCGTGGCTCGATCGCATCGGGTGGCTCGCCTCGCGCGCCGACGACAGACCGTCCCAGTCGCTCGTGCGCCGTCTGCTGACGGACGAGTTCACCCGTCACACGAGCTGGCTCGCGGAGCACGCCAAGGCGGGGAACGGCCCATGAAGACGCACATCTTTCACCGTTACATCTTGGTTGCGATGGCTCTCTCGGCGCTCGGCGCCGTCGCGTGCGGGGACGCGAAGAAGGACGCGGGCGGCTCGAGCTCCGTCGGCGCGGGGCTCCCTCCCGAAAAGCCCCCTGCGAGCTACGCCGACGGCGATCTCGCGGTGCCGGAGGACTTCGAGCCCGCCGCCGACGAGGCCATCACGCGGGAGACCTACCGCGCCGAGCTCGACAAGCTCGCCCAGGAGATCCACCCGCCCAAGAAGTGAGCAGCCGTCCGTCGCGCTTCGAGCCCCGGCCGTCGGCGGTGCGAGGCGTGTGGAACGAGATCGTCGCCGAGAACGCCGCGAGAGAAGGATGTGGGCCAACGTCGGACGCACGCGCGGGCGGGTCGGCTCCTTGCCGCCATGAGACCCTTCGAGTAGCGTGGAGGGCTATCGTGGAAGCTGACGCCCTCGTAGGAACCACGCTCGACGAGCGGTACCAGATCGTCCGCCGCATCGGCGCGGGCGGCATGGGATCGGTGTACGAGGCGCAGCACGCCGGCACCGGGCGCCGCGTCGCCATCAAGGTGATCAGCACCGGCGATTTCACGAAGGACGCGCAGCTCGTGGGGCGCTTCCAGCGCGAGGCGAAGGCCGCGGGCGCGATCGACACCGAGCACATCTGCCAGGTCCTCGACACGGGCACCGACCCGAACAGCGGCCTGCCTTACATGGTCATGGAGTTCATGACCGGCGAGGACGTCGCGCAGCTCTTCAACAAGGTCGGCGTCGTGTCGCCCGAGCTCGCGCTGAAGATCGTCGGACAGGCTTGCCTCGGCCTCTCGAAGGCGCACGCGGCGCACGTCATCCATCGCGACATCAAGCCGGCGAACCTCTTCCTCGCGAAGCGCGACGGCGACGCGATCCTGGTCAAGGTGCTCGACTTCGGCATCGCCAAGGTGAAGATGGAGCACGCGAGCGAGGTCGGTGACGCGGGCCTGACGCGCACCGGGACGATGCTCGGCTCCCCGCTCTACATGTCGCCGGAGCAGGCGCGCGGCTCGAAATCGATCGACCACCGCGCCGACATCTGGTCGCTCGGCGTCGTGCTCTACCAGGCGCTCTCGGGGCGCACGCCGTACCATCACATCGACGCGCTCGGCGAGCTCATCATCGCGATCTGCTCCGAGCCGCCGCGACCCGTGCAGGACTTCGCGCCTTGGGTGCCGAAGGAGGTCGCCGGCATCGTGCACAAGGCGCTGCGCGCGGACGCTGCCGAGCGCTACCAGACGGCGTCGGAGATGTTCGAAGCCATCAAGGCGCTCTTGCCGAACGGCGTGAAGCTCGAGGAGAGCGAGCTCGTCGGCATCACGGACGCCGAGCGCTCGAACGTCGGCAGCCGGCTCACGATCCCGCCGCCGCAGGCGCCGCGCACGAGCATGGCGCCGAGCCAGTATCCACCGGCGCCCGTCGGCGAGGCGAACGCGATCTCGGGGGCGCGCGAGGCGCCGGGCGGGACGAACGGCGGGGTGGCGGCGACGAACGTCCCCGTCGAGCCGAAGGGCAACACGCGGACGATGGTCGCGGCGGGCGTCGCGATCGGAATGATCGGCGCTGCGTTCTTCGCCTACAAGGTGATTGGGAGCCAGCCCCCGGCGACGGCGGCGACGTCGCAGCCCGTGGTGGTGCACTCGAGCGCACCGTCCGCCGCGCCGGGCGGCAGCGCGACCGGCCCCTCCGTCACGCCCGAGCCGGCGAACGAGCGGATCGTGAAGCTCGTCGTGATCCCGGAGGATGCGACCGTCACGGTCGACGGCAACCCGGTGACGGTGAAGCGCGGCGTGGTCGAGATCAAAGGCGCGCTCGGCACCGTCCACAAAGTCTCCCTCACCGCGGCGGGCCCGAAGAAGGCCGTGATGGAGGAGGACGTCAGCATCACGGAGAGCGGAGCGTTCCCCCCGAAGCTCGAGCTCGACCTGAAGACCGGCGCGGGCAAGCCGAGCGGCGCGGCGCTCCCGCCGGGCGGCCAGCCGACCGCGACGCCGACCGCGACGCCGACCGCCCACCCGTCCGGCGTCGAGACGAAGTTCGAGTAGCCGCTAGAAGTCGAAGCGAGCCTTCAGGCCCGGAACGAAGAAGACGCTCGTGCCGACGAGCTTGTCTCCGCTCGGGTACTTCGCGAGCCCGTCCGTCCCCGCGACGACCTCGGTCGTGCTGCCCGAGCCCCAGGTGGGAGCGGAGGCGGCGATGAGCACGAGGGCCTGCATGCCGGCGGCGAGCTCCACGTGATCGCCGAGACGGAGCCCGATCGTGGCCTCCGGATCGACGTAGACGAACGCGGCGGTCGCTTGGCTCGCGAGCGGGGGCGCGTCGTAGGTCGCGCCAGCGCGCGTCGCGAACACGCCGTCGCGCACGTTGCGCGCAGAGCCGATCACGGCGCCCGCGCCGAGCCGGAAGTGCAAGGGGAAGCGGTCGCCGAGGTGCATGCCCGCGGCCACGCCGACGAGAAAGCCGCGGAGCCGGAGATCGTCGGCCGAGCTGCCGGAGAGGCCGGGATCGATGCCGACGGGATCGAGCGTCGCCTTGCGACCCTTGATCGATTGGGACGCTTGCAGATAGCCGCCGGCGAGGCCGATGCCGAAGCCCGAGCCGAACTCGTAGGCGGCGTTGAGGACGACGAGCCCACCGAGGCCGGGGCTCTTCGAGCAGCTCCCGCTGCAGCTGCCGGCGACGTCGCCGCCGAGCGACGGACCTGCCGCGAAGCCGCCGGAGACGTCGATGGCGATCTTCGAAGGCTTGCGCCAGTGGTCCGCGTTCTCGTCGCGCTCGAGCTTGAGGTGCAGCTCCTTGCGGTCGCCGCGCTCGAGCGAGACCTGCTTCTTCTGTGGGAAGAAGCCGTCCTCCTCGCACACGATCGTGTGCGTGCCGGCCTTCAGGCGGCCATCCCACACGCCGCGTCCGACCGGCACCGAGTCGATCGAGAGCCGGCCCGAGCTCGGGGTCACGTCGACCAGCATCGACGACTCGAGCGTCTCGGCGGTGAGCGTGAGGTTCGTGATGTCGTCTTTGCGCACCGGCGCCGCGCTCGGCTGCGTACCGAGGTCGGCGTCGCCCTGCAGGAGCACGACGTGATCGCCGACCGCGAGCGAGCCCTCCCACGGCGTGACGCCGACGACGGCGCCGTCGACGACGACGTCGAGCTTCTTGCCGCTCCGCTCGGCCACCTTGAGGCGACCCGACGCGGTGAGCGCGGGCATCTTCGCGGTCACGCGGACCGTCTGGCCACCTGCGACGTCGACCGATCCTTCGTAAGGTCGGAAGCCCTCCTTGAAGACGCGGATCGCGTGGCTCCCGGCGCTCACGCGCAGAGGATCGATGAGCGGGTAGTCGGCGCGCGGTCGACCGTCGACGACGATGGAAGCGCCGGGCTCCGCGCCGACCACGTCGATGGTGCCGACGAGCGCGCGCAGCTCCGCGACCTCCTTGCGGGCCGCGAGCTTCTTGTCGGCGGGCATGGTCGGGTACTCGCGCAGGAGCGTCTCGTAGAGGTCGAGCGACTCGTCGAAGCGGCCGATCTTGCGCATGCAGAACGCGGCGTTGTTCGTCGCGTTGCGCGTGGGATAGAGCTCGCGCGATCGGAGGAACTCCGCGAGCGCGGCGGTCCACGCCTCCTGGTTCAGGAGGTCGAGGCCCCTCTTGAAGTGCTCCTCGGCCTCGGGCTTGTTGGCGGGGTTGGGCTCCTCGGCGGCGTCGCCCGACTCGGCGGCGGGCGGGGCGCTCGTCGGCGCGCCGGCCGGCGAAGAGCTCGCTGCGGCCGGCGAAGGCGCGGCGGCGGACGACGGATCCGCGGGCGTGGGGGCCGCCG
>CAYYKK010000377.1:0-6444 GCA_964467935.1 uncultured Polyangiaceae bacterium
CGGCAACATCGTGCACCCCACCGACGCGAGCGGGATCGTGGTCATCACCCAGCTCGACCCCATCGCGGTGTTCTTCACGCTGCCCGAGGACGAGCTGCCGGAGGTCCAGAAGCAGCTCTCGGAGCGCAAGGTGCGGGTCGAGGCGTTCGGGCGCGACGGCGCGACGAAGCTCGGCGAGGGCGACGTGGTCCTCATCGACAACCAGATCAACCAGGCGACCGCGACCATCCGGCTGAAGGCGCAGTTCGACAACCCGAGCCGAACGCTCTGGCCGAACCAATTCGTGAAGGCGCGCATGCTCCTCCGGACGGAGAAGGACGCGCTCGTCATCCCCGCCGAGGCGATCGTGCGAGGACCGAAGGGCACGCTCGTGTACGTGATCGGCGCGAACGACACGGTCACGCCACGATCGGTCGAGATCGAGTCGACGCAGGGCGAGGTCGTCGTCCTCCGCTCGGGCCTCGAGGCGGGCGAGCGCGTCGTCACCGAGGGTCAGAACCAGCTCAAGCCGGGCGCGAAGGTCTCGACGAAGGGCAAGGGCGCGGCGCCTCTCGGCTCGTCCGCCCCCTCGGCGTCGAGCGCGCCTCGCGCGAGCGCCGCCCCCTCCGCGTCGGCGCCATGAGCTTCACCGACGTCTTCATCAAGCGGCCGATCGCGACGGCGCTCTTGATGATCGGCCTCACGCTCGCCGGCCTCATCGCGTTTCGGCAGCTCCCCGTCTCCGCGCTCCCGCAGGTCGATTACCCGACGATCGTCGTCTCGACGTATCTGCCCGGCGCGAACGCCGAGACGATGGCCTCCTCGGTGACGACGCCGCTCGAGCGGCAGTTCGGGCAGATCCCTTCGCTCTCCGAGATGACGAGCGTCTCGAGCTTCGGCTACTCGACGATCACGCTCCAGTTCTCGCTCGAGCGAAACATCGACGCGGCCGAGCAAGACGTGCAAGCCGCGATCAACGGCGCGACGACGCTCTTGCCGCGCACGCTGCCCGCGCCGCCGACGTACTCGAAATCGAACCCCGCCGACACGCCGGTGCTCACGATCGCGGTCAGCTCGGACTCGCTGCCCCTCAGCCAGGTGGACGACTTCGCCGACTCGATCCTCGCGCAGAAGATCTCACAAGTGTCGGGCGTCGGTCTCGTGACGCTGAACGGCGGACAGAAGCCCGCCGTCCGCGTGCAGGTCGATACGCTCTCGCTCGCCGCGAAGAACCTGACGCTCGAGGACGTGCGCACGGCCCTCGTCGCCGCCAACGTGAACGCGCCGAAGGGCAACATCGACGGCGCTCGGCAGAACTTCATCCTCGCGACCGACGATCAGCTCTTCGACGCGAAGGCGTACCGGAGCGTCGTCATCGCCTACAAGAACGGCGCGCCCGTGCGCCTCCGCGACGTGGCGAAGGTCGAGGACGGCGTCGAGAACAGCTTCCTCGCGGCCTGGTCGGGCGACAAGCGCGCGGTCCTCCTCAACGTCCAGCGCCAGCCGGGCGCGAACGTGATCGAGGTGGCGGAGCGCGTGAAGCAGCTCTTGCCGCAGCTCGGCGCGTCGCTGCCGCAGGGCCTCGACGTACGCGTGATCTCCGACCGCACCGAGACCGTCCGCGCCTCGGTCGAGGACGTCGAGATGACCCTCGGGCTCACGATCGTGCTGGTCGTGATGGTCATCTACGTCTTTCTGCGGAGCGCGCGCGCGACGTTCATCCCCGCCATCGCCGTCCCGCTGTCGCTCATCGGCACGTTCGGCGTGATGTACCTCGCCGGCTACAGCCTCAACAACCTCTCGCTCATGGCGCTCACCATTTCGACTGGCTTCGTCGTCGACGACGCCATCGTCATGATCGAGAACATCTCGCGCTACGTCGAGGAGGGGATGGCGCCGTTCGAGGCGGCGCTGAAGGGGGCGCGGCAGATCGGCTTCACCATCGTGTCGCTCACGATCTCGCTCGTGGCCGTGCTCATCCCGCTCCTCTTCATGGGAGGGCTCATCGGCCGTCTCTTCCGCGAGTTCGCGGTGACGCTCGCGGTCGCCATCGGCGTGTCGGCGGTGCTCTCGCTCTCGCTCACGCCGATGATGTGCGCGCACCTCCTGAAGCCGCACGCCGAGGAGCGACCCGGCGCCTTCTTCCGCGCGTCGGAGCGCTTCTTCGACGCGCTGCTCGCCTTCTACGATCGCGGGCTCCGCTGGGTGCTCGCGCACCGGACGGTGACGCTCCTCGCGACCGGCGCGACGATCGCGCTCACGGCGTGGCTCGCGATCGTGGTGCCGAAGGGCTTCTTTCCGCAACAGGACACCGGCGCCATCCTCGGCGTCACGGAGGCCTCGGCGGACGTGTCGTTCCCGCGCATGATGACGCTCCAGGAGAGCGTCGTGGACGCGATCCGCACCGACCCGGACGTGGCGGAGGTCGCGTCGTTCATCGGCGCCGACGGCACGAACCCCACGACGAGCCAAGGGCGGCTCTCGATCCTGCTCAAGCCGCGCAGCGAGCGACGATCGAGCGCCGCGGAGGTCATCGCCCGCCTCTCGCCGAGGGTCGCCTCCGTCGAGGGGATCACGCTCCACATGCAGGCGGTGCAGGACCTCTCGATCGATTCGCGCGTGAGCCGCACCCAATACCAATACACGCTCGAGGACGCGGATCCGGAGGAGCTGCGCACGTTCGCGCCGCGCCTCGTGGACGCATTGAAGGCCCACCCCGAGCTCGAGGACGTCGCGAGCGACCAGCAGGCCGCGGCGCTCGGGCTCGCCCTCGAGGTCGATCGCGACACGGCCTCGCGCGTCGGCGTGCTGCCGCAGGCCATCGACGACACGCTCTACGACGCGTTCGGGCAGCGCCAGATATCGACGATCTTCACGCAGCTGAACCAATACCGCGTGATCCTCGAGGTGCCGCCGGGGGAGAAGGAGAGCCCCGACGCGCTCGACCGCATCTATGCCCGTTCCCAGACCGGAGACGCCATTCCGCTGTCGGCCTTCGCGCATTGGGGCCACGCGCGCGCACCCTTGACGATCGGACATCAGGGGCAATTCCCCGCGGTCACGCTCTCGTTCAACACGGCCCCTGGCGCCTCGCTCGGCGAGGCCGTCGAGGCGATCGCGCGCGCCGAGCAGGAGGTCGGCTTCCCGCCCGGGATCCACGCCGAGTTCCAGGGCGCCGCGCAGGCGTTCCAGGAGTCGCTCGACTCGGAGCCTCTGCTCATCCTCGCCGCGCTCATCACGGTCTACATCGTGCTCGGCGTGCTCTACGAGAGCACCATCCACCCCATCACGATCCTCTCGACGCTCCCGTCCGCGGGCGTGGGCGCGCTCGTCGCGCTCCTCCTGACGCGCACCGAGTTCAGCGTCATCGCCCTCATCGGCATCATCCTGCTCATCGGGATCGTGAAGAAGAACGCCATCATGATGATCGACTTCGCGCTCGAGGCCGAGCGCCAGGGCGGGCACTCGCCCGAAGAGTCGATCCACCAGGCCTGCCTGCTCCGGTTTCGCCCGATCATGATGACGACCATGGCGGCGCTCCTCGGCGGCCTGCCGCTCGCGCTCGGCACGGGCACCGGCTCCGAGCTGCGGCGGCCGCTCGGCATCGCCATCGTGGGCGGGCTCATCGTCTCGCAGGTGCTGACGCTCTACACGACGCCGGTCATCTATCTCGCGATGGACCGCGTTCGCCGCTTCTTCGGCGGCGGCGATCAGACGGTCCCCGCCGAGCCGACCGAGGCGACGCCGTGACGCTCTCGGGCCCGTTCATTCGGCGCCCGATCGCGACGGCGCTCCTCGCGCTCGCCATTCTTTTGTCGGGCATGCTCGCTTATTGGAGCTTGCCCGTCGCGCCTCTCCCGAAGGTCGACTTCCCGACCATCCAGGTGTCCGCGAACCTGCCGGGCGCGAGCCCCGAGACGATGGCGTCGTCGGTCGCGACGCCCCTCGAGCGCCGGCTCGGCCGCATCGCCGGCGTGACGGAGCTGACGAGCGTGAGCTCCACCGGAACGACGTCGCTGACCCTGCAGTTCGCGCTCGACCGCGACGTCGAGGGCGCTGCGCGCGACGTGCAGGCGGCCATCAACGCCGCGGGCGGAGAGCTGCCGACGAACCTGCCGAATCGACCGACCTATCGCAAGGTGAACCCCTCCGATGCGCCGGTGATGGTGCTGTCGCTGCGGTCCAAGACGATCGCGGTGCCCAAGATGTACGAGGCCGCCAACAGCATCCTCGCGCAGAAGATCGCGCAGGTCCCGGGAGTGGGGCAGGTCACGGTCGGCGGCGGGCAGCAGCCGGCGGTCCGCGCGCAGATCGATCCGGCCGCGCTCGCGCACGCGGGCCTCTCGTCGGCCGACGTGCGCAACGCCATCACGCAATCGAACGTGAACCTCCCGAAGGGGTCGCTCGAGGGCGCCGATCGCGCCTTCGTCCTCGACTCCAACGATCAGCTCGAGGGCGCGGACGCCTTCCGATCGATCGTCGTGAGCTATCGAGACGGCGCCGCGGTGCGGCTCGGCGACGTCGCGAAGGTCATCGACGACGTCGAGAACAGCCGTCAGGCCGGGTGGGCCGACGGCGAGCGCGCCGTGCTCGTGGTCATTCGGCGCCAACCGGGCGCCAACATCCTCGAGACGTGCGATCGGGTCCGCGCCCTCCTGCCGTCGCTGGTGACGTCGATCCCGCCGGACATCCAGGTCGACATCGCCATCGACCGCACCGCCAACATCCGGTCGGGCGTCCGCGACGTCGAGTCGACGCTCCTCTTGAGCGTCGCGCTCGTGGTCGCCGTCGTGTTCGTGTTCCTGAGGAGCGGACGGGCGACGACGATCCCGAGCGTCGCGGTCCCCCTGTCGCTGCTCGGCACGTTCTCGGTGATGTGGCTGCTCGACTACAGCCTCGACAACCTCTCGCTCATGGCGCTCACGATCTCGACGGGCTTCGTCGTCGACGACGCCATCGTGGTCACCGAGAACATCATGCGGTACCTCGAGATGGGCGAGCGACCGATCGACGCCGCGCTGCGCGGCGCGAAGGAGATCGGCTTCACCATTCTATCGATCACGACCTCGCTCCTCGCGGTCTTCATCCCGATCCTCCTCATGGGCGGCATCGTGGGGCGTCTGTTCCGCGAGTTCGCGGTGGTGCTGAGCATCGCCATCGCGATCTCGGCGCTCGTGTCGCTCACGGTGACGCCGATGATGGCCTCGCGCCTGCTCCGACACACCGAGCCGACCTCGACCGGGCTCGCCTACCGCCTCTCGCAGCGCTTCTTCGACGGCGTCCTCGCGCTCTACACCGCGGGGCTCGACGTGGTCCTGCGCTTCCGCAGGGTGACGCTCGCGTGCGCGCTCGGGCTCATCGCCTTCAGCGTCTATCTCTTCGTCGTCATCCCGAAGGGGCTCTTCCCTCAACAGGACACCGGCCAGCTCATGGGATCGTCGGAGGCGGCGCAGGACGTGTCGTTCTCCAACATGAAGCTGAAGCAGGAGACGCTCAACGAGATCCTCCGCACCGATCCCGACATCCAACACGTCATCTCGTCGGTCGGCAGCTTCAACGCGAGCGTCAACGCGGGCACGGTCTTCGTGTCGCTGAAGCCCGACCGAAAGGCCTCCGCCGACGAGATCATCGGGCGGCTCAGGCGCAAGCTCGGCGCGGTGCCGGGGGCGAGCCTGTTCATGCAATCGATTCAGGACGTGCGCATCGGCGGGCGGCCCACTCGAACGCAATACCAATACTCGCTGCAGGACGCCGACCTCGAGGAGCTGCGCACCTGGGCGCCGCGGGTGATGGAGGCGCTCGCGGGTCTCCCGGAGCTGAAGGACGTCGCGACGGACCAGCAGGCCGCGGGCCTCGAGCTCGCGCTCGCGATCGACCGCGACACGGCCGCGCGGCTCGGGGTGACGCCGCAGATGATCGACGACGCCTTGTACGACGCGTTCGGGCAGCGCCAGGTCTCGACGACCTTCACCGAGCTAGGCCAATACCGCTTCGTGCTCGAGGTGCGACCCGATCTGCAGTCGAGCCCCGACTCGCTGAAGGGGCTCTACGTGCGGCCGCCCGGCGGCGAGGCGGTGCCGCTCTCGGAGATCGTGAAGACCTCGACCTCGAACGCCCCGCTGTCGATCAACCACCAGGGACAGTTCCCGGCGGTGACGCTCTCGTTCAACTTGGCGCCCGGCGTGGCGCTCGGGCCGGCGATCGAGGCCATCCACAAGGCCGAGCGCACGATCGGAATGCCGGCGAGCGTGCACGCGGCGTTCCAGGGGACGGCGCAGGCGTTCCAGGCGTCGCTCGCGAACGAGCCCATCCTCGTCGCGGCAGCGCTCATCGCCGTCTACATCGTGCTCGGCATGCTCTACGAGAGCCTCATCCACCCCGTCACGATCCTCTCGACGCTCCCCTCGGCGGGCGTCGGCGCATTGCTCGCGCTCCTCGCCGCCGACGTCGAGCTCAGCGTGATGG
>CAYYKK010000378.1:0-6377 GCA_964467935.1 uncultured Polyangiaceae bacterium
GAACGCGTCACCGAGCAGGCGCGCCGTGGGCCCGTCGACCAGCACCCCCGACGCGGACGTCGGGCCCTCGACGTTCCCACGCGCGCCGCGCTCGATCGCGTCGGCTGGCAGGCCGTCGACGCCGCCGCGCGTCCTGCCGGTCGCGATCGACAGGTCCACCTCCTGAATCTCGCGCCTCAGCGCGAAGGCCGCGCGTGCGGCGCGGCGCGCTTCGTCTCCCGTGGAGAGCGCGCCGCCGAACACGGCGACCCGACCGAGCGCGAGCAGCGCGCGCGGCGCCCCGCCATGCAGACGGGCGATCCGATCGAAGGCTTCGGCGGACCCCCGCGCGATCTCCGCGTCGGCGAAGCGGGCGAAGAGCGCCGTCACGACGCGGCGCTCCGGCGCGGCGAGCGTCGAGCTGTCGCCGCTCGCGCCTGACTCGAGGAGCGCCGTCGGGATCTCGTCGGCCGTCGAAGGCTCGCGCCGCGTGCGGAACGGCGGCGCGCTCGCGAGGGCCTCTCCGAAGGCGAGCGCGCTCGGGAAGCGCTCGCTCGGATCCTTCGCCATCGCCCGCGCCACGATCGCGTCGACCTCCGCCGGGACGGTGGGGACGACGTCTCGGAGGTGCGGAGGATCCGACAGGGCGATCTTCGCCACGACGGTGAGCGCGTCCGCGCCCTTGTAGGGCTTCTCTCCGGTGATGAGCTCGTAGACGACGGTGCCGAGCGAGAAGACGTCGCTCCGCGAGGTGAGCGGCGAGCCGAGGACCTGCTCGGGCGACATGTACGCCGGCGTGCCGATCATCGTCCCGTGATGCGTGAGGCTCGGCTCGGTCGGCGAGAGCGCGACGCCGAGATCGATCACCGTCGCCCGCAGACCGCCCTCGCTCGTGGTGAGGAAGAGGTTCGACGGTTTGACGTCGCGGTGCACGACCCCGATCGCGTGGATGGCGTCGAGGCCGCGACCGACCTCGATCGTCACCTCCACGACCTCGCGCCCGGTGAGCGGGCGCGCGCGCTGGCGGTGGGCGAGATCCTCGCCGTCGAGCCACTCGACGGCGACGAATGGAACGTCGTCCCTCTCGTCGACCCCGTGGGCGACGTGGCGCACCACGTTCGGGCTGTCGATGAGCTCGAGGAAGCGGATCTCGCGCGCGAAGCGCTCGCGCGCGTGGTCGCCGTCGAGGTGCCCCGAGAGCCGCTTCACGGCCACGATGCGGCCGTCGCGCTCGTCGAGCGCGCGATGGACCTCGCCCGAAGCACCCTTGCCGGCGATCTCGAGCAGCGTGAAGCGCTCGGCGAGGCGACGCGGGGCGCTCATCAGGGGAGCACGACCATGCCGGCCATCGCGTCGGCGCCGCAGCCGTGCTCGGTCGTCACGACTTGAGGAGCGGGGTAGGGCTGGGGCTCGTAGCTCCACGTCGAGCTCTCGAGCATCCGCGCGAGCCCTGCCACGGTGTACGTGTCGCTCCCCGCCGAGTCGACGAAGATGCCGATCGTCGGCGCGTCCTGGCGCGGATCGCCGAACGGCGCCTCGGCCGAGTAGTTGCCGGCGCCGAGGGTCGGATCGCCGGCGGCGACGTACGTGTCGTCGCCGCCGACGTTGGCGAAGAGGCCGATGCCGTTGATGTTGCCGCTCCCGAGCGAGAGCCCCGGTGCGTGGTAGACGTCGTTGCCACCCAGGTCGACGTGGATCGCCGCGGAAAAATCGTGGCCGACGCCGATCGACGTCGCCGCTGGGTCGAACGTCGTGTCGTAGCGATCGTCGCCTCCCTCGTCGGTGAAGAGCGCGAGCGAGAAGTGGGCGGCCGCGCCCTGCACGTACCAGAGCGCGTCGTACTTGTCGGCGTCGGTGCCTCCATCGAGGAGCATGCCGAGCCCCTGCCAATAGCCGGCGCCCTGCGCGAACACGGAGCCCGTGTAGCGGTCTTTGCCGCGGCTGTCGCGGAGGACCCCGAGACCGCCGGCCATGTACGCGACGTCCGAGGCGCTCGCGGGGCGCCTGCCTTGCGCCGCGCCTTGCGACATCGACGAGTTGCCTTTGCCCGGCAGCTGCGGCGAGAAATAGAGCGGGTGCCCCCCCGAGGCGGGATCGCCCGGGTCGCAGAAGTAGACGTCGTCGCCGTCCGCGTCGAGCAGCGCCCCGACGCCCTCGGCCCCACCGAAGCCTTGCGACAGCGTGAACGACGCGTAGTGGTCGTTGCCTGCCTCGTCGAGCAGGAGGCCGATGCCGAACGTCGCCGAGCCTTGCGCCGCCGCCTCCGCCCCGTAGTCGTCGTCCCCCCCGGCGTCGAACAGCACGCCGACGCCCATCGCGCCGAAGCCTTGGGACGCGGCGAGGGAGCGGTACGTGTCGCCCTCGTGGCCGAGGTCGAACAGGAGCCCGATCCCCGCGTTGCCCGAGCCTTGGCGCGGGGTCTTCGAGAGGGTGACGGGGCCGTAGTCCTGGTCGGGCGTCTTCGCGGAGGCGTAGCGACCCGGCGCCGCGTCGCTGGGGAGGAGCCCGGTGTCATGTGCATCGGCGATGCTCTTGTAGCCCCAATGATCGGACCCGCGGACGTCGATCGCGACCGAGACGGGGTGCTTCGCGTCCGACGCGCCGGCGGGGACCTCGTACGTGTCGTCGCCGCCGAGGTCGACGAGCAGCAGGGCGCCGTCGGCGGGGCCTCCCTTCGCGTACGTGTCGGGGCTCGCGTCGTGGACCACGATCGCGCCGAGCGGCGTGTCGACCTCGAACGCGGGGAACGTCGCGTCGGGGACGGACGCGAGGTCCGCCCGTTCGATCGTCGCCGCGAGGAGCGCGGCCGCCTCGGAGATCTTCCCGAGATCGACCGCGTCGAGCTTCGCCACGTGGGCCGCGTCGAGGGTGAGCGGCGTGCCGCCGGGGTAGTAGAGCGACGCCGCGTGCGACAGGAACGCCCGATCGGTCGAGCCCGTGATGGCGGGCGCGAGCGCGTCGTCGACCGCGTCGGCGGCGAGAGAGAGGGCGCCCACGATCTTCGCGAGGCGCGCCTGCAGATCGAGCGGCACCGACGCGGCGGCAGCGCGCAGCGCGGCCTCGTCGCCCGGCTGTCCGCGGTGGTCGTCGAGCGTGAGGATCGCGGTCGCGAGCGGCGTCGCGTCCCCCGCCGCCGGGGCGAACGGACCGAGCTCGAAGCACGCGTCGACGAGCGCGTGTCCGCGCCGGGAGGAGAGCGTCGCGAGCGCCTTCGCGACGGGGCTCGTCGAGGCGACCGCGCTCGCGAGCGAGCTCTCGAGATCCCGCGCGTAGCTCGGGAGGCGCAGCGGGCCGTGGTAGAGCGGCGTGAAGTCGGGGAGGCGATGCGCGTCGACGAGCATCGCCGAGGGCCAGCCGCTCTTCGCGACGTCCGCGTCGCGCAGCTGCACGAGGCAGCGGCTCGCGAGCCCGCCAGCGAGGAGCGCCGCGTCGAGCGTGTCCTTCGCCGGCTCGTCGGTCGGGCAGGCGTCGGTGCCTGGTGGCGGGAGCTGTGGAGGGGAGCTCATGCACAAGCGATCGCTCGGCGCGCCGCCGCCGGCGCCGCTCGACGTCGCGCTCGCGCTCGACGCGCTCGTCGTCGTCGAGGTCGCGCCGCCGGGCTCGGAGCACCCCTGCGCCGTGATCCCGATCACGACTCCGCCGATCGCCAAGAGGGCCGCGGCGGTCGTTCGAAACGTGGCTCGCCCTCGCATCGCACGATCGTCGGAGGTTCCGCTCCGGAAGACAAGGCGTCCGCCACAACCGACCCGAGAGCGCCTATCCTCGGGCGGAGCCTCTCCTCGCGAGCCAGGTGATCCGACCATGACCCACCCGCTCGAGATCCTCCTCACGTCTCCGGTCGCGGGCTTCGACGTCCTCTCGGCCGCGATCCTCGCGCAGAAGCTCTACCCCTCCGCCACCGTGGTGGCGCCGAAGCGCCTGCGGCCCGGCGCGAAGGCGTTCCTCGCGCTGCACAAGGATCGCTTCCCGCTCGTCGACGCCGACGACGTCGACTTCGCGCACGCTCGTCGCGTCGTGTTGGTGGGCCTCCGACGAGAGCGCGAGCTCGCGTCGTGGCAGAGGCTGCTCTGGCGCATCCAATCCGGCGATCCCGAGCTCGATCTCCACCTCGTCGATCAACGCGCGGCGAGCCCCGACGACGTCGACGCCGCCGTCGCGATGGTCGAGCCCGTCGCGTCGCTCGTCACCCTCGTCGTCGACGCGCTCCGTGAGCGAGATCGCGCCGTCGACGTCGAAGAGGCCACGCTCGGCGCGCTCGGACTGCACGAGCGCACGCGGTCTCTAACGGCGGCGGCGACCACCGGGCGCGACGCCGAGGCGCTCGCGTGGCTCTTGGATCAGGGCGCGAGCTTGCGCGTCCTGAACCGCTACTTGCGGCCCGCGTTCAAGGTCGCGCAGCGCTCGCTCATCGCGAAGCTCTTGGGCCGCTTCGACCTCGAGACCGTCCGCGGCGTCGACGTCGGCATCGCGTCGGTGCCGCTCGAGCGACCGGTGGAGGGGATCGTCGACGTGCTCGAGGCGGTGCTGCGTCTCGAGGCCTTCGACGCCATCTTCACGATCCACGCTTGCGAGGAGGGCGTCCTCGTCGCAGGTGCGTCGCGCACCACGCAGGTCGACGTCGGCAGGGCGCTCGCGCCGCTCGGCGCGGAGCTCGCCACGCCCCAGCGCGGCAGCCTCCTTTCTCGAAGTCGCTCCGCCGCGGAGCTGCGCGACGCGCTCTGGCGCGCCGTCGTCGCCCAGCCCACGACCCGGCTCCTGGTGCGCGACGTGATGTCGAGCCCCGTGCGCTGCGTCACGCCGACGGTGTCGTTGCGTCTGCTCCGCGACTCGCTGGCTACCTGGCGTCACCACGGCGTCCCGGTCGTGGAGGACGGCGTGCTCGTGGGCGTCGTCTCGCGGCGCGACATCGAGCGCGCCGCGCGCGACGGTGCCCTCGGCGAGAGGGTGCGCGCGTACATGGCCCGCGACGTGAAGACGATCGCGCCGGAGGCGACCTTGGAGGAAGCGCTCGAGGTGATGACGCGCGCCGACGTCGGGCGGCTCCCGGTGCTGCGCGAGCGGCGCATCGTCGGCATCGTCTCGCGCGCCGACGTCCTCCGGAAGCTCTACGCCCACGGCAGGGGCGGGGACGCGAAGTAGCGGGGCCGCGTCCGCGGCCTCAGGGCTCGAGCCCCTCCACGTCCACGTCGATCGCGCGGAGGACGGTCGGCGGGATCCGCGCAAGCTCGTACTCGGCGACGAGCGCCGCGAGCGCCTCGTCGGGGAGCGAGAACAGGATCGTCCCGCCTCCGTCGCCGACCCGCAGCACGGTCCTTCCCCGCTCGTCGCGCCCGCGCGCGCTCCGGATCGCCGCGAGCGGCAGCTGCCCGGTCCGCGGATCGGTGATGGCCGGCGAGAGGGCGCGCCGAAGGATCCGCCGCTGCTCGGCGTGAAGCTCTCCTGCGAAGAGATCGTAGAGGTGGTCCGGCGCCGCGGACCGCTCCGCGAGGCTCGGCACCAAGACGGAGAGCGCGTCGTGGCCGAGCGCCGAGGCGAGGCGCGCGCGATCGAACTGGAGCGCGAAGCGCGTGCTCCGCTCGAGCGTCGCCTTCAAGATCGCGTGCACGGCGAGCGTCCGGTTGCCGCGGCCGAGTCGCTTGAAGTCGGGGTGATCCTGGTCGAGGAGGTGCATGCCGAAGGGAGGAGGCGCGCGTCAGGCCTTGATCCGCGCCATGTCCGGATCGTAGAGCGGCCTCAGAGAGGCCATCGCCGGATGCTTCTTGCCCGCGACGTCGATCTCCCATCGCCCGCGATCGATCCACGCTTGGTCGAGCGGCTCGCCCGCCTCGATCATCGCGAGGCCGACCGCGCCTCCGACGGTGAAGCCGTAGGACGCGGCGCGCACGTAGCCGACCGGCTTGCCGTCCCGATGCACGATCTCCGCGTGGTACATGAGCGGCTCCGGATCGAGCAGGCGCACCTGGAGGAGGCGACGCGTGAGCGGCCCCGCCGCCTTCTTCGCCAAGACCGCCTCGCGCCCGAGGAACCCGCCGGGCTTCTTCAGGTTCACGGCGAAGCCGAGCCCGGCCTCGAGCACCGAGTCGGTGTTGTCGATGTCGTGGCCGTAGTCGCGATAGCCCTTCTCCATGCGGAGGCTCGCGAGCGCTTTGAGGCCCGCGTGGACGAGGCCCACAGTCTTGCCGGCTTCGGTGAGCCTCTCGTAGACGTGCACGGCTTGCTCGGCAGGCACGTAGAGCTCGTAGCCGAGCTCGCCGAGATACGTGATGCGAACGCACAGCGCGCGTGCGAAGCCGATGTCGATCTCTTTGGCGGCGCGGAACGGGAACGCCTCGTTCGAGAGGTCCGCCGTGGTGATCATGCTCATGAGCTCGCGTGAGCGCGGCCCCTGCACGTTGATC
>CAYYKK010000379.1:0-2819 GCA_964467935.1 uncultured Polyangiaceae bacterium
AGGTAGGCGCGGATCGCGGCGTGGGTGAGCAAGCGCTCGGCGTCGTCCCGCGGGCCGGTGAGCAGCTCGAAGAACGCGCTGCCGAAGGACGGCTGCAGCTCGTGCGAGATCACGACCTCGAAGCCTCCGCGCCCCGTCACGACGTGCGCGGTGCGCTCGGCGTCGCGGCTGAAGGGCTCGAACCCGGTGAGCGCGAGGCCGGCCTTCGTCGCGGCGACGACGGCCTTCTGCGCCGCGTCGCGCTTCATCGGGGCGAGCTTCATCGGCGGCAGTGCCTTCTCGACGAGCTCCTTCGCGAGCTTCTTCGCCTTGTCGACGACCTTCTGCGCGCTCGCGGCGGCGTTCGACGGCTCGTCGACGCCGTCGTCGATGTCCTCGTCGTCGTACGCGCTCTCCGGTCGCATCGGGCCGACCTCGGCCACCACGGCGCCCATGATCCAGGCGTCGCTGCGCTTGTAGAAGCCGGGGATGCTGCCTTCGCGGCGGAAGCCGAGGCGCATCCAGGTGTTCACCTCGTCGCGCTCGACCAGGACGAACACCTTCTCGATCCCCTCACGCTTGGCCGTCGCGATGACGAAGTTGCGCTTGGCCAGCGTGGGCCCGGCGCGGAAGTCGATCACGCGAAACGTCTTGTTCCTCCGGTGGACGAGCAAGCAGAGCGAGACGGAGTCGTTGTGGAAAAGAAGCTCGTCGACGGCCTGCGTCGACCCTTGCGTCGTGGCTGCCATGTGTTTCCCGATTGCAACTGCGGTCCCGAGGCGAGCTCGGCGACACCCCCAGGTGACCGTGATGGGCCACCCTCACCACACGGGACGCCTTCGCCGTTCCCCCGATCGGATCGGAGCGGAATCGCCGCTGGCTCCCGCGCGCGCGCCCCTTGGAACAGCGGAGGACACGTGCAAACGGCCGCGTAGCAGCGGGCCTCAGGCCCGTCAAAGAGATTGGGCGTGCGCGCGGGCCACGGAACGCATGTGCGGCGAGGGCGAGGAGCCCTCGGCGCGACGGGTACCGCGCGCGCGCTCAGCCGAGGAGATCGGGGACGTCCGTGGCGGGGGCGCCGAGGAGCGTCAGCACCTCCGCGAGGCGCGCGCGCTGCACCGAGACGCGCGTGGGCATGCCGCCCGACAGCGAGAGCAGCTGGAGGAAGTTCCTGCCGCTGTCGAACGGGGCGGCGACCGTGACCGAGTCCGCGTCGGCGACGACCGCGACCGTCGCGCGCTCCTGACCGAGCAAGAGCAGCATGGTCTTGTCGTAGGGGCCGTCGCGCCTCGAGGCGTCGACGAACACGACGCCGTCGGCCACGCGACGGAAGCGCCCGGCGATGCGTCGGGTCTCGTCCTCGATGGGCGCGAGCTCGGCCGCGGCCGCGTCGATCGGGGCCCAGAGCGAAGCGTCGGCGAGGCCGCTCGCGAGGTGACGCACGATGACGCCGTAGAGCGCCGTGTCGCGAGGCCGACCGCGGAGCGCGCGGTCGAAGCGCACGCCGATCGGGCCGAGCTTGCCGGTGCGGGTGTCGACGGCGCGGGCGTCGTCGTCGGCGCCGTCGTACGGCTCGACGCCGCCGCGCATCCACTTGGCGGCGCTGGCGAGCCCGTCGAAGTCGTTGTGACACGCGAGGGTGTCGACCTTGCCGACGCGCTCGACGAGCGCGGGGGTGATCATCTCGGGGCACGCGCCGTGCTGCGCCTTCGTCGAGAGCACGAAGCGCTCGTCGGCGGCGAAGCGCCCGTGGTGCGCGCTGTCGTGGTGATCGACCCACGCCGCGAGGCGCGGGCCGAGGCCCTCGATGAACGGGAGCGTGACCTTCTCGAAGCCACCTCCGCCCGCTTCGGACGCGAACGCGACGTCGAGGACGACGACGCGACCGGGGAGGTCTTTCGGCTTGGGGAGCTTGCGCGGCGTGACGAAGGCGAGGTGCACGTCGCGGGGACTCTAGCAGGCCGCGCCGCGCGAGGCGGCGAATCGTCGCGTCGGGGGCGTCTCGTCGGAAGTCTCGTCGGAGGCGTCACGCCGAGCGTCTCGATGGAAGCGTCGCGCCGAGCGTCGCCAAGAGAGCGTCGCGTCAGCGGAGCTTCGGGACGACCAGCGGATAGGTGACGAGCGCCCGGCGCCCATCCGAGGGCGCGGGGAGCGCGAGGCTCCGCATCGACCGGGCGACGCACCTCACGACGCTGCGATCGCCGACGCTCGAGCCGACGTCCGCGACGCCGAGCACGTCACCGCTCTCGCCGACGAGGAGCTTCATCGTGAGGCTCCCGGCGAGCTTCGGATCGCGGTCGAAGCCGAGCGCGTAGCACTGCTTGAGCTGGCCGGCCTTGCGGTCGACGGCCGCGACGACCTCGGCCTTGCCGAGCTTGCCCTCGACCGTCGGCGGGAGCGGCGGACCGACCTCTTCGAGCGGCGCCGACGACCCGTCGTCCTTCGGGACCGCGGCGAGCTCGGGCGTCACCGCGCGACCCGACTCGTCGGGGCGGGCTTCGCCGAGCCACGCGGCGCCGACGATCGCGAGCGTGATCGCCGCCGCCACCGTCGCGTCGCGCTTCACGCGCTCGTTCCGGACCGCGCGGAGCCCCGCCAAGAACGCCGCCTGCTCGGCCTCGGCCGAGATCGCGCTCTTCGGCGGCGCGGCGTCTTCGGTGAGGCACGCCTCGGCCGCGCGGAGGAGCTCGCGGCTCGGAGGACGCAGCCGCACGTCTTCGCCGAGATCGCCGGCGCGAACGTCGTCGTCGTCGTCGAGCAGCCAGCGCGTGGGCGGAGCGGCCGGGGGAGGACCGTCGGCCGGAGCGTCGGGGGGAGGAGGAAGGAGGGTCGGCTGGACG
>CAYYKK010000379.1:2829-6374 GCA_964467935.1 uncultured Polyangiaceae bacterium
GGAGTCGAGGCCCATGGAGCGCGATGGACAGCGCGAAGGGTCCCGGGTTCCGAGGCCGCGACGATTTTTCCATCGGCGCACCGGAGCGCAGACGCGCGGCCGTGATAGACCCCGTCGATGGCAGCGGCGCGACGCGCTCGAACCTGGGCTTGGGCCCTGGCCTCGCTCGGCGGGTGGCTCGCCCCCGCGACCGTCTCGGCGGACGAGGCGCCCCACGGCGCCGCCGCGCCCGCGCCGCCTCCCGCCGACGAGGCGCGCGACGACACGGACGAGCCCCCGGTGGTCGCCGACGACGCGAGCGAGCCGCCGCCCGATCCCCTCGGCCCCGACGCCGCGATGGATCGGTGGTGCGCCCCCGAGCTCGAGGTCGTCGGCGACGATGTGTGCGCGTTCACGCCGAAGCAAGCGGCGGCCGGGCCGCGAACGCTCGTGATCTTCCTCCACGGCGTCGTGAAGCCCGACACCCAATGGCAGTGGGCGCAGCAGCGCGGCGCCGCGCGGGCGGCCGAGGCGCACGGGTTCACGGTCCTCATGCCGCGGGGACGCGCCGGGATCGGGCCGAAGGGGATGGAGTCGTGGTGGAGCTGGCCCACCGCCGCGTCCGCGCAGGCGCGGGTCGAGGACGAGCTCGTCGGCGAGTGGCGCGCCGCGAGGGGCGCGCTCGAGTCGCGGAGCGGCGCGCCGTTCGAGCGCGTGTGGGTCTTCGGCTTCTCGAACGGCGCCTACTATGCGACGTCGCTCGCGATGCGCGGGCGCCTCGCCGACGCGGACGGCTTCGCGGTCTTCGCGGGCGGATCGGGCGCGAGCTACCTCGAGAAGAGCGGCCAAGCGCAGAAGCGCCGCGCGCCCTTCTTCGTCGCGTGGGGGGAGCGCGATCCGGCGCACGGCGACCAGGTGAAGCTCGCCAAGCTGCTCCGACGGCTCCGGTGGCCGTCGAAGAGCGAGGGCGCGAAGCGCGCCGGGCACGCGATGACCGACAAGCAGGTCACCGACGCGGTGCAGTTCCTCTCCCACGCGGCGCGCGAGGCCGCGGACGCGCCGAAGCCCGCGCGACGCGCGCCGACGAAGGCCAAGACGAAGGGGCCGCCCCCGAAGCGAGGACGAGGATGAGGATCGAGACGCCGAACGAGATCCGCGCGCTGCTCGAGCGGACGAAGACCGTCGCCGTGCTCGGGATGAAGACCGAGGCCGCGAGCGGACAGCCTGCGTTCTACGTGCCCGCGTACGCCGCCCGCGCCGGCTACGACGTGATCCCGGTGCCCGTGTACTACCCCGAGGCGACCGAGATCCTCGGCAAGAAGGTCTTTCGCTCGATCGCGAGCATCGGTCGCCCCGTCGATCTCGTCGACGTCTTCCGCAGGCCGTCCGACCTCATGGCGCACCTCGACGACCTCCTCGCCGCGAAGCCTCGCGCCGTGTGGCTCCAGAGCGGCATCCGAAACGAAGGGTTCGTCGACGCCCTCGTCGCGGCGGGCATCGACGTCGTCGAGGATCGCTGCTTGATGGTCGAGCTGCGCGCGATCGGCCGCTGACGCGGGCCGATCCTCAGCGCCAGATCTCCATCGCGAGGCCGCGAGCGTCGCGCTCCGACGCGTCCGGGAGACGCGCGGCGACGCCGAGCAGGTGCCGCCTCGCGGTCCACGCCATCGCGCACGCGTCGAGCAGATCGTCGCGATGCGCGCCGCGCGGCGCGGCGAGCCCAGAGAGCGCGCGCGGCAGCCCGGATCGGGCGAGGAGCCGCGAGCGCGCCGCAGCGCCCTCGGCGGTCTTCTTCGGCAGCGCGAGCACCTCGCCGTCGTTCATCGCGGCGAAGGCGAGCTCGGGGTGCGCCTCGAACACGCGCCGCTGCAGGATCGGATCGAGCGCCCGATCGAGCGCGTCGATCTTGGGCAGGAGATGGAAGGCCTGCTGCGAGAGCCCGAGCGCGTCCGGCGAAGCGGCGCGCTCGGCGGCGCACACCTCGGCGAACGCGCCGCCGCGTCGAAAGACCTCGAGCGCCGCGCGGCTCGGCGGCGAGAACAGCGTCGAGGCGCGTCGACCGAGCAGCCCCCGCGCCGCGCGATCGCACGCGCGCCCGCCCCGCTCGGCGTGCGCGAGCAGGCCGATGGGCATGTCGATCGCGATCCGCACGGGACGCTCCGCGAGCGCGAGCAGCGCGTCGACCCCGCCGACCACGTCGACCCGGAACGCGCCGAGCGCCGCGTCGAGCAGGACCACGACGAAGCCGCCGCGGCACCCGTCGACGCCGGCCACCCAACGCGACGCGCTCGCGGTGCGGGCCCGCACGGGCCTCGTCACGGGCGCGACGCGGCGTCGCGAAAGCGCGCCCACGCGTCGTCGACCTCGCCCGCGAGGGCGCGCGAGACCTCGAGCAGGCGCGCGCGCGTCGGCTCGTCGAGCGCGAGGACACGCGCCGCGTCGCTCACGAACGCCGCGCGGCTCGGGAGCGGCGGCTCTCCACCCGCGACCGCGGCGAGCACCGAGGGACGCGCCGATCCGTCGACGCGCGAGAGCAGGTGCCCGCGACCGAGCACGTAGCCCGACTCGAAGGCGACGGCCTCGAGATCGGCCGGCGACGCGATCGTCTTGTCGACCTTCACGATCTTGTGGTTCACGTTCCACTCGCCGGCCCAATAGCCCGTGCCGCGGATCTCGATCGGATCGAAGGGCCGCGCGCGCGCCTTGCCGATCAAGTAGCGCGACGCGCGGTAATCGCGCTCGGGCGTGAGGCACGTCGGCGCCTCGGGCGATCGTTCGTTCTTGATCTCGACGATGAGATCGTCGCCCGGCTTCGACGTGCGCCCTTCGAGCCGCATGAGGATGCGCCGATCGAGCGCGCTCCCGATCCCGGCCGCGATCGGCCCCATCTTCTTCAGCGCGAACGTGCCCGCCGGGAAGTCCTTGTTCTTCGGCCCGGTCATGTTGGCGCGGAGCATCTCCGCCTCGTAGGCGGCGTGGAGCTTCTTGGCCTCCGCCTCGTCGGCGGGCGAAGCGAACGGCAGCATCGAGCGCTCCGACTCGTCGAGGAAGGGCGCGCGATCGGTGACGAAGGTCTTCTCGAGGCGCTCGTCGAGCGGGCTCGGCGGCGGCGGCGCGTCGGGCGACCCGAGCCCCTCCGCGTAGCCGCGCGCGAGCGCGTCGATCATGCGCGCGTCGGTGTCGCGGAACGCCGCGTCGGACGCCGACTTCTCCTCGACGACGAGCACGAGCGACGTCCCCATGCGCAGGAGGTCGACGAGCCGCGGGCCGAGGGCGGTGTCGTCGAGATCGGTGAGCCCTCGGCCGAGGTCGGTGACGCCGAACTGCTCGACGTGCGCGTCGCCGTGGAGCGCCACGCGCGGATCGGTCTTCAGCCATTCGGCGTAGCGGCGGCAGACGAGCGAGTCGAACCGCGGGTTGATGAAGCGGTAGTAGTGGTGCGCCGTCTCGGCGATGCGACCGACGAGCGCCGGGTTCTTCGAGAAGTCGAAGTCGCGGGGCAGCACCGAGAGCGACGGCCCCGGCGCGGTCGACGCGGCCGCGGCGCTCGCGGACGCCGGAGCGAG
>CAYYKK010000380.1:0-6334 GCA_964467935.1 uncultured Polyangiaceae bacterium
AATTGGAACCCGACCGAGAGATCGAAGAGCCCGGCGACGGGCGCCGACTCGAAGAGCTTCTTCTCGGCGCCCGCGGCGTCGCGATAGAGATACGTGTCGCGCACCACCGGCACCGAGAGCGTGGCGCCGATCGTGAGCGACAGCGGGAAGAACCAGAGCCCGGCGCGTCCGCGCAGCGCGCCGCTCAGTAGCGGTCTCAGCCGGGCGTCGTCGCGGACGAAGCCGCTCCCCGAGCTCGCGACGAACCCGGCTTGGCCGCCGGCGCAGAGCGCACCCTGGAACGCGCCACGGTGGCCCGCGAGCGGACAGACGTACGCCGAGCCCTCGAGCTGCCAGAAGCGCAGCTTGCCCGTCGTCGCCGCGCTCGCGCCCTGGGGCACGACGGACGGCGTCGATCGCTCCGCCAAGAGGAGCGACGAGGTCACCTCGAACGGAACGAACCAAGGCGGATCGAGCACCGCGCCCGCCATGATCCCGCCGCCGAACGGCGTGATCCCGAGGCCGACGATGCCGCCCACGTAGCCCTCGAACCGGTAAAGACGCCTCTTCGGCGCGGGCTTCACCGGCACCGGGACGTACACCGTGTGCTCCTTCACGATCACCTTCGGTGGCGCGGGGGGCGCGGGCGGCGGGTCCGGCGGGCGCGTCTCGGGCGGCGGCGCGAGCGCTCCCTCGGGATCGATCATGAGCGCCACGGCGAGAGCGACCGGCTCGTCGAGCGCCCTGCAAGCGGGCTCCTGACTCTCGATCTCTCGCTTGCCGACGATGTCGCCCGAGCTCTTCGCCACGACGATGGTGGCGCGGAACCCCTTCGGCATCTTCTCGACGCGCCCCTCGATGCTGAGATCCGCCTCGGCCGCGGACACGATGGCGTGGCGGTGCAGCAGCCCTTCGACGCGGAGCGCGAGGTCGTGCGTGCCGATGCAAGTCTCTGCACCCTCGAGGCGCGCCCACGAGAGCGAGCTCGTCTTCTTCGGCTCGGCCTTCGCCGCGGCGGCGGCGTCGTCGGCGCGCGCGTCGGTCGCGAGGACGACGAGCGGCAGCGTCGCGGCCCCGACGAGGAGCGGGACGGCGCACGACGAAGGAAGCCGGGCTCGCGTCACGGGTCGGCATCCTACAGCGTCGCGACGACCACGGCTGCCTCGCCGGACCGAGCCTCCGGCCGCGCTCTCGGCGAGACGAAGGCGGATTTTTGCGCCGCCTGTACTAGGCTCCCCCGTCATGACCGAGTTTCGCCGCTTCCGGGGAACCCAGACGTACCTCACCCACCCGTCGCTCGAGTCGGCGGTGAACTGCGCCATCGCGCTCTCGCGGCCGCTGCTCGTGCGCGGCGAGCCCGGCACCGGCAAGACGCTGCTCGCCGAAGCGATCGCCGAGGGCCTCGAGCTCGAGCTCATCACGTGGCACGTGAAGAGCACGACGCGCGCGCAGGACGGCCTCTACGTCTACGACACCGTGCAGCGCCTCTACGACTCGCGCTTCGGCGACGGCGACATCCGCGACATCAAGCGCTACATCAAGCTCGGCCCGCTCGGCCGCGCGCTCGCGGCCCCGGAGCAGAAGATCCTGCTCATCGACGAGGTCGACAAGGCGGATCTCGAGTTCCCGAACGACCTGCTCCACGAGCTCGATCGCATGCGCTTCTTCGTGACCGAGACGGGGGAGGAGATCGCCGCCAAGGTCCGCCCGCTCGTCGTCATCACGAGCAACAACGAGAAGGAGCTCCCGGACGCGTTCCTCCGCCGGTGCGTGTTTCACTTCATCGACTTCCCGGAGGCGTCGTTCATGCGGCGCATCATCGAGGTCCACCACCCCGGGCTCGAGGCCGACCTCACCGAGCAAGTGCTGAAGGCCTTCTACGAGATCCGCGACGGGATGCGGCTACGCAAGCGGCCGTCGACGAGCGAGCTCATCGACTGGATCGCCGTGCTGAAGACCGCCGGCATCCGCGAGGTCACGCTCGACAAGAACCTGCCGTTCCTCGGCACGCTGCTCAAGAAGGAGCAGGACCTCGCCGCCTACGCCGATCAGATCGCCGGCGGTCGGCGCTTCCGCTCCTAGCCCGACTCGGTTCCAAATCGAGACTGGGTCTTCGTTGCGACTCGGTCCTAGTTGCACTTGAGAAGCGGCGCGATGGGAGCGAAGTCCCACTGCGACAGGTTGAGCCCGTCGTACGCGACCGAGGCATCCGAGAGGATCTGCGTCACCTGCGCGAGCGTCTGCCCGAGCTTGTCCGCCGCCGTGCCTGTCGTCATGGCGATGCACGCGAACTTCCCGCACCCGCAGAGGTCGAGCGGCTCGCAGACCGCGTCCGCGGGCCCGGTCGATTGGAGCGGCCCGTCCCCGTAGAGGATGCGTCCGTCGACCATCACGAGTCGCACCTGGCCCGGCGTGGCGGCCAGGATCGCGTCGTAGGGCATCGTCGTGTCCCCGGAGAAGACGGCGATGTCCGCGCGCTTGCCGACCTCGAGCGTGCCGAGGTACGCGCTGAGCCCGAGCGCGCGCGCGGGCCGCACCGTCGCCATCTCGAAGAGCGCCTTCGCGTCGAGCACGTTGCCGAAGGTCTGGTCGTCGACGAGGTTCGCGAAGCGCAGCTCGTCGAGCATGTTCTGGCTGCCGCCGATGGACCAATCGGGACCGATCGACACGTTCACGCCGTGGCTCAGCGCGAGCGGGATGTTCGTCGTCCGCGTGAGATCGACCCCGGCGCCGTAGAGGAACACGTTCGATCGCGGCGACCACGTGAGGCTCATCTGGTGCATGCCCATGGCGTCGAAGTCGGCGTCGTCGAGCGCGGTGCCGTGGATGATCGTGGTCTTCGGATCGTAGAGGCACCCGTCGACGGTCGAGACCGTGAACAGGTTGCCGAACTCGTTGTGAGCGCTCGCGTCGATGCCCTCGGCGATGTGCACGAGGTAAGCGTCCGTCTTGCCGCTCGCGAAGTTCGCGCAGACGCCGTCGGCGGACGCGGTCGTGGGGAACACCGTCGCCGTCTGCACGAGATCGGCCGGCAGTCCGTTGTACTTCTGATCGATCGTGCGCGCGACCGAGCCGTAGCAGGCCTTGTTCGTCGCGCCGGGAGAGCCTTGGATGCTCGTGGTGCCGGCGATGAGCCCCTTCATCTCGCCGTACTTGTCGAGCTCGCAGCCGAGATCGTAGGGCGAGCTCGCCGTCTCCCCGTTCAAGTACTGCTTCGTGTCGACCATGGCCTTGTAATGGGCGTCGTTCGGCCATTGGTTGTGGTTCGTGTAGCTCTGCGTCGGCGACCAATCGTCCTCGTCGAAGATGTCGAAGAGGATGTGATTGTGCGTGTCGATGAGGCCCGGCGAGACGATCCCTTGCGTGTCGATCACCGTCGCGCCCGGAGCGGCGACGGCCGCGCACGAGGCGGCGACGCACTGGATGAGGTTTCCGTCGACGTACACCTCGCCCGCGAGCGGGCCTGCCGGCGTGAGGATCGTGCCTCTGAGGAGGATCTGCGTCTTGGATCCCTGGTTCGACACCGTGGGCGTCGCGCCGTCGCAGGTCGGCGGCATGCCCCCGCCGCCGCCCACGCCCGTCGAGGTCGACGTCGCGCTCGACGAGGCCCCGCCGACCCCTCCGCCGCCGCCTCCGCTGCCTCCGCTGCCTCCACTTCCGCCCGCGCCTCCGCTGCCGCCCGCGCTCGCGGTCGACGCGGCACCCGTGCCGGAGCTCGTCGTCACCGGGAGCGGGTGCGACGTGTCACCGCCGGTCGCGCTCGCGCCGTCGCACGCGAGGACGGACGCCGACAACGCGAGCCCCACGAGCGACGTGCGGATGTGCATCGATTGCGAGTCTACAGAGGGCTCTCGGAGCGCCAACGACAAAGTGAAGCGACCTTCATCACGTCGACGAAAGCGACCGCTCGGGAAGGCCGAGCGCGCGCCAGGCCTCGGCGGCGCTCTCGAGGCTCTCGGGGGCATCGAACGCAGCCCGAGGAAACACGGCGGCGACGCGCGCGACACCGAGCCGCTCGAGCTCGTCGGCGTTCGTGCCCGTCGACGCGTCGGCCGCGGCAGGACGAGACAAGACGACCGTCGCGGCGTCGACGCCCGACGCGCGCGCCGCCACGAGCGTGGCGCGGACGTCGTGCAGGACCCCGAGGCGATCGCTCGCGACGAGGAGCAGCCCCTCGGGCCTCAGCCGCGCGACGAGCTCGACGTGCCCCTCGCGCTCGTTGATCGGCGAGAAGAGGCCGCCGGCGCCTTCGACGAACAGCACGTCGAGCGAGCGCGCGAGCTCGTCGACGCGCGCCGCGACGAGGTCGAGATCGATCGACACGCCCTCGCGCCGCGCGGCGAGGTGAGGCGAGAGCGGCTCGACGAGGCTGTACGCCGGCGGGAGGGCCGGCGCTCCGAGCGCGCGCGCGTGCACGAGCGCGTCCTCCGCGGCGCCGTCGACGACGCCGCTCGCGAAGGGTTTCCATGCGCCCACGCGCACCCCCCGAGCGCGCCCGAGCGCGAGGAGACACGCGGTGACGTGCGTCTTTCCGACGTCGGTGCCCGTTCCGGAGATGAGGACTCGCACGCGTCGATCCTTCGCACGACCGCGCGCCCGCTCCGAGCGTGATCGGAGGCGGAGGGGCGGACGAAGCTCTTTACAAAGGCGCGCCGCGGGTGCTCGGATGCACTACTACCGCATGGCCGCACTCGAAGTACGCGAGACGACGAGCGCCGACGGAACGTCGATCACCTACTACGTCCTCGGCCGCGGGCCGCGCACGTGGGTGGCCGCGCCCGCGATGGGCGCGCCGTTCATCGCCATGCGGCGCGTGTACGAAGCGCTCGCAGACGAGTGCCGCGTGGTGACGTGGGACATGCGCGGCTTTCACCGGTCGGGCGCGCCCGAGGACGGCGAGGCGGGCTACGTCGTCGAGCGTCACGTCGACGATCTGGAGGCCATCGTCGCCGCGGAGAGGCTCGATCGCTTCGTCCTCGGCGGCTGGAGCATGGGCGTGCCGATCAGCCTCGAGTACCTCGGTCGCGCGCCGAACCGCGTCGAGGCCCTCGTGCTCATCAACGGCCCGTACGCGCGCGCCCTCGACCACGCGGTGCCGATCCCGGGCATCGGGACGGCGATGACGCGCGCGATCGATCTGCTCGGCGAGCCCGTCGGTCGGCTCTTGAACCCGCTCTCCGTGCGCGTCCTCGGACAGCGTGGGATCGGTCGCGTCCTCGAGCGGATCGGCGTCGTCGCGCGCGACGGCGACTACTTCGAAGAGATCCTCCAGGAGTTCCGGAAGGTCGACTGGGCGCGCTACCTCGTGGTCGTGCGGAGCCTCCACGCGTACGACGGGGCGGCCCGCGTCGCCGCGGTGCGCGTGCCGACGCTCATCACGGCGGGCACGCGCGATCCCATGACGCCCCCGCGGACCGCCGTGCGCCTGCACGACCTCATCCCCGGCTCGGAGCTCTTCGTGCTCGAGGGCGGCACCCACTACACGCCCGCCGAGTTCCCCGAGCTCGTCGCCGAGCGCATCCGCCGCTTCCTTCGAGATCGGCTGCCCCTCGCGCGCGGGTCGGAGACGGTCGCCTGATCCCCGAGCCCGGGCTCGACGGCGCGCGAGAGAGGTGACCGCCCCGCCGGGCCTGCTAGGCTTCCCCCCGCGTGTTCATCGATTTCCTCTACGAGCTGCGCGCACGCAAGGTCCCCGTCGGCGCCCAAGAAGCCGTCGCGCTCGCGCGCGCCATGTCGATGGGCCTGCACGACTCGTCGCTCGACGGCTTCTACGAGATCGCGCGCGCCCTGCTCGTCCACGACGAGAAGCACCTCGACGAGTTCGATCTCGTCTTCGCCGCGCACTTCAGGGGCATGCCGCTCGCGGCGCTCGAGCTCACCGACGAGCTGCTCTCGTGGCTCAAGGATCCGAAGAAGCTCCGCGAGCTCACCGAGGAGGAGCGCGACGCCATCCAGGCGCTCGACCTCGACGAGCTCCGCAAGCAGTTCGAGGAGCGGCTCCGCGAGCAGAAGGAGCGACACGACGGCGGCAACCGCTGGGTCGGCACCGGCGGGACGTCGCCGTTCGGTCGAGGGGGCTTCCACCCGAGCGGCATCTCGATCGGCGGAGGAGGCGGCGGGCGAGGCGCGATCGTCGCGGCGGACGCGCGCAAGTACAAGCCTTACCGGAGCGACGTCATCCTCGACACGCGGCAGATCGAGGTCGCGCTCCGAAAGCTGCGCGTGTTCTCGCACGAGGGCGCGGCGGAGGAGCTCGACGTCGACGGCACCATCGACGCGACGGCCAGGAACGCGGGTGAGCTCGAGGTCGTGACGCGCCCTCCGCGGCGCCCTTCGACCCGCATCATCCTCATGA
>CAYYKK010000381.1:0-6282 GCA_964467935.1 uncultured Polyangiaceae bacterium
TCCTGCAAGTCGTTCTCGGCCCACGCGAAGTCGCCGACCGGCTCGAAGCCCCAAGCGATCTCGCCGAAGGCGCGGTTCATCGCGGCCTCGTACTCCTGATCGAGCCGGCCCGCGGCGACCTCCTCGTCGAGGATGCGCTTCATCACCGCGCCCCCGTCCGGACCGACCTTCGCGAACCCCACGGCCTCGCCCATGAGGTCCCACGCGCCGAGCGGGCTCACCTTGCGCGCGATGGCGAGCACGCGACCGCCGCGCACACCGAGCATCATCTCCTCGCCGGTCTCCTCGGAGCGCCGATCGAGCAGCACGCAGTTGTCGTGGCGGCTCGTCACCAACCGGCGCATGAGCGCCGCCGGGTAGAGGACGTCGGCGTCCATCCAGATCGAGCCCTCGACCAACAGGTGCGCGGCCTTCTGGAGCGAGACGATGCTCCCGCGGACGAAGTCCGGATTGTCGACGAACGAGATCGGCAGCGGCACCTCGCCGAGGCGACCGACGAAGTCTCGGATCGTGGACGACTGGTAGCCGACCACGATGGTGAGGGCCTCGACGCCTGCTTCGGCGAGGTTCGCGAGGTGCCGCTCAAGGAGGGTCTTGCCCTCGATCTCGAGCAGGCACTTCGGCGCGTCACTCTCGAGCCTTCGGCCGCGTCCTGCGGCGAGGAGGATGGCGCGCATGTCCGATCACTCTTTGATGAGGGCCCAGGCGCGCTTGTAGTCGTCGAACGTGTCGATCTCGAGCCAGCCCTTGTAGACGTCGATCGCCTGCACCTCGTTGCCGCGGCGGATGACCTCCTGCAGCAGATCGGTGAACGACGCTTCCTTCAGCGACGCGGCCTCGTGGACCTTGCCCTTCTGCTCGACGAGCTGGCCGTAGACGTCCGTCAGCGAGCGGGCGCCCTTCTGCGTGAACATCGCCATGCCGATGAACTCGCCCTGCGCCTCGGCCTGCGGGATGTTGCGGCCGATCTGCGCGACCTTGTGCGGGGCCTCGGCGCCGACGAAGCGGTAGCCGGTCTCCTGCGGATCGTCGAGCTTCACGAGGTCCGGCGCGCCGCGGCCCGCCGGTGCGGTCGCGCTCGCGTCCTTCCACGCGCGATCGACGAGGAGTGAGATGTCGGCGGGGCTCTTGAGGAGCTTCTCGAGGTGGCCTCGCTCGAAGAGGATGTCGCCGTAGAGGAAGAGGAACGATCCGCCGAGCTCCTTCTTCGCGGTGAAGAGGCTCTCGACCTCGTTCGTCGTCGCGAACTGGTCGTTGTCGTAGAAGCGGACGTTGGGGACGTTGAGCGCCTCCTTCTTGTAGCCGCGCACGACCGCGATGTCCTTGATGCCGCAGGCGTTGAGCACCTCGATCTGCCGCTCGAGCAGGGTCTTGCCCTTGATGTCGAGCATCGGCTTCGGGAGGTTCTCCGTGAGCGGGAGGAGCCCTTGGCTCTGCCCCGCGCCGAGGATCACCGCCGTCACGCCGGGGCTCTCGCTCGGCATGAACTGACCCTCTTCCTTGGTCATCTTCTCGACGCCGACGAGCTGGTAGACGCGCGGCAGCGGGACGACCTTGTCCTTCACGCTGCCCGTGAACATCTCCTTCTTCAGCGTCTGGAGCGTCTCGGTCATCGCCTTGATCGACGAGCGCACCGCGTGGTTCGCGAAGATGATGAGCTTGAAGCCGGCCTTGTGGAGATCCTCGACCTTCGTGTCCTCGTAGATCGTCGGCACGCAGACGAGCGGCGTCTGGGGGCGATCCCAGAGCTTCGCGAACGTGAGGACCTCCTCCGGCGACTTCGACTTGGAGTGGATGAGGACCATGTCGGCGCCGGCGTCGGCGTAGGCGCGGCCGCGCGTGAGCGCCTCCTCCATGCCCCAACCGGCGATGAGCGCCTCGGTGCGGGCGATGACGACGAAGTCTCGGTCGCGCTGCGTAGCCTTCGCCGCACGCACCTTGCCCGCGTGCTCTTCGACGGGAGAGAGCTCGCGCTTCACGCCCGCGTAGAAGCTGCAGCGCTTCGGGAAGATGTTGTCCTCCATGCAGATGCCCGCGATGCCGGCGCGCTCGTACTCCTCGATCGCGCGGATGACGTTGATCGCGTTGCCGTAGCCGTTGTCGCAGTCCGCGATGACGGGGACCTGCGTCGCGTCGTTCATCATCTTCGCGGCGTGGAGGTTCTCCGCCATCGTGAGGATGTTCGCGTCGGGCACCGCGTAGGACGCCGAGATCTCGAAGCCGGAGGCCCAAAGGCCGTCGAAGCCCGCCTCTTCGCCGATGCGACCCGAGAGGCCGTTGTGCGCGCCGATGATGACGATGGGGCCCGGGCGGGCGATGAGGTCGCGGAGCTTTCTGGCTTTGGTGATCACGTTCTTACTCCTGTCGGCGCCTCGAGGCACCGGGCACTTCGGTATCGCGGCGAGGGCTTAACACGCCCCTCGGCGGGCTGCGACGACGTTGCCGATCGTCGCCGCTCGAAACCGCCGTCGCCTAGCGTCTCTCGTGCCGATGCGGCGCCGAAAAACGGACGATCCGGGGATCAGCGCGCTTCGAGCGTCACGAGGCGAACGCGGCCAGCGCCCTCGCGGATGACCACCTGGCAGGCGAGTCGCTGCGTCGGAGCGGCGTCGAAGAGCTCGAGCGTCTCACGCTCGTCGTCGCTCGGTGGCGCCAAGAGCTCGGCGCCGGCCTCCACTTCGACACGGCACACCCCGCAGGTGGCGGACCGGCAGGAGAACAGGATGGGCGCCGCGGCTTCGTCACACACGTCGATCAGGCGGCACGCGTCGGTCTCGACGTGCAGCGTTCGTCCGTCACGCGGGTCGAAGAACTCGACGGTGGGCATGCGGCGAAGGGCCTCGGGGCGCGGCGCGCCGGCGCACAGCCGTGGAAGAAGCACCGCCGCCGAAAGAGCACGGCGGCTGGAAAAGCACGCGGCGGAAAAACGCGCGCAGCTGAAAAAGCGTGAGGTGGACCCCCTCTCGGTGAGCCCACCTCCCTCGCGACGCGATTCGGAGGGCAGCGCCGCCTGCACAGCGCCGCCTCACCGAGCTCAGTCGCGACCGTACTTCACTTGCAAGCGGGGTTCTGCGCGAGCGCGTCGACGGCCGCCTTGCAGGTCGTCTTGAGCGCGTCCTTCGCGGCGCCGCCCTGGTCGGCCGCCTGCTTCCAGGCGTCGCGGCTCGTCTTCATCGCCGTCTCCATGGCGGGCTTGCCCTCGGCGGGCATCTTGCCGAGGCACGCCTCCATCTTCTTGAAGTAGTCGTCGCACTCGGCGACGCCGATGCTGTCCCCGCCGCCCGACTTCGCTTCGCCGCTGGCCGCCGGCTTGGCGCTCGCATCGCCGCCGCCGCCCTTGTCCCCACAACCCACAGCAAACAGCGCACCGACAAGCACCATCAGACCGATCGACTTGCTCACGGAAATCCTCCTCCCACGCTCCGGACTTCCCGGTAGCAGGGCGCGCATACTGCCACGGGTGGCCTCTATTGGGGCAAGAATCATCGAGCGGCGCGCAATTTCTGAGTGTCGTTCGAGTGACGAAGAGTTAGCTCTGCGTTTCCCTCGCGTTGGGCGCCGCCGCTCGCTCGAGGAGGATCGCGTGCTCGCCCCGCGGAGCCTCCGCGAACGCGCGCGCCGTCGGTCCGTGGAAGTGCGGGCGCGGCTGAGAGGCGATGGCGACGAGACGGAGGCCGTGCGCGCGTCCGAGTCGCGGCACCAGCTCTTCGCAGCGGACGGGCAAGTGTCCGAAGGCGCTGTCGGCCATCAGGATCACCGCGCGGCCTTCGGGGCGCAGCACGCGGGCCATCGCGCGCAAGATCGCCGAGAGCTCCTCGCCCCAGCGGGTGACCGCGAGCTCGTGCGGAATGGCGGTGGAGCGCCGCTTGGCGCCCACTTCGGCGGACTCGAAGCGACCCCGTTCGAGCCTCAACCAACGCAGACGGAGCGCGTGGTGCTCCACGTAGTCGTAGACGCCGGGGTAGGGAGGCGACGTCACGATGAGATCGACCGACGCCGACGCGACGCCCGAGAGCGATCGCGCGTCGTCCTCGAGGACCAGCGCGGGGGGCGCTGCCGCGAGCTTCGGGGCGATCGCGGCGAGCGCGCGCACGAACTCCTCGGTCTTGCGCACGAACAAGCGCGAAGGGAAGCCGGCGGCGATCCGTTGCGATCGAACCGCCGCGGACGTATCCGACGCGCGTCGGCTGAGCTTCACGAGGATCGAAGAGAGCACGAGCTCGAGGTCCCGTGCGACCCGCGAGGGGGCGGGTTCGTCTCGTCCGCTGCCGCTCCGCTTCTCCGCGAGCGTGTCGATGCCGACGCGGAGCCCGTCGAGCTCGAGCAGCACGTGGGGATCGAAGAGCGCGACGTCGTCGGGTCCGTACCTCCGGCTCGCGCCGCGCTTCGCCGTCCTCCTCGCGTCGGCCACGGCCGCGACCTCGCGGGCGCCGGCGAGGAGCGCTTCGCGATGGTCCGCCGACGCCGGGACGAGCTTCCGCTCCGCGAGGCGGACCGCGAGCGGGTTCAGATCGACGGCGATCGCCCGCCTCCCCGCGAGCCTCGCTTCGACGGCGACGGTGCCGCTCCCGGCGAATGGATCGAGCACGGTCGCGCCCGGCGTCGAGAGCGACTCGACGAGCCGGCGCGCCGTGAGCGGGTGCATGCGAGCGGGGTACGTGTGGAAGCCGTGGACGTGCGCTCGCGCCAGATCCTCGGGGCTCTGATCGGCGGCCTCGCTCGGCGTCGCGATGCTGCTCGCGACCGCGAGGGCCTCGGCGAGACGCGTCGCGAGCGCGGGATCGCCCGCGGTCTCCGTGTCGCCTCCGACGTGCGTGAGTGATCGGCGCTGCTTCGGCGGCGACGCTGGAGCGGGGCGGGGCGGCGGAGGAGGTCGCGGTGCCGCGGTGGCGGCGCGGCGGGGGCGACCTCTCCGCGCCTCCGGGTGGGCTCGCTTCGGGCGCACGCTCAGGCCTTCTCTCCGCGAGCCGTCGCGGCGGGGGCGCGCGCCTCGAGCTCGGCGGCTGCCTCGGCTTCGGCCTTCGCCTCGAGCGCTTCGAACCGCGGATCGGGCGGCAGCGTCGTCTCGCCGCCAGGCCGCGCGTCCGGGTGCGTGACGATGCGGACCTGCGCTCCTTTGGCCGGTGAGCCGGAGCCTGCGATGGCCTCCACGGCGAGCATCGCGTGCAGCTCCTCACCGCGCGCCGCGTCGACGCCGAGCGCGGCCGACAGATCCGCCGGAGACTCCGCCTGGCCTGCGCGCGCGACGTCGGTCGCGGCGGCGAGCCAAGCGCCCTCGAGCTGCCGCGCGATCTCCTTCGTCTTCCCTCCGCCAGCGGCGAGGCCCGCCGAGAGCGCGAGCGCGGCCGGGACGCCGAGGATGGCGCCGATCGCAAGCGCCCAGCCGGCGCCCGCCACGAGGCCGACGATCATCGCCAGCAGCAGCGTGCCGGCGAGGCCGAGGCCACCGACGATCGAGGTCCCCCGCCACAAGGCGCGCGAGCGGCGCGCGCCCTCGGCGCGCTTCATCGCGTTCACGAGCTCCCCGCTCGGCGTGACGCCTCGAGGGAGGACGATGCGCGGGGCGCCGCACAAGTTGCAGACGGTTCCGAGCTCGGGGTCGTGTCTTACACCAGCAACACCATTGCAATGAAGACAGCGCTCGGACGGCCCGGTGGGCGTGGCGAGGTGCCCGTAGAGGTCGACGCTCCCGGCGCTGAAGCCGGCTTGGGGCCCACCCGGCGACGTCACCTCAGGCTCCGACGTGCGCGGCGGGGGTGGCCGCCGCCTCACCTCGCACGGCCGACTCGAAGAGCAACCGGCCGTCGGTGGATCCGTGCAGCGGCTCGCTCATGCGCTCGGGATGCGGCATCAGGCCGAGGATGTTCTTGCGTGGCCCGCCGTAGACGCCGGCGATCGAGAGCGCCGATCCGTTCGGGTTCGCGGAGGGCGTCGTCGCGCCGCCGGCGGTCGTGTACTCGAGGGCGAGCGCGCCGCGCTCCTCGAGATCTCTCAGCACCTCGGGCGAAGCTTGGTACCTGCCCTCGGCGTGCGCGATCGGCAGCCGCAGCGTGCGGCCCACGAGGCCCCGCGTGAACGGCCCCTCGCGGCGTGCGGTGACGAAGACGTCCCGGCACTCGAAGCGCAGGTGCGCGTTTCGGGTGAGCGCGCCCGGGAGGAGGCCCGCCTCGGTGAGGATCTGGAAGCCGTTGCACACGCCGAGCACGAGGCCACCGCGCGCGGCGTGCTCCTTCACCGCCGCGAGGATGGGGCTCACCTTCGCGATGGCGCCGCAGCGGAGAT
>CAYYKK010000382.1:0-6252 GCA_964467935.1 uncultured Polyangiaceae bacterium
GCATCGACGGATCCTGCCGCGACCGAGGCGACCGCGAACACGCCGCTCTGCGGCGTGCCGGCCGTGCCGGTGTTGGCAAGGATCATGTCGCCCGCGCGCAGCATGTCGCAGGCGGCGTTGAAGTAGCCGGCATCGTCGACGCTGGCGGCCGCGTCCGGCGTGGCGTAGTGCCAGAGCGTGAAGCCGTTCGCGTAGGCGAGCACGGACAGGTTCCTCAGTTCGAAGGCCATCGCTATTCCCCCTATTCCTTGCAGCGCAGGGTGACGACGCCGGCGGCGTCGATAATGCCGGCCCCCTGGCTCATCATGTTCGAGACGAAGAACGACGCGCGGTCGCCGTGCCAGGAAACGTCCGAGCGCACCTCGCAGCCCGACGCATGGCCGACCGCGGCCTTGTGGTACCAGTGGCAGAAGCGCACGCCGCCCTGCTCGGCCAGCCCCGAATGGGGCATCCACAGCGTGCCGAGCCACTTCTTGGCCTGCGTGCCCTGCCAGGGCAGCTCGTCCTTGGACCAGAAGCCGGCGAAGCCGGGGAAGCCCGAGATGGAGAAGCACGAGACGAGGAACGTCCAACGCGTGATGGGCATGTACTTCGCGAGCCCGCCCATGTTGTCCATGTCCTGCGACGCGTCGGTGTCGTGGATGCGTGCGTGCATCGCGTGGATCACCGAGCCCGCGCCGAGGAAGAGGCAGGCCTTGAAGAAGGCGTGCGTGAACACGTGGAAGAAGCCCGCCGTGAACGCGCCGACCCCGACGCCGATGAACATGAAGCCGAGCTGACTCACGGTGGAGTAGGCCAGCACCTTCTTCAGATCTTTTTGGAACAGGCCCATCGACGCGGCGAACACGGCCGTGGCCGCTCCGGTGACGGCGACGGCGGCCATGGCGGCCGGCGACATCACGAACACGAAGCCGAGGCGAGCGACGAGGTAGACGCCCGCCGTGACCATCGTCGCGGCGTGGATGAGGGCGGAGACCGGCGTCGGGCCGGCCATCGCGTCCGGGAGCCACACGTAGAGCGGGATCTGCGCGCTCTTGCCGGCGCAGCCGAGGAAGACCGCGAAGCCGACGAGCGTCGACGCGTAGCAGGTGTAGATGCGCTCCGGGAGCAGCGCGTGCATCAGCCACGACGGGAAGTGGCTCGTCGCGGCGAACTGCGCGTCCCACACGCTCTCGGTGGGCAGGTTGCCGATCGGCCAGATGGGCACCTCGCTCAGCAGGCCGCGCTTGCCGACGGCGATGCCGTCCCAGCCGAGCGAGCCCGCGTAGAACACGAGGAGCGCCATCGCCACGAGCAGACCGAAGTCGCCGATGCGGTTGGTGATGAACGCCTTCTTGCCGGCGCTCGCGTTCTTGTCGTCCTCGAACCAGAAGCCGATCAGCAGGTAGCTGCAGAGGCCGACGCCCTCCCATCCGACGAAGAGCACCGCGAGGTTGTCGCCCATGATGAGGACGAGCATCGAGAAGACGAAGAGGTTCAGGTACGCGAAGAAGCGGTAGTAGCCGGGGTCCTTCTTCATGTACTCGCTCGAGTACAAGTGGATGAGGAAGCCGACGCCGGTGACGACCAACATCATGGTCGCGGTCATCGCGTCCGCGCTGAACGTGACGTCGAGCGGGATCGAGCGCCCTCCGCGACCGGTCAGGGTGAGCCAGTGCCACGCGGTCCACACGAGCTTGTGGCTCGCGGGGCCCTCGCCGCCTTCGCCCGACGGGAGCATCAGGAACGTCACCACGCTCGCGACGAACGAACCGCCGAGCGCGCTCAGCGCCATCGTGCGAACGCCTTCCTTGCCGAGGCGCTTGCCGAAGACACCGTTGACGAACGCTCCGAGCAGCGGAAGCAAGAGCACCACCGCTAGGAGGGCGAAGTCGTTCGCTGGGAACTGTTTCTGTAGAGCTTCCACGCTTACCAATCCTTCGAGAGACGCGGCACTGCGGAGCGGGCGCCCCGGACGTTCGTCCGGTGCGGCCTCGGCTTTGGCTAGTTGCGGAGGAGATCCGCGTCGTCGGAGCGGACGCTCTTTCGCACGCGGAAGAAGGACAGAACGATCGCGAGGCCGACGGCGGCCTCCGCTGCGGCGACGACGATGATGAAGAAGGCGAACACCTGACCGGTGTGCGCCGGGGCGCCCACGACGCCGCCGGCGCCGACCGCCGCCTCGGCGTGGATGCGGTTGAAGGCGACGAGGGTCAGGTTCACGGCGTTGAGCATCACCTCGATGCTCATGAGCAGGACCAGGAGGTTCCTGCGCAGGAGGAAGCCCACCGCGCCCACGGTGAAGAGCACCGCGGCGACCGTGAGGAAGTACTCGAGCGGGATCGCGTTCACGACTTCACCTCCGTGACGGCCGCGGCGGCGGCCTTGCTCGGCGCGCGGCCTCCTCCGGCCGAAGAATGCGCGCCGTGCCCGCCGGTGCTCGCGCCCTTGCCGGGCGGGGGCTCGGTCTTGCGCAGCGTCGTGGGGACCGCGAGCTGCGTGTGCTTGCTGCGGGCGACCGCGACGGCGCCGACGACCGCGATGAGCAGCAGCACGCCGGCGATCTCGAACGGCACGACCTCCTTCGTGAAGATCTCGCGGCCGATCACCTCGATGGTGCCCATGCCGGGGCCCGCCGGGGGCAGCGTCGTGAGCGTCGCGCCGCCCATGCGCATGATGATCCACATGAGCCCCGCGCTCGTCGCGACGAAGAGCCCCGCGCCGGCGTAGCGGGAGATCGCGCCGCGCGCGTCCCCCGGCTCCGAAGCGCTCGGCCCGAGGAGCATGATGACGAAGAGGAAGAGGATGACGACGGCGCCTGCGTAGACGACGACCTGGATGGCCGCGAGCAGCTCCGCCGAGAGCAGCAGGTACATGCCGGCGATGCCGATGATCGTCACGAGCAGCCCCATGGCGCCGCGGATCGGGTTCTTCGCCGCCACGGTGACGACGCCGCCGATGAGCGACAGGAGCGTGCAGAGCCCGAAGAAGGCAATCTCGAGGGGTCTCATTCCGGCGTCTCCGAGAGCGTTGTCGAAGGCAGATGCGTCGAAGGCAGTCTCATGGGGGCCTGTCAGTGGGTGGGCGCGATCGCGGCGGGCTTCTTGTCTTGCTCCGCGCGAGCGGCGTGCTCGTGGCCGTGCTCGTGCGTGGGCGAGCCCGCGCCCGTCGCCGGCTTCACGTTCGGGTAGTCGGGCGCGAGGATGTGCGTCCCGCTCTTGCCCTTCGTGCGGACGCGCTCCTCGAACTCCTTTCGGAACTTCTTGAGGAAGCCCATCGCGGGCATCGCCGTGCCCTCGCCGAAGGCGCAGATCGTGTTGCCCATGATGTTGCTCGCGATCTCGTGCAGCCGATCGAGCTCGTCCATCGTGGCCTCGCCATCGGCGAGGCGCGTCACGATGCGGTTGATCCACGCGCTGCCTTCGCGGCACGGCGTGCACTGCCCGCACGACTCGTGGCGGTAGAAGCGCATGAGGTTCTGGAACGCCAGGACCGGATCGGCCTTGTCGCTCAGCACGATCGCGCAGCACGTGCCGAGCATCGTGCCGAGGGCGCGGTACGTGTCGACGCCCATGGGCACGTCGAGGACGCTCTTGCCGTGCCAAGGGTGGAGCGGCGACTTCTCGTCGGGCGCGTGGACGACCTCCTCCGGGCGCAGGATGGGGCACGACGATCCGCCCGGGATCACGCCGAGGAGCTTGCCGTGCGTGACGCCGCCGCCGAGGTCGTAGATGAGCTCGCGCAGCGTCAGGCCCACGGCGGCCTCGAACACGCCGGGCGTCTTCACGTGACCGCTGACGCCGAAGAGGCGCGTGCCGCCGTCCTTCAGGTGATGGAGGTCGGAGAGCTTCGAGAACGCGTCGCCGCCCATCGCGAGCGCGGTGGGCACGGCGGCGATCGTCTCGAGGTTGTTCACCGTCGTCGGCATGCCGAACGCGCCGACCTGGGCGGGGAACGGAGGCTTGAGGCGGGGCTCGCCGCGCTTGCCCTCGAGGGAGTTGAGCAGGCTCGTCTCCTCGCCGCAGATGTAAGCGCCGCCGCCCGTGTGAACGTAGACCTCGACCGGGTAGTCGATGCCGAACGGCTTCTTGCCGAGGTAGCCCTTCGCCTTCGCCTCGTGGATCGCGCCCCAGAGCCGCTCCTTCGAGAGGTGCAGCTCGTCGCGGACGTAGATGTACGCGGCGTGCGCGCCGATGCCGAAGCAGCCGATGATGCAGCCCTCGACGACCGAGTGCGGGTTCTTCTCCATCAAGGTGCGATCCTTGAAGGTGCCCGGCTCGCCCTCGTCGGCGTTGATGACGAGGTAGTGCGGACGCTCCGGCTTCGGCGGCCAGGGCATGAACGACCACTTCACGCCCATCGGGAAGCCCGCGCCGCCGCGACCGCGGATGTTCGCGGCCTTCATGTCGTCGATGAGCGCCTCGCGCGTCATCCCGAGCGCGCGCTTCGCCTGCGCGTAGCCGCCCTCCTTCTCGTAGGCGGCGAGCAGGTGACCGTTCGGTACGTCGTACAGCTTGCTGAGGTAATTCAGTCGCTTCAGCATCTCTATCCTACCTTCGTCCGTCCATTCGCCAGCGCTCCGTCGAGAGGTCCTTCTCCGAACGAGCACCGCTCCGAACAAGCACCGCTCCGACGAGCGCTGCTCCGAGAGGCGCTACTTCGTGAGGTGATCGAGGATCTTGTCGACCTCGGGCAGGGTGAGATTCTCGTAGAAGTCCTTGTCGACCTGGATCATGGGCGCTTGCCCGCAGGCCGCGAGGCACTCTGCGGTGCGCAACGTGATCTTGCCGTCCTTGGTCGTCTGTCCGGCGTGGACGCCGAGCCGCTTCTCGCAGTGCTGCAGCACGGCGTCGGCGCCCATCAGCGCGCACGAGAGCGTTCGGCAGACCCAGACCTGGTGCTGACCGACCGGCTCCTTGTTGAAGAGCGTGTAGAACGTGGCGACGCCCTTGACGTGGGCCGCCGAGAGCTCGAGGCGCTCGGCGACGAAGCGGATCACCTCTTCGGAGACCCAGCCGTTCTGCTCCTGACAGAGGTGGAGCACCGGGATGCAGGCGGCTTGCCGGTTCGGGTAGCGCGAGAGGATGTCCTCGAAGACTTTCTCTCGCTCGGGCGTGAAGGCGAATTTCATATGGGCCGTCTTGTGGGGGTCGAGCCCCTCGGAGTGAAGCTCCGTCGGAGAGGCGGCTCGCGGCCTCGGCTCGGGCCCCGCGCGCGCCTGAGAAGCGGGGCGCGCTCGAGAGCTCGAGTGAGAGCTGGGTCGAAGACCGAGAGCTTCCCCGGAGCATCCGACCAGGTTCGAGCGGGGCGCACGCTAGTGAGCGTTCGGCGTCGGTGTCAAGCGCCTAGGCCCATCGCGGCCGCGCCGCGCGGACCTCGTCGGCGCATTCGGGTGCGGCGAGCCCACGCGGCCCCCCGACCGTCGCGCTGGGCTCGCTCGTCGCGCCGCAGCGGCGCGCACGCGGCGGGGCGAGATCGACGCGCGCCGACCGTGATCGAGGCGCTCGCGACGGTCGCGAGCGCGGGCCCCGAGTCGCGTAAAATCCTACAAAACAAGGGTGATCCGACAAAGGCGACGGGTGAGACACCTTTCACTTGTGAAGTGAGACTCGCTTCATTTACGCTCCGCCCACTTCGCTGCCCGGAAGAGGCGAGCGAAGCCCCTACGGAGGTGGTGTGTGTTCTGTCCGAACTGCGGGACGCAAAACTCAGAGACGGCGTCCACGTGCGTCAAATGCGGATTCAACCTCAAGGGTGCGTCCGCCCCGAAGTTCAAGGGAACCATGCTGATGAGCCAGCAAGCCCCGATGGGGCCTGCGATGGGCGCGCCAGCAGCACCACCCCCGCCGGGCGCGCCCGCTCCGGCGAATCCAGGACTCGCAGGGACCATGCTCGGTGTCGCTCCGGCCGGCATGGGTCCTTCCGCTGGTCCTCCACCCGGCCCGCCTCCCCCCGGCGCCGGCGGAGGCCCCGCGTTCGGCGGTGCAGCAGATCCGGCGGCCGCGGCTGCGCCGCCCGGAAACAATCAGGGGGTTCATCCGCTCGGAGGGACGATGGCCATCGACGCAATGCCTATTGCCAACAATCCACCCCCCGGACCACCCCCCATGGGTGATCCGGCTGGTGGTCAGGACCCGATGCAGGCGTACGGTGGGCCTCCCGGCGGTGGCGGCTACGGCGGGCCTCCCGGCGGCGGTGGGTACGGCGGGCCTCCCGGTGGCGGGGGCTACGGCGGCCCCCCCGGCGGCGGCGGCTACGGCGGCCCCCCCGGCG
>CAYYKK010000383.1:0-6178 GCA_964467935.1 uncultured Polyangiaceae bacterium
ACCTCGAGCTCCCCGAGGTCGTCCTGGGGGCGCGAAAATACTGCAACGAGCGCCGCCGGTCCCTCGCGTTCTCGACGCCCGACGCGCCTCCCACGTCCCGGCGGCTCCGGACGGAACCGCCCGCGCGACGCGCTCGACGCGACGCGGGCGCTTGGGCATAAGGAGCCATGGCCGACCTCCGACCGTTCCGCGCGTTTCGTCCGCGACCCGACATCGCCGAGCGCGTCGCGTGCCCTCCGTACGACGTGATCGACACGAGAGAGGCGAGCGAGCTCGCGCGCGGCAATCCCTTCTCGTTCCTGCACGTGACGCGGCCCGAGATCGATCTGCCCGCCGGCACCGACGAGCACGCGGACGTGGTCTACGCGAAGGGCCGCGAGAACCTCGAGGCGCTCGTCGCCGACGGCGTGCTGGTGCAGGACGCCGAGCCGCGTTTCTACGTCTACGCGCAGTCGATGCCGCTCCCCGACGGGGCGCGCCACGAGCAGACGGGCATCGTCGCGTGCGCCGCCGTCGCCGACTACGAGGCCGATCGGATCAAGAAGCACGAGAAGACGCGCGCCGACAAAGAGGATGATCGCACGCGCCACATCGAGGAGCTCGGCGCGCACGACGAGCCTGTGTTCCTGACGTACCCGGCGCGTCGATCGGTCGACGCGCTCGTCGAGGCCGCGCAGCGCGCGACGCCGCTCTACGACCTGACGACGCAGGACGGGGTCGGCCACAAGCTGTGGGCGCTCGACCGCGACGCGACGCGCGCGCTCTCGAGCGAGCTCGACGCGGTGCCCGCGCTCTACGTCGCGGACGGTCACCACCGCAGCGCGGCCGCGGCGCGCGTCCACAAGAAGCTCCGAGGCGACGGTCGCGAGCACGACGCGTTCCTCGCCGTCGTCTTCCCGCACGATCAGATGCGCATCATGGCCTACAACCGGGTCGTCCGCGATCTCGAGGACCGGGGGCCCGAGGAGATCCTCCGCCGCATCGGCGAGCGCCTCGATCTCGAGCCCGCGACGCGCCCCGCGCCGCCCTCGCCGAAGAGCTTCGGCCTCTACGTCGGCGGCCGATGGCACCTCGCGAAGGTCCGCGCCGGCTCGTTCGACGCGGCCGATCCCGTCGCCTCGCTCGACTGCTCCATCTGTCAGGATCAGATCCTCGGGCCGCTCTTCGCCGTGAACGATCCCCGGCGCGACAAGCACGTGGACTTCGTCGGAGGCATCCGCGGGAGCCAAGAGCTCGAGCGCCGCGTCGACTCGGGCGAGATGACCATCGCGATACACCTGTATCCGACCAGCATCGAGGAGCTCATGGCCGTGAGCGATCGCGGGCTCCTCATGCCGCCGAAGAGCACGTGGTTCGAGCCCAAGCTGCGGAGCGGGCTCTTCGTGCACACCTTCTGAGGCGCGCCGTGAGCGAGGTTCGACGCATCACCCCCGAAGAGGCGCTCCGGCTCTGCGAAGAGGAGGGGCACCTCTACCTCGACGTCCGCACCGAGGCGGAGTTCGCCGCGGGGCACCCGAGGGGCGCGCACAACGTGCCGTACCTCTTCGCGTCCGCCGGCGGCGCCGTGCCGAACCCGCGCTTCTTGGAGGAGGTGCTCGCGCTCTACCCGATCGATCGGCCCATCGTCGTCGGCTGCAAGAGCGGCGGCCGCTCGCTCGCGGCGGCTTCGCGGATGATCGCCGCCGGCTACGCGCGGATCGTCGAGCTGCGGGCCGGGTACGACGGCGCACGCGGGCCCTTCGGTCAGCTCGTCGAAGAGGGGTGGCTCGCGAAGGGCCTCCCGTCGGAGTCGGTCACCCCAGGCGGCAGCTACGCGGAGCTCCGGTCGAAGCTCTGAGGCCTCCCTCGCGCGCACGCGCCCCGTCGCTCGCTCCGCCGCGAGCCGGGGCCGCGCCGGCGTCACTTGCCCGCGCGGGCGTAGTCGGCGGCGGCGCGCTTGACCACCTCGAAGTCGCGGGCGGCGCGCTCGGCCTCCGCGGCGAGCTCGGCCGTGAAGAGCGTGAGGCCCCACATGCCGTTCGCGCGGCGTCGGAACGCGTAGCGGGTGCCGCGCGCGGTGACGATCGTCGCGCGTTCGCCCTCGACCTCGATCTTCGCGATGCCCGACAGATCGCGCCGGAGCCTCCCGATGAAGCCCCGCTTCGCGGCGAGGTCGACCCACACGTCCGCGCCGTCGGGGGCCGTCGCGTGCGCGTGGTAGAGCTCGAGCAGTCGCGTGCGCTCGGGCTCCGGGTAGCTCTCGTCGACGAGCGCGCTCGCCTGCTTCCGGTAGTCGCGGATCGTGAAGCACGCGTGCTGCGCCTCGTCCTCGAGGTAGGGGAACACGAGCTTCACGTCGCCGCGACCGACGCTATACGCGATGCGGAGGTACGCGCCCTCGGGCCGCGTGTCCGGCGGAAACTGCGTGAAGTAGCGGCACGTGCCGAGCGCCACGGCCGCCGCGATCGCGGCGCCCCCCACGTAGAGCGCGCGGCGACGAGAGATCGCGCGGCGGGCTCCGCGCGCGTCCGACGGGGCGCCCTCGTCGACGCCATCGCGGTCGGCCTCGCGCCCCTCGCCGGGCTCGTCGTCGGTCTCGGCCTCGTCGTCGTCGCTCATGCTCGTCTCGCGGCAACGGGCTATAAGGCCCGGCGGTGCTCGAGGGCAAGCGTATCGGAGTCGTCGTCCCCGCGTACGACGTGGAGGCGTGGATCGAGGGGACCCTGCGGACGCTGCCCGATCTCGTCGACGACGTCGTCGTCGTGGACGACGCGAGCCACGACGGGACGAGCTCGCTCGTCCGCGCGCTCGTGCTCGCGACGCCTTCGCTCGCCGGCCGCGTGCACCTCGTGAGGCACGCCGAAAACCGCGGCGTCGGCGCGGCCATCGCGACGGGGTACGCGAAGCTGCTCGATCTCGAGGTCGACGTCGCGGTCGTGATGGCGGGCGACGGGCAGATGGACCCGGACGATCTTCCGCGGCTGCTCGCGCCGATCGTGTCGGGCACCGCCGACTACGCGAAGGGCGATCGCTTCTCACACCCCGACGTGGCGCGCACGATGCCCCGCGAGCGCTTGCTCGCCGGCCGCGTGCTCTCGTTCCTGACGGCGCGCGCCGCCGGCCTCGAGCGCCTCTCCGACAGCCAATCCGGGTACACCGCGATCTCCCGCGCCGCGCTCCGGCGCGTGGACCTCGCGGCGCTCTGGCCGCGCTACGGCTACCCGAACGACCTCCTCGGCACGCTCGCGCGCGAGGGACTGCGCATCGTCGACGTGCCCATTCGGCCCGTCTACCGCGGCGAGAAGAGCGGCCTCCGGCCGTGGCACCTCGCGACGATCGGATGGCTCATCGCGCGCGTCGCCGTCCGTCGCGTGACGAACGCTCGTCGGCGCTAAGGCTTGTCGCGCTCCGCGAAGCGCTGCATCGCGCGCACGTGCGCGCGCCCGCCCCAGAGCCTCCGAAACGTCTCGCCCTCGAGCGCCTTCGACGCCGAGCGAGCCGTCGCGAGCACGCTTCGAAGCAGCGCCTTCTGCGCCGCGATCACGGCGCGGTCCGCGCTCGCGATCTGCGCCGCGAGCGCCGTCGCCGCGGCGATCGCGCCTCCGTCGGGGGCGACCTCCGTGACGAGCCCGATGCGCGCGGCCTCCTCCGCGCCGATCGTCGCCGCGGTGTAGAGGAGCCTCGCGGCCGACGTCGGCCCCACGCGCTCCACGAGTCGCGCGGTCCCACCCCACGCAGGCGAGAGCCCCATGCGCGCGTGTCGAAAGGAGAGCCGCGCCCTCGGCTCCATCACCGCGAGATCGCATTGCAGGAGCAGCTCGCACCCGCCGCCGTACACGTCCCCGGCGACCGCGGCGATGACCGGGACGGGGCACGCGAGGATCGCCTCGAGCTCGTCGCCGATCGCGAGGACGCGGGACGCCCCGTCGGGGTCGTCCACGATCGTGGCGAGCTCGTCGAGATCACCGCCGGCGGCGAACACGGGGCCGTCGGCCGCGAGCACGATGGCGCGCACGTCCTCGTCGGCAGCGGCGCGCCGCACGGCGTCGCCGAGCGCCTTCGCGAGCTCGCTCGACAGCGCGTTCCTCTTCTCCGGCCTGGCGAGGGTGACGACGCGCGCGTGCGCGATCGTTTCCTCGCGGATCATCTCTCGCCCCGCCGCCGCTTCTTCTCGACGCGGATGGTGTCGTCGATCCGCCTCTGGAGCTGCGCCTTCGAGAGGATGCGGTTCTTGTGCGCGTAGACCTCGGCGTACTCGACGATCGCGCCCGCGACGTCGACGCCGCTCGCTCGCTCGATGCCCTCGAGCCCCGGGGAGCTGTTGATCTCGAGGATGCGCGGCCCGTGGCGGCCCTCGAGCATGTCGACGCCGGCGATGCCGAGCCCCATCGCCTCCGCCGCGCGGATGGCGGCGCGTCGATACGTGGCCGGCAGCGTCACGCCTTGGCCCTTCGCGCCGCGGTGCAGGTTCGCCCGGAACTCGCCCTTCTTCGCCACGCGCCGCATCGCCGCGACGACCTTGCCGCCGACGACGATCGCGCGCACGTCGCGGCCCTTCGACTCGCGCACGTACTCCTGGAGCACGATGTCCTGGCCCATCGCCCAGAACGTCTCGAGGAGCGAGTGCGCGGCCTGCGGCGAGTCCGCGATCATCGTGCCGATGCCCTGCGTGCCCTGTTGGAGCTTCACGATCGCCGGACAGCCGCCCACGAGGTGGAGCGCGGCGTCGAGACCCGCGGGGCTGCGCGCGCACACCGTCGTCGGCACGTCGATCCCGACCTGCGTGAGCAGCTGCAGCGCGCGCAGCTTGTCGCGGCTGCGCGCGATCGCGACGGCGCCGTTCACGACGGGCACGCCCATGAGGTCGAGCTGTCGCACGACCGCGAGCCCGTAGTTCGTGATGCTCGCGCCGATGCGCGGCACGACCACGTCGTACTTCGGCGCGTGCTCGCCGCCGACGAACAGCGACGGCAGCCCCTTCGACACCACGATCTGGAAGTCGAGCGGGTCGGTGACCATCACGTCGTGACCACGCGCGCGCGCCGCGAGCACGACCCGGCTCGTGGAGTAAAGCGATGGGTTCCGCGACAAGACGAGCATCCGCATGGGGGACGCGGAGGCTACCAGAACGTGCGGACGTCGCTCGTCGTGCCGTTGGGGAACGGCCTTGCGTCTGCCGAAGTTTCGTGTACGAAGGAATGGCGACGGGGCCGGAGGGACGCGCGCCGTGGGGCGTCGCCCTCCGTCCGCCTCGCGCCTCCACCACGAACGAGACCGCGGGAGATCACCTATGTGGCAGCCGTTTTCCGAGGAGCACGAGCAGTTCCGTCAGACCGTGAGGTCCTTCGCCGAGAAGGAGCTCGCGCCGAAAGTCGACGAGTGGGAGGAGTCCGGCTGCTTCCCCAACTGGGTGTTCAAGCGAGCGGGTGACCTCGGCATCCTCGGCGCCCACTTCCCCGAGGAGCACGGCGGCGGGGGGCAGGACTACTGGTTCAGCGTGGCCAAGGCCGAAGCGCTCGTGCATTGCGGATCGGCCGGCGTGAGCATGGGCCTGCTCGTCCAGAGCGACATGGCGACGCCCGTCATCTCCGACCTCGGCACGAAGGAGCAGATCGAGGAGTTTTTGAAGCCCGCGCTCGCCGGCGACAAGATCGTCTCGCTCGGCGTGAGCGAGCCCGCCGCGGGCAGCGACGTCGCGGGCATTCGCACGGTCGCGAAGAAGGACGGCGGCGACTACGTCATCAACGGCTCCAAGACGTTCATCACGAACGGCACGCGCGCCGACTTCGTCACGTTGCTCGCGAAGACCAACCCCGAGGCGGGCGCGCACGGCTGCTCGTTCTTCCTCGTCCCGACCAAGACGAAGGGCTTCGGCGTCGCGAAGGCGCTGAAGAAGATCGGCAACAAGTCGAGCGACACCGCGGAGCTCTTCTTCGAGGACATGCGCATCCCGGAGCGCTACCGCCTCGGCGAGGAGAACATGGGGTTCATGTACCTCATGCAGAACTTCCAGACCGAGCGCCTCATCGCGGCGGTGGGCGCGACGGCGGGCGCGTTCGTCGCGCTGAACGACGCCATCGCGTACGGGCGAGAGCGCACCGCGTTCGGCAAGCCGATCATCAAGCGCGAGGTGTGGCAGCACAAGTTCGTCGACCTCTTCGCGCGCCTCGAGGCCGCGCGCGCGTACGTCTACGCGACG
>CAYYKK010000384.1:0-6165 GCA_964467935.1 uncultured Polyangiaceae bacterium
GGTAGCGCACGACGCCGACGATCGCGAGCACCACGAGCGCGAGGACGATCGCCAACAGGACGATGACGATCCACGTCGCGGATGCCGGCCACGGCACCCGCCCGAGAATCACCCCGAGGGTGAACGCGAACGGGTCGGAGGGCAGCTCGACGCCGGTCCCGTCGAGCTGGTGGCCAAGGCGCACCGCGACGTTGAGAACGACGATCGCAGCCACCGCCCCGAGAACGACGATCAGCAGCAGCAGCGTCTCACCGCCGAGGCCGCCGGGATCGCGTCGACGGTTGTTGGGAGTGCTCATGACACCCTCTCCTCGTGCTCCTCGACCAGCTCCTCGACGACGTGCAGCGCGCGCCGTCCGGTGCGCGACTGTTCGTACCAGCGCTGATTCGTGTCACGGATCGAGCGCTCAGCCTCCGTCAACCGAACCTCGACGGGGATGCCCGGTCGCGTGCCGACCTTGACGAGGAACTTCCCGCGGCCGGGAGGGTCGACCTCGCGGCCCGATGCGGCATCCCACGCGGGCGGGTCCTGCCAACCGGTCAGAAGCTCTTGCTCGGCCTCCGAGAACGGGATGACCGACGTCAGCTCCGGCATTTCGGTGTACGGCAGGCCCGCGCACATGACCATGCCGGCGCGCTCGACGAAGCCCTTCGCCTTCAAGCGATCCTCCTCCGGGAGGGCGCTCAGGTCGGCCATCGTGTGCGAAATCATGGCCGTACCGACACCCACCTGACGGTTCAGGCGGGTGAGGAAGTCGACGCGATCGACGATGCCGTTACCGGCGCGCAGCGCACGCCACAGCTCATCCATGATGACGAAGTAGTGCCGGCGGGGTTCCAGGCCGGCATCGGCGAGGACGTTCGCGATGTTCACCGTCGCGAAGCCGTTCGACCAGCAGGCGAGCAGGGTCGCCGCGCGCAGATCGCCCTCAGCCTCACCGATGGCCGAAATGTCGTAGACCACCGGGCGGTCGAGCCGCATCGGGTTCGTGGTGTGCTTGGAGAACATTTCGCCCAAGCGCCCACCGCGGGAGAGGCTGATAAGCGACGCTTCCAGCCCGCGCGTGATCCGCTGATACTCCGCGAAGTCGCCGCGGTCGACGGCCACCTGGCGCAGCTCCTCCGGCCCTTGCTGCACGACGTTCAGCAGATCGCCCAGGACAGGTACACCGTCGAAGTTCCGATCGAGGTAGCGCAGTGCCTGGTCGACGATGGATTCCTCGACGTCGCTCGGAGGCGACTTGCGGAGGATCGTCAGCAGGGACGACACCATAGCCAGGCGGCGGCCGTGCGCGTCTTCCAAGACCTCGCCGGCCTCCTTCGGGAAACCGGCCTCAGTGAGCCGCTGTGCGGCCTCCTTCGCCTCGCCGGGGTCGAGCACGTTCAGGTGCCCGCGGCCACGGCCGAGGGTGATGACCTGGCCGCCGAGCGCGCGAATGACCTCCACGTAGTCGGGTCGAAGATCGCCCAGCACGAGCGGCTGCACGCCGTAGCCGGCGAGGCCGATCGCCATCCGAGCGACGGCCGTCGACTTGCCGAGGCCGGGCTTGCCGAGCACGAACAGCGACGGGTTGCTGATGAGCTTCGCGCGCTGGAACCACGAAATCGGGTCGCAGCACAGCGTCGCCCCGGTGTGAATGTGGCGGCCGAGCGGGACGCCCACCATCGGCGTGCCGGCACCGATCGCGTAGGGCCACAGGCCGCACACTTGCAGCGTCGTCCCGCGCCACTCAGCCGGCGGCTGGATGAAGTTCGACATGCCGCCGCCAGGGCCGCTGTACCCACGAGAGGACAGCGCGCCGGCAGACGTCGACGAGCCCGCGTCGGTGCTCTTGCGCCCAAGGCGCACGAACAGGAGTGAGCCGACGGCCACGACAACGACGAGGCCGCCGAGGGCCGCGAGGGCAATCTGATCCGGGGTCATCACACACGCTCCCTCAGTGCCGCGGGGACGGCCACGTGCTTGGTCAGCACGAGGCCCAGGGGCAGGGCGGCGGCGAATGCGCTGTCCTGGGAGCCGTAGACGGGACGGAGACGGAGACGTGCGGTCGCGCCGAGGTTGTCAACAGCGGCGCGCGCTTCGGCTTCCTTCACCGGGTCGATCACCGTCGCGGTGACGAGGATGCCGAAGTTGACCAGGCCAGCGCCCGATGCCTCCTCCGATTCCGTCGCCTGAGCCGAGCGCAGCGCGAGGGTGTCGCGCGCCGCCGGCTTGTTGGTCGACGTGGCCTTGAACTCCGCAGCTCGCACGTCCGACTGGACGAGCGTCGCGGCCCGTGCCGGGTCGATCGGCTTGTAGAGCAGCGTCACGCGCTTACGGGCGATATCCCGGTGCGGAGCGAGCAGCCGGGCGAGGACTCCCGACTGCACCAGCCCGCGGGGCGCTTGCGTCATCGCCCAGGTGACCGACTTGGCCGAGTCGTGACGGTAGCTGTCCCATCCGGCCTGAGCCGCCGTCGGGCCGACGTCGCTCCACCGGAGGTCGGGCACGTCGCCGTCCGCGTGCGCGTCGTCGATCAGCGTCGCGGCCGCCGGGTCGTAGGCGACCCGGATCGTCTCGCACAGCTCTTGGGCCGACAGCGGGTGAGCAGCGCCCGCGCCCGTCGCCTGCAATCCGGCCGTGAGGCCAGGCAGGCGAGCCGCGAGCTCGCGCGCCATTTCGTCGGGCTTGCGCACCTTGGCACCCTTCCGAGGAGCAGCAGCGAACGTGAGCGTGACGTACGCCTTCACCGTCGACGAGCCGGCCGGGTAGCTCAACACAACCTCACCCAGCATCGCCTTGGCGAAATCGGGGCCGTCGGGGTCGGTGTTCGTCTCGACCTCACGGCGCAGCCGGCGTCCCGAGTCGGGAGCCGTCTCGATCGTCACCGCGGCAGCTTCCATGTTCGGCTCATCACCGAGGTTGCGCAGCCAGTGACCCCAGTCGGCCACCCACAGGTCGACTTGCTCCTGGTCGACGAGAGCCGCGCCGTCAGGCTCGGTCCCGATCACGATCGAATACGTCTTGGCGTGCGGGGAGTAGATCATCGCGAACGGCCGCGCGTAGGAGTCCTCATGCTCGGAGAGCTGAGTCTGCGCACCGAGGCCGGGAAGCTGGTTCGTTCCCCAGTCGGAACGCCCCAGCGGGCCGGAGCGGTAGATGTTCGCCTTCCTCCGCTTGGTCGACGTCCACGCGACGCGGTTCGCGGCGCGCGAGAGGACGCTACGTCCGTCACCGTCGCGGATCGTCAGCAGCAAGATCAGCCCGCCGAACACCGCGGCCGTGACGAATGCCTCGATGATGCCCGTGGTCATCAGAACGACGATCACGATCAGCAACGCAACGAACATCAGGCCGGTGCCGACCGTGCCGAGCCCGAGGAGGCCCGGCGACGTCGGCTGACGCCAGTTCCCGTAGGTGCGGACGCCCCTACGGCTTGTCTCTACGGTTGCCATCAGCTCCCGCTCCCTTCACCTGTTGCTTGGTTACCAACGTCTCGGGCGGCCCCAGCGGCCGCCTGTCCTGCTTGTTTTGCAGCGCCGATCGCGACGCCGGCAGCCATGCCGATAGGCCCGCCAGCGGCGCCGGCCGCTGCACCCGCAGCAGCTCCACCACCGGCAGCAGCTCCGCCGGCCGCAGCGCCACCCGCGGCAGCTCCACCGCCCGCAGACGCCGCAGCAGCACCCGTGCCGCCACCAGCAGCACCCGAGGACGCCGCGGCTCCTGACGTGGCCCCACCACCGCCACCGGCGCCGCTAGAAGCCTGCGCGGCCTGTGGTGCCGACTGACCGCCACCGCTGGCCCCAGACGGGCCGGTAGAGCCCGTGGAGCCAGACGAGCCGGTCGACCCGGAACCACCCGACGAGCCGCCACCGGAACCGGTCGCGAGGCGACCCATTGAGGCCGCGCCAGTCGGGAGCGAGGCGAGAGCTGCGACGCCGAGCGCGCCGCCGGCACCGGCCGACATGGCCCCGACGAGCGGGGTCACGAACCGCATCAGAGCCGGCATCGCGAACAGCGCGAGCACCATCAGAATGAGGCCCGTCAGAACGGCGATGAATCCCGTGCCGTCGTCCTGGAACACGTTCGTTCCCGCGAGCTGGAACGCCGCGGCGTAGACGATCGCGGCCGCTGGCTTGTACAGGATGAAGGCGACCAGCCAGCCGACGTTCTTCTTGAACCAGCTCTTACCCATTTCGGTGTTGGTCGCCGCCGCCGACAGCGGCAGGATGCCCGTCAAGATGACGAGCATGCCGCCACGCGCGATCATCAGCACGATTTGGAACGCAGTCGCGAGGATCGCGATCAGTCCCAGGATGATGATGAGCAGCGCCCCGAGGCCACCGGTCGCGGGGTTCGTCGTGAGGGCAAGCAGCGTCGCGATGTTGTTCCCGAAGCACGCCGTATCCGTGCCGACGTCGCAGTTCAGCGCGCCGTTGAGGATCCACACGGAGAACGAGTCGAAGGCCGACACCAACAAGCCGACGATGGTCACGCCGGCCCCAGCGACGACGATCAGAGTCAGGAGACTCTTGATCGTGTCTTTACCCGGCTCGGCGCGCTGTTCCCACGCCATCCGAACGCCGCCGATGATGACGGACACCACGGCGGCCGCACCCATGTACCACCAGAGCGACGACTGCAGAAACAGCACCGTGCCGCCCGCGCCTTGTGGCCCGTTCGGAAGGAGGCCCGACACGAGAGCCGTCGCGCCGCTGATGAGGAAGATCGCGCCGAGCACGATCCCCATTCGGCCGGCGGCCTGGAAGCCCTCACCGTTGCGCATCCGCGTGGCGATGAGCGCTCCGAGCAGGATGCGCGACATTGCCGCCAGCGCGATGGAAATCCAGGTCACCCAGCCAAGCACCGTAATGATGCCGTCCGAGTTCGGCGCGGTCGTGCCGGCGGCAATCGACGACCCGCCACCGCTCCCGGTGAGGTTGGGTGTCCCGACGTTCACCCATAGGGTGCCGAGGGACGCCACTGCCTTACCGAACGCCTCGAGAACGGCATTCGCCATGTTCTCGATCGCGTCGCCTACCGCGTTGTTGACGGCATCGCCTACGCAGGCGAGAGGGTCGGTGATACCGCAAGCCATGTCATGCTCCCCAGGGGATGTATCCCGACGTGTCGGGAATCGTCGCGAAGTCGAACGGGGTTGAGACGTTGGCGTTGATCTTCCAATCGCCGTCCTCCCACACCAGCTCGTAGACGGTGGAAGCCGTGACAGTCGTCCCCTCAGAGGAACCACGCACAGCGAGGTCGACGCGGGCGTTCTCTCCGTCGTAGGAGAGGACGCGGAAGCCGACCACCTGAAGGCGCACGCCCGACGACTCGGACGTGTTGCCGACCTGTGACAGGAGCGAGTCGCGGAACTGGCCCTCACTCAGGGCGTATTCGATCCACGGCTTGACCAGCTCAGTGTCGGCGGGCACCGCGAGGGCGGTCGCGGCTGCAAACAGCGCTCCCTCCGGGGAGTGCTGGAAGCACGTCGGGTAGCCCTCTGCGCCCGTGTCGGCGGGCCCGAACGTCGTCGACGTCGGGTAGGCCACTGTGCGAATGAATGCCCATTCGGCGGCTGGCGCGGTCGTGACCTTGCCCGACAGCTTCTCGCCTCCCAGGCCACAGACACTAGCGCCGCCCGCAACCCCGGAAGGCTCCGGGGTTGGAGCGGCGCTAGTCGTGGCGCTGGACGACGGATCGGGCGCGGGCGGACCGGCCTCATTCCCGCGGTTCAGGTTGAGAACCGTCAAGACGATGGCCGTCACGATGAGCGCGGCCACCACCACCGCCCCGACGATGAAGCCGGGGCGGGTGAAGGGGTTCTGCTGGGTGTCGTCCTCAGCCATGACGGCTCCTCTCAGGCTCCGGCGAGGATGCCGATCAGGGCGGCACCACCGCCGATCACGATCGCTCCGGCCATCGGCCAAATGATCTTTGTGATGGCGTCCTGGCCCTCGCCGCGACGGAAGTTGACGGCGATGAGGATGCCGCCGACGATGATCGCGCCGCCGACCACGACGTAACCGATCCACTTCAACCAGGAGAGGATCGTCGTCACGCCTTCGGTGCCGGGAGGCTGTACGGGGTCGGGGTCAGGAATGACGCCGGCGATGTGGACGGCGGTGTCTGCCGCCGCGTGGAACACGTCGATAACGGACATGCGTCTGCCTTTCAGTTGGTGGT
>CAYYKK010000385.1:0-6150 GCA_964467935.1 uncultured Polyangiaceae bacterium
ACGTCGGACGGCACGACGACGGGGCGCCGTACATGGTGATGGAGTACCTCGAGGGCTCGGATCTCGGCGCGGCGATCGCCGCGACGGGCGCGCAGCCGATCGCCTTCGCGATCGAGGTCGTGCTGCAGGCGTGCGAGGGGATGGCCGAGGCGCACGCGCGCGGCATCGTGCACCGCGATCTCAAGCCGGAGAACCTCTTCGTCGTGGGCGCCATCGGTCGCCCGAACGTGAAGATCCTCGACTTCGGCATCTCGAAGTTCCAGGCCGACGGCGATCTGCGCGTCACCCAGACGCAGACGAGCTTCGGCACGCCGCTCTACATGTCGCCGGAGCAGGTGCGATCCACGAAGAACGTGGACCGCCGGACCGACGTCTGGTCGCTCGGCGTCATCCTCTACGAGGCGCTCACGGGCGAGCCGCCCTTCTACGGCGAGTCGCCCACGGCCGTCGCCGTCGCCGTGAGCGTCGAGAAATACGTTCCGCTCCTCGAGCGTCGACCGGACGCGCCTCCTGGGCTCGAGGCGGTGATCGGAAAGGCGCTCGAGAAGGATCCGGCGCGCCGCTACCAGAGCGTCGAAGAGCTGGCCGCCGACCTCGAGCCCTTCAAGAACGCGGCCTCGGCGCCGGGGATCCCGCGGCCGCGCCCGAGCGCGAGTCAGGTCGCGCTCAGCAACACGATGCGCGTGTCGTCGGTCGACGTGCCCGCGCACCCGCCCAAGCGGAGCGCCGGCGTGCTCGCGATAGGCGGCTTCTTCGGCGTCGTCGCCCTCGGCGCGCTCGCGTTCGTGGTGTTCCACCAGCGCGGCGGCGCAAGCTCCGCGGTCGAGGCGGCCGGCAAGCACGACGGAGACGCGACGTCGCTCGCGCCGACGAGGCCCGCCGACTCGGTCGCAGGCGACGCGGCGAGCGGGCATGCGATCGAGCCCACGATCGCGCCTTCCTCCGCGACGACCGATCCCGCGCCGAGCGGATCGGTCGGGGCGACGCGCCCCGCGAAGCCTGCCGACAAGAAGCCCGCTGCGTCGGCCGCTCCCGAAAAGAGCCAAGAGCCCGCGCCCATCAAGCAAGACGCCGCGCCGACCGCGAAGCCCAAGCCTCCGGAGCGCAACCCGGAGTTCTTGTGATGCCCGAGCGTCGCGCGAACGGACGGGCGAAACACGGCGCGCTCGCGGCGCTGTCGGTGTTCGCAGCGGTGGGCGTCGGAGCGTGCCTCACGCCCACGCAGGTCACGCTGCACCTCACCACGAACGCGCATTGCGCTGGCGCGACGGTCGAGGGCGACAAGTTCGAAGAGGCGGACGTCGTCGCCGGCCGCAAGGTGGACGCGTCGCTCTCGACGCAGGGGCACGTGGATCGCTGCCCGGAGTCCGACCGGGATCTCAACGAGCTCGGTACGCTCGTCCTGCAGCCGCTCGTCGACGAGGAGCAGGTCGAGGTCGTCATCGTGGCGGCGGTGCAGCCGCTCGTCGGGCAAACCCTCGACAAGGGCCAGTGCCTCTCGCGCGAGCTGTCGCACACGATGGTCGAGGGCGATCCGTGCATCGTCGCGCGTCGACGTGTCGGCTTCGTGTCGCACGTGAAGCTCGACCTCGAGGTCGAGCTCGACACACGCTGCACGGGCCGGGTCTGCGAGCAGGGCTCGACGTGCTACGCGGGCGCGTGCGTCTCGGAGGACAGCTTCTGTGACGCTTCCAGCCCCAACTGCCGCCTCGGCGTCGAGGCCGGTGCGACGGGCGCCGGGACGAGCGCGTCGACTGGCGCCGGACAAGGCGCGGCGGGTGGCATGGGCAGCGTGGGTGGGATGGGAGGCATGAGCGCGTCGGCGTCCGCGGGCTCCGCGCAAGGCGGGGCCTCCACGGTCTCGTCGGTCTCGTCCTCGGTGACGTCGTCGTCGGTCTCGGCCTCGAGCCTCGCGGGAGCCGGCGGCGGCGCGGCGCGCGCCTCGTCGAGCGCGGCGTCGAGCGCGTCGAGCGGGAACGGCGGCACCGGTGGTGGGTCGAGCTCGTCGAGCGCGTCGTCGAGCGCGTCGAGCGGGAACGGCGGCACCGGTGGTGGGTCGAGCTCGTCCGGCGCCGGCACGTGCATCGCGCCGGTCTACGGGACCCCCGCCGAGTGCCTGGCGAACTGCCAGACGTCGTGCATGACCACGTGCATGAAGAACGGCGTGTGCGTGGCGAACGTCTGCACCTGCCCCTGAGGGGCCTCTCGACGAGGGACGCCGAGCCGCCCGAGCCCCCCGCATCGCCGAGGCCCGGGCCGGCGAGGCGTCCGGGCGTCGGGTCGGCGTCGATGCCCGAGTGGCGGGCTCTTTCGGTCGCGCCCCGCGCGGGGCTGTGAAATCCGCTGCGATCGGCTGGTCCCCGTCGCCCGCTTCGTCGTATCGTGCCACGACGAGCCTCCGAAGGGCGGCGGGGGCGGATCACGGGACGAAAGAGAGCATGGACAGAATCGGACTTCTCTGCGGTTGGGAAGAATCGTTCCCCAAGGCGTTCATCGAGCGCTGCAACAAGCTCCCGAACATCGAGGCGGAGCTCGCGACGATCGGAGGGACCGCCGAGCGGTTCACCTCGCCGTACCGAGTGCTCATCGATCGCATCAGCCAGGAGGTGAAGCACTACCGCTTCCACCTGAAGGCCGCGGCGCTCGCGGGCACGTACGTCATCAACGATCCGTTCTGGTGGAGCGCCGACGACAAGTTCTTCGGCTACTCGCTGGTGGAACGTGCGGGCGTCGCGGTTCCGCGAACCGTGATGCTGCCGCAGAAGGACTACATCCCGGCGATCGACAAGCGCCGCAGCCTGCGCAACCTCGAGTACCCCCTCGGGTGGGAGGCGATCGTCGAGTACGTGGGCTTCCCCGCGATCCTCAAGCCCGCCGACGGCGGCGGTTGGCGGGACGTCACGGTCGTGAAGAGCCCGGCCGAGCTGCTCAAGGCGTACGACGCGTCGGGCACCAACGTGATGACGCTGCAACAGTTCATCGAGTTCGACGAGTATGTGCGTTGCATCTGCATCGGAAAGGACAACATCCTCCCGATCCAGTACAGCCCGGCGCGTCGCTGCTACATCCACAACGCGAAGAACGACTGGATCGCGAAGGAGATGTGGGATCGCATCGTCTCCGACTCGATCAAGATCAACACGATCCTCGGGTACGACATGAACTCGGTCGAGTTCGCGGTGAAGGACGGCGTGGCCTACGCGATCGACTTCACGAACCCGGCGCCCGACATGCACATCGAGAGCATCCTCGAGCCGCACTTCGAGGTGGTCACCGACTGGATGGTGGACTTCGCGGTGAAGGTGGCGCGCGACAAGACGCAGTCGATGACGTCGAGCTACCGCTGGCACGAGTACGTGGGTCCCCAGGAAAACCCGATCGCGGGCGGCAAGACACAGGGACGCTGAGGCGGACGAGAAGGAAAGGGGAGCTCCATGGCCACCATCGCGGGTCTCTTGGACGGTCAGTTCACGCTGGGCATCGAGGAAGAGTTCCAGATCGTCCACGCCGAGACGCGGGAGCTCCACTCCTACGTGAGCCAGCTGCTCGAGGGGCAGGAGGAGGGCTCGCTGCTCCGCGAGCGCGTCCGCCCCGAGATGCACCAGTCGGTCGTCGAGACCGGCACCGGGATCTGCAAGGACATCAAGCAGGCGCGCGAGGAGATCACGGAGCTGCGCGCAGGGCTCTCGGGGCTCGCGAAGAAGGGCGGGATGCGCATCGTCGCGGCCGGAACGCACCCGTTCAGCGACTGGAAGACGCAGGAGATCACCGATCGCGAGCGCTACCACGACATCGTGGAGGACTTGCAGGACGTCGCGCGCGCGAACCTCATCTTCGGCCTCCACGTGCACGTCGGCATCAAGGACAAGGAGGTCGCGATGGCGCTCGCGAACCAGGTCCGCTACTTCCTGCCGCACATCCTCGCGCTGTCGACGAGCTCGCCCTTCTGGCTCGGGCGCGCGTCGGGGCTGAAGAGCACCCGCAGCGAGATCTTCAAGCGCTTCCCGCGCACCGGCATCCCCGGCCGCTTCGACAGCCACAGGAGCTTCGAGGCGTACGTCGAGCTCCTCATCAAGACCGGCTGCATCGACAACGCCAAGAAGATCTGGTGGGACGTGCGCTGCCACCCGTTCTTCGACACCGTCGAGGTGCGCATCTGCGACATGACCACGCGCATCGACGACACCATCGCGATCGCCGCGGTGATCCAGGCGCTGATGGGCAAGCTCTACCTGCTCTACCGGCGCAACCAGGGGTTCCGGGAGTACGGCCACATGCTCATCGAGGAGAACAAGTGGCGCGCGGTGCGCTACGGCCTCGACGGTCACCTCATCGACTTCGGCAAGCGCGAGCAGGTGCCGACGCGCGTGCTCGTCGAGGAGCTGCTCGACTTCGTCGGCGAGGCCGCCGACATCTTCCAGTCGCAGGACGATCTCGATCGCATCCGCATGATCGTGCAGGAAGGGACGAGCGCCGACCGACAGATCCGCGTCTTCAAAGAGGCCGAGGCGAAGGCGCGCGGCGACAAGAGCGCCGCGTTCCGCGCGGTCGTCGACGATCTCGCCGAGCAGACGATGCTGGGAGCCTGAGACGATGAGGGCGGGGCACGAAGGCCGCCCGAGGCGAGCGGCTGTCGCAAATTCGGCCCCCCAAATCATGGGTGCTACGCTCCGGGGCGTGAGCGACGTTCAGCCGGACAAGGTTCTCATCGTGCGAAGGTCGACGCTCGTCGTCGCGGGCGTGCTCGCCTCGAGCGCCCTCGCGCTCAGCGCGGCGGCAGGCTGCTCCTCGACGCAGTTCTTTTACGAAGGGCCGGGTCAGCCTTCGGATCGCGCGACGGGCTCGGTGCCGAGCGGCATGATCGGCGTCTGTCGGCGCCCGTTCACGCAGAAGCCGCCCATCGTGAACCCGGTCCTCTGGGATCACGCGAAGACGTGCGGCTCCGCGACGCCGAGCACGTTCATCCGGCTCGGCTACGGGCACGAGCGCGGCAACGTCGAGGGCGCGTCGCACAAGGTCGAGAAGATGATGGAGGCTCTGCGCGAGGGGCCGCGGAGCGAGGGTGGCAACACCAAGGTGCTGAGCGCGCTGCGCGCGATCCGGACCGAGGGTGAGAACGATCCGTGGCTGCGCGATCGCGTCTCGAAGCAGAGCGCGCGCACCGAGGCGTGCGACTTCACCTACCTGCTCAACACGATGGAGGGCGAGGCGGCGAAGCTGCGGAGCGGCGATCGGTGCGCCGCGCGCGCGTACGACCAGAAGGACCGGCAGGAGGTCTGTCTCTTCGACACGAGCGTCGAGGAGGCGGTCTGGTTGACCAGCACGTGGGCTTGCATGACGCGAACGGGCGAGGTGGGCCAGGGCGAGAGCTGCCATCGGCTCTGCGCGTACGACGATTACTGCGCGCGCCAAGTGAGCTGCGCCGCGCCCGACGTCGACCTGGCGCTGTGTGCGCTCGGCGTGTGCCTGCCTCAGTCCGATCCGATGGCGCTCTGAGGACGGAGCGCGCTCGGCCGTGACGCCGTGTCACCGCGACGCCGTGTCACCGCGACGCCGTGTCATCGCGAGTCGATTCGTCGTCGCGCCATGTCACCACGACGTCGATTCGTCTCGGCGCGAACATCCGCCTTGCAACGGAGGTGGCTCTTCGCGGACGATTCCGCATCTCGATGGATCAACCGATCCCCGCACCGCATCCCGACGACGATGAAGACGTGAGCTGGGCGCTCTCGACGGCGTCGGCCCTGTGGGGCCGCGGGGAGGTGGCCGAGTCGCTCAAGTGGCTTCGCCGTGCGGCGGAGACCGCGTCGGACGCGAACCGTGATCTGCGTGCCGTGGAGCTCTTCAAAGCCGCGGCCGAGGTCGCGAACGTCGCCGGTCAGAAGCTCAGCGAGGTTCCTCCACCGCCGAGTCAGGCCCCGCCGGCGCCGAGCGTTCCGCCGCAGGGGAGGGCGAGCCACCCGCCGCCGAGCTCGGGCGCGATGGCGGCCGTCACCTTCACGCCGACGCCGCCGGGGGTGACGACGGGCGCGCCGCCGCCCGCCTCGCGCCGCCCACCGCCCGCGCCGCCGCCGCGCCGCTCGGTGCCGCCGGTGATCGGGTCGCCGCCGCCGCCGCCGATGGGCTCCGCCCCGCCACCGATGGGCTCCG
>CAYYKK010000386.1:0-6146 GCA_964467935.1 uncultured Polyangiaceae bacterium
CCGCCGAGGTTGCTGCTGCCGTCGCCGCAGCCGCCCAGGAAAACGCCGCCAGCTTGCCGCCCCTGAGCGCGAGCGCATCGAGCACGTAGTTCTGGTGGAGCTTCCAGGGCGCCTTCGACCCTTGCTTGGGGACGGCGTCCAGCGATCGCAGCACGTAGCCGGACGAGAAATCGAGGATCGGCTCGGGGACGACCGACGGGTCGTCGCTCACCGGACGCACGCTCGTCTTGTGATGCTCCTGCATGTGATTCAGGAGGCGGCAGACGTACTGCCCCGTGAGATCCGTCTTCAACGTCCACGACGCGTTCGTGTAGCCGATGGCGAACGCGAGGTTCGGCACGTCGCTCAGCATCATGCCCTTGTAGACGAGCGCGTCCTTCGTCTGGAGCTTGCGCCCGTCGATGGTGAGCTCGGCGCCGCCGAGGAACTTCAGCGTGAAGCCGGTGGCGGTCACGATGACGTCGGCCTCGAGCTCCTGCTTCGACGAGAGCAGGATGCCGCGCTCGGTGAAGGTCTCGATCGTGTCGGTGACGACGGAGGCGCGTCCGTCGCGGATGGCCTCGAACAGGTCGCCGTCCGGGACTGCGCACACGCGCTGCGTCCACGGATCGTAGCGCGGGGTGAAGTCGACGTCGGCGTTCGCGCCGGGGCCGAGCGCGCGCTTGACCTCCTTCACGAGCAGCGCCTTCGCGTGACGCGGGAAGCGGCGGCAGTAGGCGTAGAACGCCATCCCGACGGCGACGTTCTTCCACCGCGCGGCGTGGAACGCGGCGCTCGCCGGCAGCAAGGTCGAGATGGCCTTCGCGAGCGGATCGCGCTCGGGCCGTGACACGACGTAGGTCGGCGAACGCTGGAGCATGGTCACGTGCGCCGCGCGCTTCGCGAGCTCCGGTACGAGCGTGACCGCGGTGGCGCCGCTCCCGATGATGACGACGCGCTTGCCGGCGTAGTCGAGATCCTCGGGCCAGTGCTGCGGGTGAACGACGACGCCCCCGAAGCGCTCGCGCCCAGGGAAGTCGGGCGTGTAGCCCTTGTCGTATTCGTAGTAGCCGGCGCACACGTAGAGGAAGCGACACGTGCGCGACGCGGTCTCGCCCGTACGGCGATCCTCGACGTCCACGGTCCAGAGGGCGTCGGCGCTGGACCATCGCGCGGCGACGACGCGCTTCTGGTATTCGATCTTCCGATCGATGCCGTACGTCGCCGCCGTCTCCTTCAAATAGGCGAGGATCGACGGTCCGTCGGCGATCGCCTTCGGGTTCTTCCACGGATGAAACTCGAACCCGAACGTGTACATGTCCGAGTCGGATCGGATCCCGGGGTAACGAAAGAGATCCCACGTGCCGCCGAGCCGCTCGCGCGCCTCGACGAGGGTGAACGATCGCGTCGGGCAATCGCGCTGGAGATAGTAAGCGGCGCCGATGCCCGAGAGCCCGGCTCCCACGATCAACACGTCGACGTCGGGCGCTTTCATCGCTTGGGTGGCGGCATCCTAGCAGCTCAGCGCATGTCGAAGCTCGCGTCGGCTTGGTTCTGCTTCGCGTTGGCTTCGAAGGGATCGCTCGCGATCGCGGGCTTCTTCGTGGCGGGTCGCGCCGGCGACGGCGCCTCCGCCGGCGGAGGGGTCGCGAACCCGGTCTCGGCGCGCGAGAGGCTGCCGAGCTGCTTGTCGACGTCCTCCGCGGCGTCCTTCGCCCGGCTCGCGGAGGGCCGAGGCGCGCTCCCGCCCGAGGGCCGCTCCTTCGCTGCCTCGAGCGCGGCGCGCTGATCGGCGAGGGCCTTGCGCGCCTCGTCGAGCTTGCCCTGCCGGAAGAGCTCGTTCGCCTGCTGCAGCGCGGACGCGGTGCGGCTCCGCTCGATGCGCGCCGAGACGAACGAGTCCATCTCGTCGGTCGCGTCACCCACGACGGCCGCGAGGTTGCCCGACGCGATCGCGTCCTTGCTCGTGGTCAGATCGCGATAACGCACGTCGATGGAGACGACGCCCGTCTCACCCGCGCTCGAAGCGGGGACGCGGAAGCGACAGAGGACCGTCTTCACCTCGCCCTTCGAGAACGCACCCAGCGAGAAGACGAGATCCGAGCCCTCCCTCGCGAACGATCGATCGAGCACCTCGACGAGCTCCACGCCGGGCTCGAGCCGCAGGCGTACCTCGGCGCCGTTGGCCACCGTCGTGCGCGCGCTGAGCGCCTCGTCTGCGAACACGCGCGGCAGATCGGAGGGCTCGGCGACGAAGTGGTGCAGGCCCTCGCCCCCCTCGGCGATCGCCGCCATGATCTTCTCGTTGTAGGAGAGATCGACGCCGATGCTCGAGAGGGTCGTGCCCCTCGCGTGGAACGTCTGCGCGAGGCGCTTCATCCCCGGCACGTCGCGGACGCCCGCGTTGGTGTCCCCGTCGGAGAGGACGATCACGCGTCGGACGAGGTCGGGCGTCGACTCCATGAACGTCTCGATCGCGTCGAGGCCGCACGAGACGCACGTGTCGCCCCCGAGCGAGAGGGCCGAGATGCGGTCGCGGACGGTCGCGCGCGTCGAAGGATCGAGGCGGGTCGGCGGCACGACGGGGATCACCCCCGTGTCGAAGGCGACGACGCTCACGGTGTCGCCGTCCGCGAGCCTGTCGATCGCCGCGATCGACGCCGCCTTGGCGTTCTCGATGCGACGGCCGGCCATCGAGCCGCTGCGATCGATGACGAGCCCGAGGTGCACGGGCACGTTCGGCGCGGCGGCGTCGGCCTCCGAGCCCTTCAGCTCGAGCATGACGTACTCGTCCGCGGTGCCGCTCGACGAGAGCGTCGCGTGCGCGAGGCGCGCGTCGACGCGCACCGTCCCGTCGCGGAGGAACGTCGATCGATCCGGCGGCCCCTCGGCCGGCAGCAACGAAGGCGTGGCCGAGCCGCTCGCGACGGTCACGAGGGGGGCCTCCGCGTCTCGGCGCGCGCCGGCGAGGCCGCCCGGCGGCGTCGTCGCGTACACGCTCGCCCCGGTCGCCCCCATGCCGATCGATGCCCACACGATCAAGTGCGAAAGCTTCATGCGCGCCCCGACGCTCACGCTAGCGCAACACGCACGCGATCGCCTCCCCGTCGTGCTCCGTTCGGGGCCGATGCGCGCTAGGCTCGTCGTCGTGGAGCTCCATCGACCGCCCCCCGCCCTCGTCCCTTTTGGTCTCCGCGCGATGAAGATGATCGCGCTCGCCGACGGCGAGCTCGCCGAGACCGAGCGGAACCTCATCGCGACGGCGCAGCGCTTCTTCGGCACCGACGTGGACGTCGACGCGCTCGCGCCGATCACGCCCGAAGAGCTCGCCGCGCACCTCGAGGACGCAGGCCTGCGCCGCCAGATCGTGCGGGGCATGGTGGTCCTGTCGCTGATCGACGGCGAAGCGAGCCCGCGCGAGGCGGAGCTCTGCGAGCGCTTCGCGCGCGCGCTGGGCGTCGAGATCCCGGACCTGCGGACGCTCCAGCTCCTCGCGTCCGAGAGCCTCGTCCGCGCGCGCCTCGATCTCGCGCGCCGGTTCTGGGCTCGCGAGCGCGCCATCGAGGAGGTCCGCGCGAAGGGCATCGGTTGGCTCGCGCGATCGCTCGCCGCCATGGCTGGCCTCCGCGAGGACGCCGCGATCGCGCGACGCTACCGCGAGCTCGAGCACGCGCCGGCCGGCTCGCTCGGGCGGGGCTACCACGACTTCGTGCGGGGCAACGGCTTCTCGTTCCCCGGCGAGAAGGGGAGCCCGCCGGAGCCGATCGTCATGCACGATCTCACGCACGTGCTCTCCGGCTACGGCACGGACCCCGTCGGCGAGCTGCAGGTGCTCGCGTTCCACACGGGCTGCCGACGCGAGGAGAAGGATCCGTTCGCCTTCCTCATGTTCGGCATCGCCGAGTTCCACCTCGGCATCTCCGTCACGCCCGTCGCGGACGGCGCGCGTGGCATGCTGGACCCGGTCCTCGTCTTCCGCGCGCTCGAGCGCGGTTCGCGCTGCACCGTCGATCCCACGGACGGCTGGGATCCGTGGCCGCTGATGAACGAGTCGCTCTCGGGTCTGCGCGAGCGCTACCACATCAGCCCGATCTCACCGGCCTGACGCGGCCGCGCCGGCCTCACCCGCATGGGGGGCCGGCGCGCGTTCACTTCCCAGCGAGGCCGCGACCCGAGGCCACGCAGCCCGAGGCCACGCAGCCCGAGCAACGCAGCCTAGAGGTGACCCGTCAGCGAGTACGTCACGTTCTCGTCGAGCGTCGCCGAGCTGCACGTCTTCGACACCTCGAAGTAGACGGGCGTGTCGTCGGAGAATTGGCCGCCGGAGTTGTGGTTGATGCTGCATTGGCCCGTGCCGCCCGTCGTGCACGAGTAGCTCACCTTGTCGGTCTTGACGTTGAGCTGGTAGCAGCTCGGCTGCGACGAGCCGTTGATCGTGAGCGTGACGACGACGTCGTTCGCGCAGAACGTGTGGCCGACGCCGATCACGTACTGCCAATCCGGCGCCGATCCGCTGGTCGCGTCGAAGCCGACGATCGCCGCGTTCTCGTGCACGCGCTTGTCGCTCAAGATCCGCCCGGTCAGCGTGAAGTCGACGCCGCCGCTGTCGCAGTCCGAGACGCTGCCGTCGTTGGCCGACGACGCTTGCGCGTGGTTGCCCTGCGGGTTGTCGACGGCCTCGCAGCCGTTCGCGGGGTTGTTGTCGACGTCGTAGTTCTCGCCCTGGCACGAGAAGGTGCACGTGTTGCCGTTCTGGCAGGTGACGTTGTCGGCGGTCTGCTGGTAGCCCGGGCAGACGTTGCCGCACATGCCGCAGTTCGTCGGCGAGCTCGTCGCACCCGGGCAGTAGCTCTCGGTGCAGCCCGCGGGATCCTGGAGCGAGCAGTCGGCCTTGCACTGCGGCGCCATCGCGCTGCACGTGTCGAAGCGCTTCGAGCCGGGGAGGCAGGCGCGCTGACCGAGGCAGGTGCCCGCCGCGTTGCCGCGCACGCACGACTGCGGGATCGAGACGCGATCGCAGAAGCCGCCGATCGCGTCGAGGCAGGTCGGGATCACCTTGGGCCGGCAGACCTGTCGCGGCTGGCCGTTGATGGTCTCGGCGACGCACGCGTAGTCGGTGGGACACGCCGAGTCGCCCGCGATCGAGCAGTCGACGTGGCACGCCTTCGCGTTGTCACCGGGCGCCTGGAAGCACTCCTCCGACAGGCTGCCGCATTGCGCGTTGGTGCTGCACGAGAGGCAATGGGCCGGGCTGTGGGGGATGCAGTAGCCGTTGGTCGACCCGACCATGATCGGCTCGCAGAAGTAGCTGTCGTTCACGCCACAATCGGATTGCTGCGTGCACGGCGTGACGCAGACCTTGTCGGTCGTGTCGAGGAGCACCGCCTTGCACAGGTTCGAGGCGCAATCGGAGTCGGTCGAGCACGTCGCGCCGAGCGACAGCCCCGGCGAGCCACCGCCCGCGCCTCCCGAGCCGCCCGCGCCGCCGACACCAGTGCCGGACGTGTTGCCGCTGGTCGTCGCGCCCGTGCTCGCCGCGCCGCCGGTCGAGCCGGTCGTGGCGACGGTCGATCCGCTCGGACCGCTCGGTCCGCTCGTGGTGCCACCGCCGCCGCCGGTGCCGAGGTTGCCTCCGCCGGCGCACCCCAGCGCGACCACCGCGCCCAAGAGCGCCGGGGCGATGCGCAGCGCGCCCACCGCCGTGAACCAACTCGCGCCAGCGAGGCCTCGAGACTCGTGCACAGAAAGCTCCTTCCAAGGGCCGCCCACGTCGGCCTCACTCTAGAAGAGCCGAACCACGCGCCTCGAGCAAGCGCCGATCTCGCGCGCCAGGTCGGGCAAGCTCGCACAAGGAACGCGCCTCCGCCCCCGCGAGCGCTCCTGCGCCGCGCGACGGATCACGGGTGCTCGGCGCGCGTCACGCGCTGCACCCGCGCGACGATGGGATCGAGCTTCGTCTCGACGGCGCTCGATCCGTGGCCGCCTTCGGGTGTCCGCTCGTGAGCGCCGAGCCGTTTTCAAGGCTTGCAGTCGAGGCGGGCGCTGAAGTCACGACCCCCGGTCCCGACCGGCTGAACGAAGAAACCGAGCAGCGCCTCGGTGCCGTCGGGTGGGGTCACGATCGTCGGCGCCTCGGGCGAGTCCACGCCCGGGCTCGGGAGCGGCAC
>CAYYKK010000387.1:0-1114 GCA_964467935.1 uncultured Polyangiaceae bacterium
GTCGATCGCCACGCCGGCGCGCTCGAGCGCCGGCCTCACGACGTCGTGATCGCCCACGGACACGCCGCCGATCGTGACGACCAGATCGGAGCCGACGAGCGCTCGCTCGATCGCGCGCGCCGCGACCTCCGGCTCGTCGCGCACGAACGGGGTGAGCCGCACGATGGCCCCGGCGCGACGCGCCGAGGCCGCGACGAAGTACCCGTTCGACTCGACGATGCTCCCCGGGCGAGCGCGTTCGCCCGGAGACCGCAGCTCGTCACCGGTGCAGAGGATCGTCACCACGGGACGCCGCGCGACGACGAGCGTCGGCCGGTCGAGCGCCGCGGCGAGCGCGATCGTCCCCGGTCCGAGCCGCGTGCCCGCGGCGAGGGCCGTCGCGCCCTCCTCGAGGTCTTCTCCGCGCCGTCGGACGTTCTCGCCGACCCGAGGGCGCGTCGCGAGCTCCACGCGGTCGCCCGCGCGAACCACGTTCTCCTGCATCACGACGGCGTCCGACGGCGCGACCACCGGCGCCCCCGTGAAGATGCGCATCGCCGAGCCTCGCTCGAACGTCGCTGGCGCGCCGCCGGCGGCGCTCTCTCCGCGCACGTCGAGCTCGTACGGACCCTCGCCCACGAGATCGTCGACGGCCACCGCGTAGCCGTCCATCGCGCTGTAGTCGAAGGGCGGCAACGAGAACGGCGCCTCGATCGCCTCGGCGAGCACGCGACCGTCGGCCTCCTCGAGCGCGACGCGCTCGGCGCCGAGCACCGACGCCTTCGACAGCAGCAGCGCGAGCGCGGCGTCGAAGGTCAGCACGCGGCGAACCCCGAAAGATCGCGCCACCCCTTCGAGCGCGCGCGGCGGATCAAGCGCCCGCCTTCTTCTCGGCGCGGTGATGCTTCACCTGCCCCGAGGCGATCCCGATCGCGTGCGCGAGCGTCGGGCCGAGGAGGGACGTGACCCCGACGCGCACCGCGTTCGGGCTGCCCGGCAACGCCGCGATCACGCGCCCGCGGTACGTCCCCGCGATCGCCCTCGAGAGGACGGCGCGCGGCCCGACCTCGTCCCAGCTGAGCCGCCGAAACGCCTCGCCGAAGCCCTCGATGGTCTTGTCGAACAGCGGCGCGAT
>CAYYKK010000387.1:1124-3808 GCA_964467935.1 uncultured Polyangiaceae bacterium
GCCTCGACGGTCACGTCGCGCGGCCCGATCCCCGTCCCACCCGTGACGACCACCGCGTGAACGCCGTCGACCTCGGCGAGGGCCGCGATCCGCGCGCGCAGCGTCTCGAGATCCTCGCGAACGATCTCGTGCGTGCCGAGCGTGAGCCCCGCGGCCGCGAGCAGCTCGCGGAGCAGGCGCCCACCCTCGTCGTCCGCCTCGGTGCGCGTGTCACTGGCGGTGACGGTGGCCACGACGTACGGCGTCTTCAAGACCCCGTCTCCCGCGCGACCGTCGGCTCGAGCACGCGCTCGACGTGCGGCATCGTCAGGGCCTCTTCGATCCGCCCGACGGCGAAGTCGAAGCGCCCGAGCCGGATCGGGCGCTCGGGCCAGATGAGACGCAGTCTCACGTGACTCGGCACGGTCGGCGGGCGCTCGCGCTCGAAGAGGGTCGGCGACACCGCGCCCCCGGCGTAGGGCGTGACGACCGTGATGTCGGTGGCGCCGCGCTCGAGCAGCGCGTGGATGAGCGTGTTGTCGGCCGCGCCGCCGTCGACGTGCACCTCGCCGTCGAGCACGGGGAGCCGCGCGTAGACGCCGGGGATGGTGCAGCTCGCGACGATGACGTCGTGCATGTCTCTGCGCGCGCGGCTCGAGTGGACCACGAGCGCGTCCTTCGCGACGGCCATCGAGCGGACGCGGCTCGCAGTCGCGAGCGGTCCTGGTCGCGCGCTGCGCAGGCCGTCGAGCGCGCCCATCAAGAGCCGCCTCGCGCGCGTCGTCGACACGAGCAGCTCCACGTCGCTCGCGAGGATCCGCTCCTCGGGCACGAAGCGTCCCAGCGCCTCGCGGAGGATCGCGCTCATCCCGAAGGGGCTCCGCTCCGTCCGCAGGTAGCGCCGCGACAGGATCGGCGTCGCCGCGAGCGCACGCCAGAAGGAAGGCGCCTCGTCCGCGAGCCCTGAGACCCACACGGCGCCCGAGATCGAGCCGCTCGAGGCGCCCGCCGCGAGGTCGAACCGCTCCCCGCGCGCCCACAGGCGCTGCATCACCGCGACTTGAAAAGCCCCCCTGCAGCCGCAGCCGGGCAGCGACACGGCACGCATCACCATCGGCGTCGGCTTATAGCCTTTCGCTGCGCGCTGCGCTAACGCATCTCACACAGTGGCCGGCCCCCAAATCCCGCACATCGAGCTCCCCGAAGTTCCCATCCCGCCGTGGGCCGTCGTCGCGCTCCTCATCGGAGTCGCCGTCGCCTACCTGCTCTCGATGAGGGGCAAGGCCTGGGACTTCATGGCCGTCGTCTTCGCCGCCGTGGCCGCGTTCGCGCCCGTCGCGTTCTGGCTCTACATCAAGCCGAACTACTTCGACGTGGGCGAGCCGCCGACGATCAAGCCCTTCGGGACGCTGGTCGCGATCGGCGTCTACATCGGATCGGTCGTCGCCGTTCGGCACGGCCGCGATCGCGGGCTCGACATCGACAAGATGAACACCTTCATCTTCTGGGTCGTGGGCCTCGGCTTCGTCGGCGGCCACGTCCTCGACGCCATCTTCTACACACCCGAGAAGATCCAGGCCGATCCGCTCTACATCGTGAAGATCTGGGCGGGCCTCTCGAGCTTCGGCGGCTTCACCGGCGCCATCCTCGGCGCGGTGGCCTACAAGCTCGTGAAGCGAGATCAGGTCCTCGCGTACGTCGACACCGTCTGCAGCGCGTTCCCCCTCGCGTGGGTCTTCGGCCGATCGGGCTGCGCCAGCGTCCACGATCACCCGGGCAAGATCAGCGACGCGTGGTACGCGGTCAAATGCGTCGAGCACGTCCCGCACGGCGAGGGCGCGGCCTTCCTCTGCCGCAACACCGAGAACCTCGGTCGCTACGATCTCGGCCTCATCGAGATGGTGCTGACGATCCCGCTGGCGGTCACCTTCGCGATCCTCTGGGCGCGCAAGCCGCGGCAGTACGGGTTCTTCGCCGGCTGGATGTGCATCCTCTACGCGCCGGTGCGCTTCACCCTCGACTTCTTCCGCGCCGGCCCCGGCGACAAGGTGATGGAGGTCGATCCTCGTCACGGCGGTCTGACGCCCGCGCAGTGGGCGTGCTTCGGCCTCGTCGCGCTCGGCTTCTACATCGTCCACCTCGGCAAGAAGGCCTACCCGCCGATCCCCGCGACGTACGCGGAGATGCAGGCAGCGGCCGAGGCGGCGCTCCTCTCGACCGACGACGATCAGGAAGACGAGGAGGATTCGCGCGTGGCGCGCCGCGCCGAGCGCGCGGTCGACAAGCCCGCGCCGTCGATCGGCAAGAAGAGCAAGAAGAAGAAGAAGCGAAAGCCCGCCCCCGAGGTCGACGCCGAGGTCGCGTCGAAGCCCGCCGAAGCGCCCGCCAAGAAGCCGCGCGCCGCGCGGAGCGGAGACGCCGACGATTCGGGCGAAGGGTCGGCGGAGGGCGATCGCGACGAAGCGGACGCGACCGAGGACGCCTGAGGACGCGCGCCTGAGCGCCCCTTCAGAAAAGCCTCTTTCCTAAGGTTTTGTCTCGCTTGACGTCCAGGACCGTCCAGTTATCGTAAGGGTTCTGCGCCATGTTCCGGTCAACGACAGCTCGCGCGACGTTGGCGCCTCGGCGCGCCCGCGCCTTCGTCGACCGGGCTCGGGCGATGTCTGCTCGGGCGATGTCTGCTCGGGCGATGTCTGCTCGGGCGA
>CAYYKK010000387.1:3908-6126 GCA_964467935.1 uncultured Polyangiaceae bacterium
GCTCGGGCGATGTCTGCTCGGGCGATGTCTGCTCGGGCGATGTCTGCTCGGGCGACGTCTGCTCGGGCGACGTCTGCTCCGGCGACCGCCGCGACGATGATCCTCCGCGACGAGCATTCGACGCGACCCTGATCGAGCCGACGTCCGACTCTCGTTCGATTCACCCCTCTCCCCTTTGTCACTTCACCCCAAGCGATTGGTTCTGACAGGTTGAATTTCGATGGCTGAAGATTCGCGGAAGCTGTTTGTCGCCGGTTTGCCGGACACCATTACGGAAGACGTTCTGAAGCAACTGTTCGAGGCCACCGGCGGCAGCGTCGTCGAGGTCTCGCTGCCGAAGGATCGAGCGACCGGGAGGCCGCGCGGCTTCGGGTTCGTGACACTCGCCACCACCGATGAGGCGAACGCGGCGCGCGAATCGCTCGACGGATCGTTCCAGGGGGGCAAGTCGATCTCGGTGCGACCCTTCCAGGCCGAGCCACCGAAGCGCGACGGATCCGGTCCGGCGAGCGGGGGACCGCGCGGCCCCGGTGGCCCCGGTGGTCCCGCGGCAGCTGCGCCCGATCGGACGCTCTACGTCGGCAACCTGCCCTACGACACGAGCGTCGAAGAGGTCGAAGGGCTCATCACCGGCACGGGCGCGGGTCCCGTGGTCCGCGTCCATCTTCCGGCGGATCCCGACGGTCGCAAGCGCGGCTTCGGCTTCGTCACCATGGCGAGCGCGGAGAGCGCGAAGGCCGCGATCGATCTGCTGCGCGGCGTCGACGTCCGCGGTCGCCGCCTCGTCGTGAACCTCGCGCACCCGAAGGGCGAGCGACCGCCCCGTGAGGAGCGCAGCTTCGGCGGCGGCGGAGGAGGCTTCGGCGGCGGCGGCGGTGGGGGCGGGTACGGCGGCGGCGGCGGGGGCGGCGGTGGCTACGGCGGCCCGCCCGGTGGCGGCTTCTCCGGCGGTGGTGGGCCTCCCCGCTTCGGCGGTGGCGGCGGCCCGCCCCCGCAACGCAAGACCTTCGACGAGCGACGCCGCAAGCACGATGGTGACGGCGGCGGTGGCGGTCGCGGCGGCGGTGGCGGTCGCGGCGGCGGCGGCCGCGGAAAGAACGACTGGGACTCGGGCAAGGACGACTGGGACGACTGAGCCTCGCGCTCGTGTGTCGGTGACCTGACCATTCGTGCTCCGACGAGCCCTGCCTCTTCTCCTCGCCCCGCGACCATCGCGGGGCGCAGACGGGGCAGGGCTTGACTCATTCGCGCACTCGACTAGGGTGCGTCGTCCGCCCGCCGGAAGGCGCGGAGAGCCTGCAGAGAGAAAAACGCCATGCGCGACACCATCAAGCTGACCTGCGCCGACTGCGGCCGTGCGAACTACCACACGACCAAGAACAAGCGGACGATGACCGAGAAGTTCGCGATCAAGAAGTTCTGCCCCGCGTGCCGCAAGCACCTGGAGCACAAGGAAGGCAAGATCTCGAAGGGCTGAGGTTGGGCCTCACGTCGTTCCCGAAGCGCCGCCATCGGCGGCGTCTTCCGCGCCGAGCCGCTCCTGGCTCGGCGCTCACGTTCGAGCGACGTGCCCTGCGGCCGTCGCGCGATGGACGGTCGGAAGCTTGACCGAAGCGCCCGAGAGCCTGTCTCCTTTCGCTGCAGGTGTTGCCGTCGTCGAGGCAACGTCGCTGCAGTCCTGGTGAGCTGATGGTGTTCGACTGGGTTCAAGGTCTGTTCTCGAACGACCTCGCGATCGATCTCGGAACCGCGACGACGCTGATCTACGTCCGCGGCAAGGGCATCGTCTCGTGTGAGCCCTCCGTCGTGGCGGTCCAGCGCGATCAGCGCGGCGGCAAGAAGGTCCTCGCCGTCGGGCGTGAAGCGAAGGACATGCTCGGCCGTACGCCGCACAACATCCAGGCGGTGCGGCCGCTGCGCGACGGCGTCATCGCCGACTTCGAGATCACCGAGGCGATGCTGCGCTACTTCATCGCGCGCGCATCGAACCGCCGCACGCTCGTCAAGCCGCGCATCGTCATCTGCGTCCCCTTCGGCATCACCGAGGTCGAGAAGCGCGCCGTGAAGGAGAGCGCCGAGAGCGCAGGGGCCCGCGAGGTCTATCTCATCGAAGAGCCCATGGCCGCCGCCATCGGCGCGGGACTCCCCATCACCGAGCCCTCCGGCAACATGGTCGTCGACATCGGCGGCGGCACGACCGAGGTCGCCGTCATCTCGC
>CAYYKK010000388.1:0-6102 GCA_964467935.1 uncultured Polyangiaceae bacterium
CGGGCTGCGCTGGCTTCGCGGGTGCGGGCTGCGCTGGCTTCGCGGGTGCGGGCTGCGCTGGCTTCGCGGGTGCGGGCTGAGCGAGGGCGGCGTTGCTCGAGACCGCGAGCGCGGCGGACGCGACGGCGAGGGCGATGAGGCTCCTCATTTCTTCTCGTAGGCCTTCCAGGGGTCGAACGGATTGGGCGGAGGTGGAGGCGGGGGCGGCGAGGACGCAGAGACGGCGGGCGCAGCCGAAGCCGCCTTCTGCAGATCGGAGAGCTTCCCGGTGAGCGCGGGCGGCGGCGTCGCGGACGGCTCCGCGGACGCCGACTCCGCGGCGCTCGCCGAGGGCTCGGCGGTCGCCTCCGCGGTCGGCGGCGGCAGAGGGGGCGGCACTTTGCCCATCGGCTTCGGCGCGGCCTTCGCGCTCGACACCACGGGCGCGACGCTGCCCGCGTGCTCCCCCTCCTTCGTCGCGGCGTGCTTCATCAAATCGAGGTTCGCGATCGTGACCACGTACCAACCCACGGTGCTGAGAGGTTGATACGTCACGAGCACCTGGTGCCCCTGGCGCTGCGTCTGCAGGTAGCCGCGCTCGCCTCGCTTCATCGCCTCGCGGACGTCGGGCAGCGAGAGCACCTCGCCCTCGGGGCTCGCGCCGCGCTCGTTCTTCTGCGCGAGGAGGTTGCCGTTCGTCTCGACGAGGAGCGAGCTCTCGACGTATCCACCCTCCCCGGCGTCGAGCGACGCCGCGACGGCGCGGTTCGGGTCCACCTCGAACGTGAGCACCCCGAGCAGCTTGCCCTCGACGTCGCGCAGCGCGGCGCTGCACGGCAAGGCGACGCTCCCGTCCTTCCGCTTCTCCGCGGCGCCCCACGTGAGCCCCGTCTTCTGGCTCGCCGCTTGGTACGCCGGCTCTTTGCGCCCGTCGTAATCGGGCGCGAGCCCCGCCCTGCCGGGGTATTCGACGTGGAGTCCGCTCTCGAGCGTGAGCGAGATGCGCGAGATCGGGACGCCGAGATCGGCGAGCGCCTTCATGCGATCGGCTTCGGACATCGTTCGATAGCCCGGGTCGAAGCTCTCGAGCATGATCGAGCGCGCGAGCGTCCGCAGGCCGTCGACCGCGGCCATCTGCGCTTCGGCCGTCTCCTTCGAGCTACCCGGCGCGAGCGACGCGACCGGGAGATCGAAGCTCACGAGGCCGCCGTAGAAGGGCGAGTCGATGAGCCCCGGCGCGGTCTTCGATCCCGCCTTGAACTCGTCCGAATAATGGAGCGCGCCGTCACCGCCCGTGCGGTGCTCGCCGAGCGCGAGGCCGGCGGCGCCGTCGAGCCGCGTGAGCTCGTTCTCGAAGCGTCCGAGCTGCGCGTCGAGATCTTGCGCCCGCATCGCCGACGACGCCTGCAGCTCGGCGAGGCGCAGCTCGCGCGTGTGCTGCTCGTTCGAGACCTTTCGGCTGTAGAGCAGCTCGCCGATCGTGGCGCCGGCGCCGATGACGAGCACCAAGAGGAGCGCCGCGATCGTCGCCATTCGGTGCTTCGACACCCATCGCCCCGCCCGCTGCACCGCCGTGTCGGGCTGCGCGAGCACGGCCTCGTTGCGCAGGAATCGCCGGATGTCGTCGGCGAAATGGGTGACCGACGGGTAGCGATCCTCGGGCTTGAGGCAGGTCGCCTTGTCGATGATCGCGCGCAGCTCGCGCGGCACCTCGATGCCCGGCGCGGGCGGTCGCGGCGGGAGGCGACGCGCGCCCTTCGCGTTCGTGAGCACCTCCTGCAGCGTCGTCCCGCCGACCGCGCCCTTCAGCGTGATGATCTCCTGCAGGACGAGGCCGAGCGAATAGAGATCACTCCGACCGTCGAGCTCGTCGTTGCGCCCGGCCGCCTGCTCCGGGGACATGTAGATCGGCGTGCCGATCGTCGAGCCCACGTGCGTGCGCGTGGTCTGTCGCACGTCGCTGCCCGACGCGTCGTACATCTCGACGCCGACGTCTTGACCGGGGTGGCCTTTGCCCATCAGGCGGGCGATGCCCCAATCCATGACGTAGACCTCGTTGAACTTGCCAATCATGATGTTGGCGGGCTTCAGATCGCGGTGCACGACGCCGCGCTCGTGGGCATACGCCAATGCGTCGCAGACCTTGAGGAACGCCTCGAGCCTCCCCTCGAGGCTGTGCTCGGCGTCGAGCGGCTTCTTCTCTTCGATGAGCTGGCGCGTCTCGGACAGGAGGTCGGCGAGCTCGCGCCCCTGCACGAGCTTCATCGCATAGCCGACCCCGCCGTCGGGCATGTTCTCGACGCCGTAGACCGGGACGATGAACGGGTGATCGAGCTGCGCGGTGATCTGCATCTCGCCGAGGAAGCGCGAGAAGAGCGCCTGGTTCTGCTGCATCGCGGGCAAGATCGTCTTCAACGCCACCTTGCGGCGGAGGAAGATGTCGCGCGCGAGGTGCACGGCGCCCATCGCGCCCTTCCCGAGCGCGCCGAGGACTTCGTAGCTGTCGGTGTGGATGGGCTCGTCGACGACCGGCCCCTCGGTCATGCCGGTCGGCGTCGCCGAGACGTTCGTCGCCACGAGATCCCCCGACGCGGCCGACGCGCTCGACGCCGAGGGCCCGGTCGACGGGGTCGACTGGAGCGTCGCGCCCAACGCGAACGATTTCGGATCGACGTTGGTCGCGTCGACCTTCTCCGCGGTGTGGAGCTCGGTGAAGAGCTTCGTGTCGATGACGCGTTGATCCCGCAGATAACGGAGCAGGCCGTCGAGGCTCGGGCTCGGCGCCAATGCCTTGTAGCGCGCCAGCGCCGGCTCGATGTCAATGTTCGCGCGGCGCCGAATGACGCTCTTGAGCTCGTCGAATTCCACGCTGGGCCTCACTGCTCGGAGCAATAGAGATGCATGTTCGTGGAGTAGCAGGGACCGGGCGAGGGATTGTCGGTCCAGAGCGGACCGACCTCTGCCGTATTGCCGATCCCGCCGAAATCGATGTCGGAGTTGGACGTCGACCAATCGAGGCAGCTCGTGATGGGCTGCGAGTTCAGGGGGTTCAGCACGGACGTCAGCGTCCCCATCGGGTTGGTGCTGGTCCAGACGTCGACGCCGGTCACGGGCATCGGCATCCCGAGCTCGTCCTCGTCGATCGGGTGGCCGATCGAGCCGTCGGTCAGATCACCCCAATCGATGGCGATGGGCGTGCCGTCCATCAGCACGTAGGGACCGAAGTCGTGCGTGAACCGGGTGGACGGCGACGTCATGCTGGTGTCGCTCAGCCACGCACGCCACGTCCCGAGGCTCGTGAGGCCGGCGGCGAGCGCCGTCGCGTTGCAGACGTCGTCGCCCGCGTGGGCGCCACCGAGCGTGCCGTTCATGTCGCCGGAGACCGGCGCGGACGTCACGAACGTGCGGTGCACCATCGACTCGCAGCCGTCGTCCGGGACGGAGGCGTCGGGCTGCGAGACGTTCACGAGGCCCGGAATGCAAGGCGAGTCGCAGCGACCCTGGTGGCACGAGACGACGGCGGTGCCGATCGGCGAGCAAGGCCGGAGGCAGTCGCCGCAATGCATCGGGTCATTCGCGAGGTCGGCGCCGCAGGGGTTGCCCGTCGAGCTGCTGCCCGTCCCGCCGACGCCGCCGACGCCCCCCGCCCCACCGCTCGACGAGGAGCTCGTCGCCCCGCCGCCACCGGTCGCGCCCGCGGACGGCTCGGGCCCCGGACACTCGAAGGCGGTCGTGGCGAGGAAGAGCCCCAGCGCGGCGACGAAGAAGCCACCATCGCGGAGACGGCCCGTGCGGAGAGGAGGTCGCGTTCTCAAGAGAACCTCCATCATGCCCCCGGCAGCGCGCTTTGCCTAGCGGCATCGGCGAGCCGGAGCATGCCGGGTCAGGCGGGGCCCTTCTGCGTGCAGAAGCCGTTCACGCACAAGTTCGTCATGTCGCAGCAATCGGCCGCCGTCGTGCACTTCTCTTGCGGCTGCGAGCACGTCCCGTTCGGCGGCGTGTTCGAGCAGACGAGGTTGCCGTTCATGTCGGGCTCGCAATAGCCATTGCAGCATTCGTCGCCGGCATTGCAGCTGTTGCCGTCGCCCTTGCAGGGATCGAGCGCCCAGAACGCGCGCGAATTGCCGGCGAGGATCTCCTGCGCGGGGAGGTAGAAGGCCGGGTGGCTCGCGTCGGTGCCCGGCATCGCATTGAGATCGACCGCGGCGACCCAGAGCTTCTTCGGCGTGATGTTCTGGATCAGATCCACGCCGCGCGGATCACTGCAATAAGGCGGAATCGTCGCGACGCTCCCGTACATGCGGCGGCTCGTGAACACGACCCACACGTAGCCGCCCGACGCGACCGGGTTCACCGTCGGCTCGAAGTTCTCGTGCACGTCGTCGCCGTGATCGGGGTTGATGCCCCCGACCTGCTGGCCGTCGGCCGTGCAGCTCATGCTGATGGGCGTCGCGAGCTTCGGCAGATAGACGCTGCCCATCGTGTCGTAGCCGTTCAGCGCGTCGAGCCGCGTCGCCCCGGGCGCGCCGCCGACGCTCGCCCACGCGATCTCGGCCTTCGCGCCCTTGCGGGTCCACAGGGCACCGCTCAGGTTGCCGTCGCCGCCGGCGGCGACCTGGTGGTGGAAGACCACGAAATGCTCGTCCGGCGTGAACGCGGGCCAGCCAGGGCGCGTCGCCGCCGGTTGACCGGTGTCGTCGACCACGACCATCGGAGCGCTGAAGGCGTTCATCACGGGATCGAACGTCGCGACGTAGAGCTTCTGCATCGGGTTCGCGACGGGCCCCGCGACGGGATTGAACGCGACCATGAGACCATTGGGCGCGAACGCCGGCGTCCCCAGATCGCCGGTGATCGTGCCGAGGCCCGTGGTCGCGATCGGCGAGGCCGCGTTCGGGAGCGGCAGGACGTTCGTGTTCGGCGCGAGCGCCGCCGAGCCGTCCGGATACACCGCCGGGAACTGTGCGCCGACCCCCATCACGTGCTCCGTCGCGGTCATGGGCGTCAGATCGTACGAGGAGCTCGTCGGGTAGGAGTCGCCGTGCTGGACGACGAGGCGCGAGCCGTTCGCCGCGACCGAATGGCAGACGCGGCATTGCGCGGCGCCGCCCGACATGCCCGCGGTGAGCTTGGGCCCGGTGTCGCCGCCGTGGATCGAGAGCACGGCGCCCCCGAACGAGTGATTGCCGCCGACCGCGCCACCCAGGTTCTGCGCGAGCTGGGTGCCATAAGAGTTGTAATAGATGATGCCCGAGAGGCGCGCAGGCGCGATGGTCCACGTCTGGCTGATAGGCCCGTAGGCCATCGTGCCTTTGGCGACCGTCAGGCGCATCGTGAGCGTGTCGGACCCGCCCGCGCTGTTCGTGGCCGCGTTCCAGATGTCTTGCGGGATCGGGTGGCGAACGAAGGGCTTGCCGGTCTGCGAGAGGATGACGGGCCGCCCGAAGGTCCCGTGCCAGCTGAACGATCCGCTCGAGGTGGCGAGCTCGATCTGGATGGCGTCGGCGTCACCGAAGGACCAGTCCCACATGAGATTGGGCGCGAGGAGGCCGCGCGGCCAAACGGTCTTGTCGTACGGGTAAATCAACTTCAGCGATTGCGCCGAGCCATCTCCCACGGGGGCGCCGAGCGCGGTCACGAGCCCTGGATCCGCGGCCGGTCCGAGCCCCTCGCCGCCGACGCCGCCGATGCCGCCGCCCGCGGTGAGGTCGGCGACGGTGGTCGCGATCTGCGGCACCTCGAGGGGATTGTTGGGGTCCGCGCCGTTCTGCGTCCCCGTGAGCTTGACGAAGATGTCGCGTGAGAGCGTCTGGTTGTTGAGCCCCGCGGTGACCTTCACCGCGCCGCCGGTCGTGCCCTTCGGCGTGAGCGTCACGCTGTCGGCGGGCCCCGGCGGCACGATCCCGATGTCGCCGCGATCGACTTGCCAGCCCGCAGCGACGGGGTTGCCGTTCAACGTCGCGTGGTACGTGAGCGTCGGCGTCTGCGTCCCGATGGCGACCGTGATCGTCGAGAGCGCGCTCGGCTGCACGTCGAAGCCCTGACTCGCGCCGCCGGCGCCGCCATTGCTCGTCCCGGACATGAACGCGGCCGTCGAGCCCGTCCCGGCGGCGCCTGCGCCGC
>CAYYKK010000389.1:0-6082 GCA_964467935.1 uncultured Polyangiaceae bacterium
GACGAAGAAGTCGCCCCCGCCGAGGTAGGTCTTCGCGAGCGTCACGAGCGCGAAGTTGTCCTCGAGCGAGGGCTGCGCGCTGAGCACGATGGCGACCTTCGTCGGGTCGTGCTTCGCGAGCAGCTCCTTCGCGGCGTCGAGCGCGCTCTCGACGTCGGTGTCGTCCCCGCCGACGCGCGCCGAGAGCAGCCGGTTCTCGACCGCGCGCTTGTACGAGAGCATGCCCTCGTCGCACATCCAGTACTTGTTCACGGCCATGTTCTCGCGCGGCCGGTGCCGGTGCGGCGTGTTGTCGCGCGGATCGAAGTCGAGGTAGGCGTTGCAGCCGGTCGAGCAGCCCTGGCAGATCGTCCGCGCCGAGCGGAGGAACCAGACGCGCGCCTTGAAGCGGAAGTCCTTCGAGGTGAGCGCGCCGACGGGGCAGACGTGCTCGGTCATGAGCGTGTAGTCGTGATCGAGCTCGCGACCGGGCGAGACGACGACCTCGCTCAGGTTGCCGCGCTCGCGGATCGAGAGGACGGGGTCCTTCGCGACCTCTTCGCTCACGCGGACGCAGCGCGTGCACACGATGCAGCGCTCGGCGTCGTAGACGATCGTCGGACCGAAGACCTGCGCCTTCGGCTTGTGGACGACCTCCTGCTTCATGCGCTTCTTGTTGCGGCCGTGCTCGAGCCAATAGTCCTGCAGGCGACACTCGCCGGCCTGATCGCAGATGGGGCAGTCGACCGGGTGATTGAGGAGCAAGAGCTCCTGCACCGCGGCGCGCGCGTGGTTCACGTGCTCGCTCGACTCGGAGAGGACCTCCATGCCCGGCGTGCAGCCCTGCTGGCAGGCGGGCTGGAGCTTCGGCTTCGTGTCGACGACGTAGTCCTTCTTCTCGGGGTCCCATTTCAGGACGTCGAGCTTCATCGCGGGGCGGCCGGCCGGCGGCGGCAGCTCGACGAGGCACATGCGGCAGTTCGCCGCGACCGAGAGGCCGGGGTGCCAGCAGTAGTGCGGGATGTCGATGCCGGCGCGGTGCGCGGCCTTGATGATCGTGTCGCCCGGCTCGAAGGGGATGTCGCGCCCGTCGATGCGGATCACGTTGGGCGGCGGGGGCGGCTTCGGCGCGTCGTTCGGTGCTTGGGTCGTCATGAGCGCGGTCTTCGAGGGGCTTGGGCGAGGCTGCCGCGGCTTCTGCAACCTCGATACATCAGGTACTGCCTAGGACTGTTCGGCGATGGGGAGGCGCGCCGCAATCCCTTGCGGCGCCAGCAAAACTCAGTGGTCGCACTCGCCGCCGATCATGTTCAGCGAGCCGAACGTCGGGACGACGTCGGGGATCATGCCGTTGACGATGAGCTGCTCGAGGCCCTGGACGACGGCGAAGCACGGCGGGCGGATGCGCACGCGGTAGGGCGTGCCCGAGCCGTCGCTCACCAGGTAGTAGCCGAGCTCGCCGTTGCCGGCCTCGGTGTACGAGTAGCACTCGCCGGCGGGCACCTTGATGCCCTCCATGATGATCTTGAAGTGCTGAATCGTGCCTTCGATGCTCGTGTAGACGTCGTTCTTCTCGGGGAGCACGACGCGCGGATCGTCGATGTTGATCGGCCCCGAGTCCGGCATCTGCTCGAGCGCCTGCTCGATGATGCGCACCGACTGCCGGATCTCCTCTTGGCGGCACATGAAGCGATCGTAGTTGTCGCCCTTGCTGCCGACCGGGACGTCGAACTCGAAGCGGTCGTAGACGAGGTACGGGTGCGCCCTGCGGACGTCGTACGGCACGCCCGTCGAGCGGAGGCAGACGCCGGTCCAGCCGAGATCGAGCGCGTCCTCCTTCGAGATGATGCCGATGTTCTCGACGCGATCGAGGAAGATGCGGTTCTTGAGGACGAGCTGCTCGCCGTCGGTGATGAGCTTGAGCACGCGCGGCAGGCCGGCGCGGACCATGTCCTTGAAGAACTTCGTCGGGGGCTTCGCCATGCCGCCGACGCGGCCGAAGCTGTGCGTGAGCCGGGCGCCCGTCTCCTCTTCGAAGATGTCCCAGATGATCTCGCGCGCCCGGGCGAAGTAGAGGAACGGCGTGAACGCCCCGAGCTCCATGCACATGGCGCCCGAGCAGATCATGTGGTCGCAGATGCGGGCGAGCTCGCCGAGGACGACGCGGTAGTACTGGCAGCGCTCGGTGACGGTGACGCCGAGCATCTTCTCCACCGCGAGCGCGAAGCCCACGTTGTTGAGCATCGGCGAGACGTAGTTCGCGCGGTCGACGTACGGGAAGACCTGGTTCCAGGTCCCGCGCTCGCACATCTTCTCGAAGCCGCGGTGGAGATAGCCGATCTGCACGTCGGCCTTGGTGATGGTCTCGCCCGAGAGCTCCACGACGATGCGCACGGTGCCGTGCATCGCGGGGTGGCTCGGCCCCATGTTCAGCATCATGGGGTCGGCGGGGAGCTCGAGCTCACCCTCCTCGAGATCGTGATCGATGGGCTCCATGTCTCAGGACTCCTCGGTCGAGGTGGGCAGCTCGCCGGGCTCTGCGGCGGCGCCGACGCTGGCTCGCGCGGCGACCATCACCGGATCGTCGCGGTGATACTCGTGGGTTTGGCGGCCGAAGCTCATGCCCTCGTCGGGCCCGAACGGCGGCAGCTTGCCCGTCGACTTGCGGAACGCGATGAGCGGCTGGATGCGGTTCGCGGGGTAGTCCTTGCGGAGCGGGTACCCCTTGAACTCGGGGTACATGAGGATGCGGCGCAGATCGGGGTGACCGCGGAAGATCACGCCGAACATGTCGAACGTCTCGCGCTCGAACCAGTTGGCGCCGCGCCAGACGGCGACGACCGAGTCGATCTCGGGCTTCGCGCCGCCCTCGCCCACGCGCGACTTGATGCGGATGCGGTGGCCCTTGTCGATCGAGCGCACGTGGCAGACGACCTCGAAGCGCGGATCGCGATCGGGGTAGTCGACCGCCGTGAGATCGATGAAGAGGTTCATCGCGCAGCGGTTGTCGGTCTTGAGGAACCGCGCGACGTCGTACCAGCTCGCCGGATCGACGACGGCGGTGTCGTCGCCGAACTCCGAGTGGGTCTCGAGGATCGCGTCGCCGAAGCGCTGCTTCAGCAAGTCGAGGACGGCTTTGCTCATGGTGTTCTCGTCAGCCTTCGTTGCGAGCGCGCGAGGGGCCGAGCCGGAGTCGGTCGGCGCTGATGAGCGCGTCGGGGACGGGATCGGTGCGCGGCTTCACGATGGCGGGCGTCCGATCGCCGCGGGCGATCTTGTCTTGGAGCAGGAGCAGGCCGTCGATGACGGCCTCGGGCCGCGGCGGGCAGCCGGGCACGTAGACGTCGGTCGGGACGATTTTGTCGATGCCGGCGACGGTCGTGTAGTTGTCGTAGAAGCCGCCCGACGACGCGCAGGTGCCGAACGCGAGGACGTACTTCGGATCGGCCATTTGCTCGTAGATGCGGCGGAGCGCGGGCGCCTGGCGCTGGCTGATGGTGCCGACCACCCAGAGCAGATCGGCCTGGCGCGGCGAGAAGCGCGGCGCCTCGGCGCCGAAGCGCGCCATGTCGAAGCGCGGGCTCGCCATGGCCATGAACTCCATCCCGCAGCAGGCCGTGACGAACGGGTACTGGAAGAGGGAGTACTTCTTCGCCCAGTTGAGGACGGCGTCGAACCTCGTGGTGGCGAAGCCCTGCTCGGAGCCTTCGAAGACGCGTGTCTCGCTCATGTCATCGCTCCCACTCGAGGATGCCCTTCTTCCACTCGTAGACCAGCGCGACCACGAGCAAGAGGACGAACGGCGCCATCATCGCGAGCCCGGCCCAGCCCTGCTCGCGGAACGTGACGATCCACGGGTAGAGAAGGACCACCTCGACGTCGAGGACGACGAAGAGGATCGCGGTCATGTAGAACTTGACGCTCAGCTTCACGTGCTTCGCGCCGGTCGACTCGCTCCCGCACTCGTACGGGATGAGCTTCTCGGGCGTCGGGTTCTTCGGCCCGATGAAGTGCGAGAGCGCGAACATCGCGCCGACGATCACCGCGGCGAGGGTGAAGAGGACGAGGAGCGGTACGTAGGTGGCCATAGGCTGGGTGGTGGGCTCGTCGTTGCCTGGGAGGGGCGAGCTTGGCCCGCCGCGAAGGCCGGAAGCGGGCTCCCGACCCTCGAAACCTCGAAATTTGCGGCGAAATGAGCCGCTCGATGCGGCCTCAGCATCTAGCCCCTGCCCCAACGGGAGTCAATCGGGGGGGATCCGTCCCGCTCGTCCGCGGCCGTTCCGAGGCGCGAGGCCGGCCGATCGCCCCGCGCGGACCTGCCCGACGGGCCGGAGCCTACCGGGGCCGACCGTCGACGAGGCCGACGCGGCGCCCGAGGTCCGAGACGAAGACCGAGGTCGGGTCGTACTTCGCCTTGATCGCGCGCCACTCGGCGAGCCTCGGGTACATCCCCTCGAACGTCGCCGCGTCGAGGAAGGCGTCCTTGCCGAGGTAGATGCGCCCGCCCGCCTCACGCACCATCGCGTCGAGGCGCTTCGTGAGCCGCGCGGTGTCTCCGCGGATCGGAAAATCGATCGCGAACGTGTAGCCCTCGAACGGGAAGGAGAGGTGGCCGCCGCTCGCCTCGCCCATCCGCTTCAAGATGTTGAGGAACGGGAGGCTGCCCGACGAGACGATCGCCTCGAGGATCGCGCGCATGGAGCGCCGGCCGTCGCGGAGCGGGACCACGAACTGGTATTGCGTGAATCCCCTCTTTCCATAGCCGCGATTCCAATGGCCGATGGCGTCGAGCGGGTAGAAGAACTTCTCGTAGTGGGCCAGATCACCGGCCTTCGACAGGACCGTCTTGATGGTCGCGTTGACCACGCGAATGGTCAACGGATTGAGCGTCAGCGAGGGGAGCTCGAAGGGCACCGAGACGAGCTGCCCCCCCGAGAGGCGCAATGGGTCTTTGGCCTTCGCGGGACCGAGGTCGGCCGGCGTCGCGTGATCGCCGACGGTGAGCACCCCGCGGCCGAGCCGATCGCCCTTGGCGAGCGGATCGATGTAGGCGACGGAGTAAGGGTATTGCGCGTCGGTCTCGTCGAAGGCGTCGAGCATCTCGCTCAAGTCGCCGACGACGATCGCCTTCTGGCGATAGTACGTGGTCTCGATGCGACGGAGGGAGAGCGTGGCCTCGATGACGATCCCGACGAGGCCCATGCCGCCGAACGACGCCCAGAAGAGGTCGGGGTTCTCGGTGCGGCTCGCGGTGACGATGCTCCCGTCGGCGAGCATCACGCGCATCTCGGAGACGGAGCGGGCGAACGAGCCCTGCGCGTGGTGGCCTTTGCCGTGGACGTCGTTGGCGATGCACCCGCCGACGGTGACGAACTTGGTGCCGGGCGTGATGGCGGGGAAGAAGCCGCGAGGCGCGAAGTCGTGGATGATGCGCGCGAGGCTCACGCCCGCCTCGGTCCGCAGCGTCCCGGTCGTCGCATCGAAGGCGAGGTAGCGATCGAGGCGGGTCATCCCGAGCACCTGCCCACCCGCGTTGATCGCGGGATCGCCGTAGCTCCGGCCGAGCCCGCGCGCGATCGTGCCGCGGCGATCGAGCGCTCGGGCGAGGTCGGTGAGGGTCTCGGGCTCGTCCAGGCGACAGCTCGACCGCGGATGAAGGCCCCAACCCGAGAGCTCGATGGTGGGCCTCTCGGCGCGCGTCATCGCGGCGAGGTTCGCGCAAATGGGGCGCGGTGTCCATCCGGGCCAACGAGGCTTCGACGGCCGTCGCCGACGGAGGGGGGCGACCACGCACGAAGGGCGAATGGGATCGACTTCACTACGTGGAATTGAGAAGCTCCGGCCTCTAGGGGCCAGTCGTGCGGTGCCCCTCGCTCTCGAGAGGTCTGCCATGCTCAGCCCGTCCAATCCAAGGTCATCCTCGTGGTCGAGGACAACCCAGGCGACGCGCTGATCATCGAGGAGCTCCTCGCCGCGGGCGGGTTCCCCCGCGTGAAGCGCGCCGGGCGTCTCTCGGAGGCGCACGCGTCGCTGCGGTCGGACGACGTCGGCACGGTGCTGCTCGATCTCGGCCTGCCCGACGGCTCGGGAGTCGAGTGCGTGG
>CAYYKK010000390.1:0-6047 GCA_964467935.1 uncultured Polyangiaceae bacterium
AGAACCGCCCGGAGAATCAGCCTCGAGGACTCAGCCGAGATCCACCACGATGACCCCGCGATCGGGGTTCGGCTCGTCCTCGTCCCGCGATCGCGCCGGGGCGCGCGGCGGCCGCTCGAGGGGGAGCTCGAGCCGGGGCTGCTCGTGGCGCTGGGCGCGCTCACGCTCTTCTCGCTGCCTGATCTGCTCGATGATGAAAGGAGGAAGCACCGAGCCCTCGTGGGGGTTGGAACGTGCTCCCTGGGGGCGAGCACCGCCTGCGTTTCTGCCGCTCGTGGAGAGCGACTTCGACGAGACCGACCTACCCGTGAATCTAGCAACAGGCCTATGCCGGTCAAGGTTTTCTCGGGCGTGCGAAATCGTCACCGGCCGCCCAAGACGGCCACTTCGCGCGGAGCTTAAGGCGCGGCCTCCGCGCGCGCGCGACGCCCTCGCGACCTACCGGCGGCAACGGATCGCTGTATGCTGCCCCGACCCATGAGGTGCCCCGCGAGAGCTCCGGCCACGCACCCTCCCCCGCGGGCGCGCCTCCGCGGCCGGGCCGCGCGGGCGCTGCGCGTCGCCGCGAGCGTCTTCGTCTGCGCGCTCCTGCTCTTCGCCCGCCCTGCCGCCGCCGGCGCCGGCCCCTTCGAGGTCAACGACACGAGCTGGGAGGGGGGCTCCGAGCTCTACGAGATCGCGAAGACGGAGCTCGGGCCGGACCGGGTGAAGCCCGTCGCGGTGCTCGATTGGTCCCTCGTGCGCCCCGACGACGGGGTCCTCCTCCTGCACCCGATGCAGACCGTCGACGCGAGCGAGGCCTCCGAGTTCATGACGGAAGGCGGCCGTCTCGGCGTCATCGACGACTTCGGCAAGGGCGACGAGATCCTACGGCGCTTCAAGATCCAGCGCACGAGCATGCCCCGCAAGCCCGTGGCCGCCCTGCGCAACAACCCGGACCTGCCGATCGCGGAGCCCTACATCGCCCCCGCCAAGCCGGGCACCGCCCCGCACCCGGTCGTCGGCAACGTGAAGCGCCTCGTCCTGAACCACCCGACCGCGCTCTTGCACCCCGACCTGTCCCCCGTCCTGAAGGTCCGGGCGGTGGGCGAGCCCGACGCCATCGTCGCGGTGGCCGGTCAGGTCGGAAAGGGCCGCTTGTTCGCGATGGGCGACCCGTCGGCGCTCATCAACGAGATGCTGCGCTACCCGGGCAACCGCGCGTTCGCCGCAGGCCTCGTCCGCTACCTCGCCAACGGCGACGAGAAGAACCAGGCGCGGCTCTTCATCCTCGCCAACAAGTTCAACGAGGAGGGCTCGGTCGGCGGAGACAAGTCGATTGCCAAAGACATCGAGTCTTTCTTGCAACAACTTGCGGACGACCTCGCCGAGGCGCGACAGAAAGGCCTGCCACCGTGGGCGTTGGCGGTGATCGCCGCGGTGTTCGTCGCGTGGGTGGGCATCTGGGTCGCGCGCTCGAGCGGCCGACCGTACAAGAACCCGACCCCGCGCTACGCTCGCCCGACCCCTCTCGTCGCGCGCGGCGGCGTGGCCGGCCGCTTCGCGCTCCTCGCCGCTCCTTCTTCGCCGAAGAGCCTCGTGCTGCTCGAGCTGAAGAGCGCCGCGATGGAGTCGCTCGTCGATCGCTTCGGGCTCGAGCAGGACCCGAGCACGAACGCCGTGCTGCGCGCCGTGCGCACGTCGGGCCTCGTCGAGGAGGGCCTCTGCGCCTCGTTCGAGCAAGTGGTCCGGCAGATGCAGCGCGCCGAGGCGGTGGTCGTCGCCGGCGGCCAGTCACGCGTGAGCCGCGAGACGCTCGCACACGCGGCCGAGGTGGTCGACGCGGTCCTCCACGCCTGCGGCGCCGATCGGGCGCACGCCGAGGCGCTTGGCAAAAGGCCCCTCACCGCCTAGAAGTGCGAGATTCGCGATGAAGGTGAGCACCGAGAGGACCGAGCCATGAGCCAGGCCGCAAGCATGGACGAGATCACAGCCGGCCGAGAGCGGCTCGAGCAGATCCGGCGCGAGGTCATGCGCGTGTACGTCGGCAGCCCCCGCGTCGTCGACCTGCTGCTCACGGCGCTGCTGGCGCAGGGCCACGCGCTGCTCGAGGGCGTGCCGGGGGTCGCCAAGACCACGCTCGTCAAGGCCTTCGCCGCGACGCTGGGCGCGTCCGTGCGCCGCATCCAGTTCACGCCGGATCTGCTGCCCGCGGACATCACCGGCACCTACGTCCTGTCGCCGAAGGACGGAGCCTTCACCCTCCGCCCCGGCCCGATCTTCGCGAACGTCGTGCTCGCAGACGAGATCAACCGCGCGCCCGCGAAGACCCAGTCCGCGCTCCTCGAGGCGATGCAAGAGCGTCAGGTCACGATCGAAGGCGACCGGTTCGAGCTGCCCGCGCCGTTCATGGTCCTCGCGACCCAGAACCCCGTCGACCTCGAGGGCACGTATCCGCTGCCCGAGGCGCAGATCGATCGCTTCCTCGTGCGGATCGCGATCGGCTACCCGACGCACAAGGACGAGGTCGCGATGGTGAAGGCCCACAACGCGGCGACCCCTCGGCCGCAGAGCTTGAGCACGCCGCAGGATCTCATCTCGCTCCAGAACATGGCGAGACGCATCCACCTCGACGAGGATCTCTACGAGTACGCCGTCGGGCTCACCGGCTTCACGCGACAGCACCCGAAGGTGCTGCTCGGCGCGTCGCCGCGCGCGACGCTCGGCCTCGTTCAGGCCGCGAAGGCAGCCGCGATGATCGGCGGCAGACCCTTCGTGACCCCGGACGACATCCGGGGCGTGGCCCAGAGCGTCCTGTCGCACCGCCTCGTGCTCGTGCCCGAGGTCGAGGGCGACAACAAGATCCGCGACGGCGTGATCGACGAGGCGATCCAGCGCGTCGGCTACCGCCGCGCCGCGCGACCGGCCTAGCTCGGCGCCGAGAAGAGATGCAGCTCTACCCGACGCGCCCCGCAGCCCACCTCGCCATCGCAGGCATCGCGGTGTCGGCGGTCGGGGTGCTCGCGAACCAGCCGGCGATCGTCGGCTGGGGAGGCGCGCTGCTGGTCGCGGTGGCGATCGCGCGCGCGGTCACGCTCGTCTCGGTCGCCCGCATCCGCGCCGCAGGGTTCGAGATGCTCTGGACCGGGACGAAGCGCACCGTGAGGACGTCGCGCGGCTCGGTCGTCGAGATCGAGGCGGAGGTGCGGAACCGGGACACGCTGGCGGCACGCTACGTGAAGCTCCGCGCCCTCGCGTCGCCGAACCTCGAGGTCGCGCTCGATCCCCCCGCCGGCGAGGTCACGGCGTGCGGCCGCCTCAAGGTGAAGGTCCGCGTGGAGACCCCGCGCGTCGGGCAGCACGGCGTCTACGGGCTCGCGCTGGAGGTCCGCGGCGCGCCGGGGATGTTCGAGGTCCCGCTCACGTTCGCCAACCCCTACGGCATCGAGGTCGTGCCGCGCCCCTTCGCGACCCACGTGACGCTCGGACGCGGCGGACCGAGCCACCTGCACGCGCCCTCCGGCCGCGCCGGCAAGCTGCGCGGCGACGGCTCGAGCCTGCGCGAGCTGCGCGAGCACCAACCGGGCGACCCCTTCCGCCGCATCGCGTGGAAGGCCAGCGCACGACGCGGCAAGCTCCTCGTGCGCGAGTACGAGCGAGAGGAGCGCGACGTCGTCTGGATCGTCCTCGACGTGTCGGTCGAGCTGTGGAGCGGCCCGGTGGGGCGCGCCCCGCTCGACCTGCTCATCGACGAGGCCGCGGCGCTCGCGACGCGTCATCTCGCGCGGGGCGATCGGGTCGGGCTCGCCGTCGTCGCGTCCACGATCCGCGCGACGGTTCAGCCAGACTCGGGCTCGGTGCACGCGACGAAGCTCCTCTCGACGCTCATGACGGCAGGCAACACGCTCGACGCCTCGCGCAGCGATCTCGACGAGCTCGACGTCGCGGTGCGCGTCATCGAGCACCTCCGTCCGCTCGACGAGCGCGGTCTCGCGGACGTGCCGCGCACCGCGCTCGACAAGCTCGCGCAGCGCGCCGACGCGATGCGCGGCCGCGCGCCGTTCCGCGTGAAGCCCCCTGAAGGCAAGAGCGAGCGGGACAGCGTTCTCCGCCGCTACCTCGCGAGCTTCGGCATCGACTCGCCGCCGAAGACGGGGAGCGAGCGCCTCGCGACCGGCGAGACCCTCGTCACCGTGCTCGGCAACCTCGCCAAGGGCAAGCCCCGGCCTAGCATCGTGCACGTGCTCGCCGGCTCACCGGAGCTCGGGACGCACCCCACGCTGGGTCAAGCGGTTCGCAGGCTCAAGCGGCTCGGCACCGTGGTCGCGTGGGCGCTGCCGAGCTTCGATCCGGGCCTCGCGCCGCCCTGGGCCAAGCCGAGGCCCGAGGACGACGAAGCGGAGGTCGCCATCGACGAGCAGGTCTTCGATCCGGTGGCGCCGCAAGCGGCTCGGGCCGTGCAGATTCGCGCGGCGGTCGCTCAACGCAAGACGGAGATCGCCCTCCAGAAGATGGGCGTGCGCGTGCAACGCGTGAAGCCGGCGCACCTCCCTGCGTCTCGCGTCGCCGAGGCTCCGCGGCCGGCCGAGCCGCCTGTCGGGAGCGGCGAGTGACGCCCGGGGCGTCGACGGCGGGATGAAGAGCGCCATCGCACTCCTGCGCGATCGCGGCCTGCGAGCGAAGAAGCGCTTCGGCCAGAACTTCCTGCTCGATCAAGGCGTCTGCGATCGCATCGCCGAGGCGGCGAGCACGCCGGCTGGCGGGACGACGCTCGAGATCGGGCCGGGGCTCGGCGCCCTGACGCGCCCGCTCCTCGCTCGCGCCGCGAAGGTGGTGGCGATCGAGCGCGACCCGGAGCTCGCGGTGGTGCTCCGCGAAGAGCTCGCCGAATCGATCGCGAGCGGCCAGCTCACGCTGCGCGAAGGCGACGCGCTCGACGAAGACTGGCTCGCGCCCTTCGAGGGAGCGCCGCGCCCGCACATCGTCTCCGGCAACCTGCCCTACCTCATCACCGGCCGCCTCCTCGAGCGCTCGATCGAGCTCGGCGCGCGGATCGATCGAGCGGTGTTCATGGTGCAAGCGGAGGTCGCCGACCGCATCGTCGCGCGCCCCGGCACCGACGACTACGGCGCCCTCAGCGTCTTCGTTCAGGCGGCGTTCGAGCCGAAGAAGCTCCTCACGGTGAAGGGCGGCGCGTTCCACCCGCGACCCGACGTCGACTCGACCGTCGTCGTCCTCACGCCGCTCTCGCCGCCTCGCGCCGTCGAGGACGACGCCCTCCGCGCGCTCGTGAAGGGCGCGTTCGGCGCGCGCCGCAAGACGCTGCGCAACGCGTGGAAGGGGCTCTTCGGTTGGAGCGCTGCGGAGCTCGCCGAGCACGCCTCCGCGGCGGCGGTCGATCTCGATCGGCGCGGCGAGACGCTCGGGGTCGACGACTACGAGCGCGTCGCGGCGCGCGCCCGCGCCAGCGCGTCTCGCTGAATATCCGCACACCCTCCTAGTCGGACGCGAAGAGGCATGGTAAGGGGCGGCCGCGCCCAAGGTGAGCGCCCGCCTGAGGAGGCACGTACCCATCATGTCCGTCGGAAAGATCAGCCAGGTCATCGGACCCGTCGTCGACGTCGATTTCCCGCCCGGGAAGCTCCCCCGCATCCTCAACGCTCTGAAGGTCACGAACCCGAGCCTCTCCACGGAGAAAGACAACCTCGTCCTCGAGGTCGCGCAGCACCTCGGCGAGTCGACCGTGCGCGCCATCGCGATGGACTCCACCGACGGCCTCACCCGCGGCATGGAAGCGAGCGACACGGGCAGCCCGATCATGATGCCCGTCGGCCCCGAGTGCCTCGGCCGCGTCCTCAACGTCGTCGGCGCGCCCGTCGACGAGGCCGGCCCCGTCAACGCCAAGAAGGCGATGCCGATCCACCGCGATCCGCCGAAGTTCACCGACCAGTCGACCAAGGTCGAGGTCTTCGAGACGGGCATCAAGGTCATCGACCTCCTCGCCCCCTACCGCAAGGGCGGCAAGATCGGCCTCTTCGGCGGCGCCGGCGTCGGCAAGACCGTCCTCA
>CAYYKK010000391.1:0-6046 GCA_964467935.1 uncultured Polyangiaceae bacterium
GTCCGCGCCGCCGCGCGCGGGCTCGCCGTCCGCGCGGCCCGAGCCGGGCTCGGGTGGGCAGTCGCGCTCCGTGCGCCCGCCGAGCGCGCGCCCGCCGAGCGAGCGGCCACCGAGCCGCGAGAGCTCGGGGCCCGCCTCCGACGAGGCGCCGACGCACATCCGGTCGGTCGACGCGATCGGCCACGAGATCTCGATCGGCGACATCTCGGTGAGTGAGCTGCGCCGGTCCGAGCTCGACGCGATCGCGCGGCTGGGCGCCGCGGACGAGCCCTCGGGAGAGCAACGGCTCGGCAAGAAGGGGACCGTGGTCATGGCGGCCTCCGAGCCGCCTCCGCCCGATCCGCTCGCCGGATCGCTCGGCGTCCCCGAGCGGCCGCGGCTCACGATGCCCGACCTCCTGCCTCCGACCGTGCGCGATCCCGGCGCGCTCGCCGAGCTGCAGTCGAGACGCAGAAGCAGACGTTATGGAATCGCAGCAGGATTGCTGGTTGCGATCGGCGCGCTGACCGGCCTCGTCGCTTGGCTCCTCGGCTTCCGCCCCAGCACGGACGGCGGGGAGCCGCACGCGACTCCGCATCGCGCCACCCACCAGACGATCGACGGACCGCCTACGCACGTCGAGGTGCCGACCTCGAGCCCCGCCACCACGGCCCCCGCGCCAACGCCGACGGCGAGCGCGGCGCCGACGGGGACGAGCGCGACCGAGCTCTCGCCGTGCCAGACCGCGATCTTCTCCGCCGTGAGCGGCAAGTGCGACGCAGCGAAGCGGTCGTACGCCCGGTGCCTGCCGGAGAGCCCTTACGAGCCCTCCGCGACGCGCGCGATGAACGGCCTCTGCCCCTGAGGTCGCGACGCCGGCCCAGGTCGCGCGGGCCGAGCACCGCCGCAATGAGGGGCGTCGCCGTCGAGGCTCAGCGGCGCCGCCGAAAGAGGAGCGCGAGCGAGATCGCAGCCAGCGCCCCGATCCCGACCGGCGCGGTCGGCGCGCCACCGGCGAGCGCGCAGCCGCACCCTCCTTCGGCCGTCGTGTCATCGAGGCCGTTGCCGCTCGACGGCGCGCCGCCCGTGCCTCCGCCGCCGCATGCGCCCGCGGAGCAGGGGTCGGCTGCCACGTCCTTCACGCCGACGATGCAGAGATCGTCGAGGGTCCAGCCGCCGAGCTCCTTGCCCGGATCGCTCGCGAGCTCGAACTTCACCTGGACGTGCCCGTCGACGACGAAGGGCGTGAGATCGACGTCGTGGAAGCGCCACTCGCGGTCGACGTGATCGACCTTGCTCGCGTCGCCCTGGTTCGAGTCGAAGTTCTGCCACGCGACCTGGTCGTTCGCGTAGATCGTCGCGTGGTCGAAGTGGCCGTCCTCGACGCCGAGCCACCGTCGATATTGCAGCCGCACGTGGTCGTAGCCGCTCGCCTCGACGACCGGGCTCAGCGCGAAGTTCGTGACCTTCGGCTGATAGAGGCCGTCGTGGTTCGGCAGATCCCCGAGGTCGTTGCCATAGACCTTCTTGCCGGAGAACGCCTCGGTCGGATCGCCGTTCGTCGCGGTGCCCTTCGGGACGCCCCACTCCCAGTCGTCGGCGCCGTCCTTGTTCTGTCCCATCGAGAGGCCGTGGACCCAACCGTCGGCGGCGGGGTCCGTCTCGAAGTCCGTGCAGTAGAGGGGCGTCACGTCGCCGACGTAGAACTGGTACCAACGATCGGCTGCGTTGTCGGGCAAGAGGATGCTCGAGGTGCCCGCGAAGTCGGCGGAGATCGAATACTGGACGACCGTGCCGGCGCGCTGCGGCGGGATCTGCGCGCTCAGCTGGTTTCCCGCGACCGTCATCGCGATGTCTTGCGCGCCCGCGGGGTTCGCTTCGTCGCGCCACTTGAGCCGCGCGTCGGTGAGGGCGTCGGCAGGGCACTGCGAATAGAGCCCCAGGAGCGCCGTGGTGACGGTGTAGCCGTCCTGCTTCACCGGCTCGAGGGCGAGCGCGCTGCCGTTCGCCGAGTAGGGGCGGAGCCCGTGGAGCGCGAACGCGGCGTTGATCTCGCAGACGTTCGGCGTGCCGTTCTCGAGGTTGCCGTCGTCGTCGTCGGCCGCGATGATCTCCGGGTACATCGATGGGATGTCGACCGCGCGCCGGATGCCTTCGTAGAAGAGATAGTTCGCGTGCGCGACGCCGGCCGAGTCGCCGAGCTTCGTGACGAGCGCCTTCCGAAGGTCCCACAGCGCTTGGCCGATGATCTTCCCGTCCTCGTGGACCTCGCCCACGAGGTCGTCGGGCCAGCGGTTCTCCATGCCGACGGGATCGAGATCGCGGAGCGGCTCGGAGTTGAAGTAGAAGCCGCGGCCCATCCCGTGATCGCCGGTGATCGTCCCGGCCAGGTAGTCGGCGATGCCCTCCGAGAGCGCGCCCTCGAAGACGCCGACGCCGGGGATGATGGCGTGGTTGTGAATCGAGTGTCCGAACTCGTGGTAGACGACGTCCGCGATGCGGCCCGTGTTCTCGCAGCCCATGCCGCTCTCGAAGAAGTTGACGACGGTGCCGTCGGAGTAGGCGTTGCAGACGTCGGCGATGTTCACGTTCGCGGAGACCGGTTCGTCGAGGAACGAGAGGCCCGGCGCGAAGCTCTTCGCGTACTCGCGGACCTCGCGCGCGTGGATGAACGTCGCGAGCTGCGCGTCGACGAGCTCGTCCGCGGAGCCGTCCCACTGGTACGAGGCGCCGCTCGCGAGGGTGAACGCGATCTGGGCCTTCGCGCCCGCTTGGTTCGACACCAGCACGTCGGAGCCGTGCGAGAACGCGATGACGTCCGCTTGAGCGCCTGAGAACGGGATCGTCCCTGCGAGGTCGGTGATGTTGCCCACGCCGTCGACGGTCAGATCCGTCAGGATGCCGGGGCGATCGACGCGCGGACCGTACGAAGGGCTCCGATCGGGGACGTGGAGCGCGAGCGATCCGTCGAAGTGCAGGAGCTGACGGCGAGCGATGGCGCGGCCGGATCGCGCGTCGACGAACACCTCGAAGCGCGCGATCGGTCGCCCCGCCGAGGGGGTCCGGACGCCCTCGGTCTCCACGACGACGCTGCGGACGACCGCGAACGAGAGGCGCTGCGACGCGTCGAGGTACGGCAGCACGAAGAGCTCGCTCGGTCGACCCGTCGCCGTGGACGCGCCGAAGTCTCGTTCGACGAGGGCGACTGCCGCTCGGGTCGTGACGGCGTCCGACGCGGGGATCGGCGGGACGTCGAGGGCGAGCCCGCGCACGGGGAGCGCCTCGGAGGTGATCATCACGAGCGCGTCGTTCTTGAAGCGGAAGCTCACCTGACCGCCGCGGATCGCGAGGCGCACCCCCGACGGCGTCGTCACGAACTGTCGGAACGCGACGGTCCGCAGCGGAGTCGGGGCGAGCCCGTCGCCGCGTGGCGCGCGGTCGTCGTCGTCCGCGACGAGATCGAAATCGGCGAGCGTCGCGCCGGGCGCGAGCAGGGCGATGTGGCGGTCGAGCATGGCGCGCGCGAGCGCCTCGGCGACGGTCGCGTCCGAGCTCGCGCCCGGCGACCCGAGGCCAGCGCCGAAGAGCGCTCGGGCCACGCCCGTCGTTCGGTCGAAGCTCGCGCGCCAACCCGGGCCGACCTCGCCGATCAGCTTGCGGTACGCGCGCGCCAGCGATCGCGGCGGACGATCCCACACGAGCGCCTGCGGCAGCGCTCCGTTCGCGCCCGAGGTCGCTCCGAGCGGCAGGAACGCGAGCTCCATTTCCGGGCGCGACGACGTCGCCGACGGCGCGACCGCCGAAGCGCGGAGAGGTGAAGCACCCAACGCGATGATCGCAGAGAGCCCTCCGAGGACGGACCGAGAGAGCGCGTGAGCCCGGCGTGATTGCATCGATGACCTCTTGGGCGCGTCCGCGCGCGCCGCTCCGTCGAAGGCGGGCGCGGCGGCGCACGCTCGACAGCGCACGCAATCTCGCTCCATCCCGTCCGCGCCGGAAGGGCTCAGCGCGAGAGTCGAGACGCCTCGGCGTGCGTCGTGGTCTCGGGCCCGTCGCCGTCGGTCACCCACGAGAGCGCCTCCTGCATGGTCTCGATGGCCTCCGGTCCGTACTCGCCGTGGCGCGCGTGGGGGATCATGATGAACCGCGCGTGGCGGCCGGCTTTCGTGAGATCGCTCGCCGCGTCCATCAGCGGCTTGCGCACGTCGAGCTGCCCCGCCATGAGCAGGATCGCCTCCGTCTTCCCGAGGCTCTCCGGACGCGGAGCGCGAGGGCCTCCTATCAGGATGACGCGCGGATAGCGATCGGCGAAGCGGGTCGCGAGCGCCTCCGCGCGCAAGGCTCCCGCCGAGTAGCCGATGACGAGTCGACGCTCTTTCGTCAGCGAGAGACCGAGCGCCGCCTCCACGGCGTCGAGGGCGCGCGTGATGCGCTTGTCGAGCCCCACCGTGTCGGGGCTCCACTTGGTGCGTCCGCCGTCGCACTTCTCGTCGCCGTCGAAGGACACGGTCGTGCCGAGGCGTCGCGCCACCGTCGCCCAGGCCAGGAAGGCCAAGGGGTCGCCGCATCGGCCATGGAGATACACGAGAACACGAGTAGCACCTGCAACACCTGGGAGAACGAAGACGCGCTTGTCCCCGGGGACCTTCACGGGGACGGCCTCGGGCGCGGCCTCCTCTGCGGGCGCCGCGGAGGCGCTCGGGGGAACGGCGCTCGCCGCGTCGGTCGCCACCGCGGATCCGGAGGGCGCTTCCGCGGAGACCCGCGGGGATGGGCGGAGCGGCGGCGAGCCCGAGGCCGCGGCGATCGTCGGCGGGGGCCGCGGCCGGTCGGCGCAAGCGGAGCTGAGGAGGACGGCCAGCGCGGCGACCATCGCGCCTCTCCTCGGCGCTCCCCCGACCAGACGTCGTCCCCGCACGGCAGCGTCCATGGTAGCAGTCATGCCATGGCGACCAAGGCGGACCCAAATAAGGACACCCTCTCGGCCCGCGAGGTCTTCCAGCGCGAGGCCGACGCGGAGGCCGCCCAGAAGAAGCTCGTCGCGGAGAGCGTCGCGGGCCTGACGAACCGCTGCCCCGAGTGCGGCGCGCTCGGCAGCCTCGAGCCGTTCGGCGAAGACGGCGAGGAGAAGTGCGTCGATTGCGACGTCACGGTCGCCGTCGCGTCTCGTCTCGGCGGCCTCGGTCGGAAGTAGCCGGCGAGTCGAGCGGGTCGCGCGTCGCCCGTACCGCGTCACGCCGCCGCGCCTCTCGCGACTCGCCGTCGAACGACGCGTGCGTCGGAGTCGCGATCAGTCCGGGTGCGCGACGACGACCACCCAGCGACGCTCGCCGAGGGAGTCGGCCGCGAACGCCTTGAACCGCGCGAGGATGTCGGGCGTCGCGAGCGGCGCGGGCTCGAGCGCGCCGCCGGAGAGCAGCAGGCGCAGGCGGGTTCGGGGATCGGCGAGCGCTCGTCTCTCGTCGTCCTCGGCGGCGCGCGCCGCGTCGCGCGCGCTCGCCTCCGTGACATCGCCTCGCGCGATGCGGGCGATCAGGGCCGTCATCGCTCGCTCCGCATCGTCGACGAGCTCGTCGGTGGACTGCACCGTGACGACGAGCGCGCCGGCGTCGCTCACCCACGCGCGCGCCGTGGCCCCCGGGACCTTCGAGAGCGCTTGGCGGCTGAGCGACGCCTCGGTCTCGCCGTCGAGCAGCTCGCGCGCCACCCTGGCGAGGTCCGGATCCGGCGCTTGCGCGCCGAAGAGGAGCCACGCGCTGTGGCTCGTGCCGCTCCCGTGCACCTCGGTTCGCGAAGGGCGGGGCGTCGGGCTCGACCGAACGCACGTGCTCGCGCTGCCGTTGCCGATGAGCCAACGCTGGATCTCCTCCGCCGCACGGCTCGCCTGCCCGTCGCCCGCGTTGCCGAGCACCGCGAGCCCGACCCCACCGGCGCCGAAGCCTCGCCACCTTCGCTGGTAGCGATCCGCGTCGGCGCGTGAGACCTGCGCGAACGAGCCGAGCGGCTCGACCAGCACCGGGTGCTCGGGCGAAAGCGCGTCCGCGAACGGGCCGAGGCCGATGGTCTC
>CAYYKK010000392.1:0-6038 GCA_964467935.1 uncultured Polyangiaceae bacterium
GCCGGAGAGAGCGCGAGGATGTCCGCAGCCGACGTGTTGGCGGGGACGACGACGACGTCGCAGCCAACGTCGACGAGGCTCCGCAGGATGTTGCGCTTCATCCCGAGATCCAGGGCCACGACGCGGGCGCCGGCGTTCTTCGAGCGCGCGAGCGTTCGATAGCCGTCGGGCGTCGGGGTCGTGAAGGGGAAGCGCTCGCGACACGTGACGCGGCCGACGAGATCGAGACCCTCCATCGGAGGGGCAGCGCGGGCGCGATCGCAGAGCTCGTCGGGCGAGAGGACGCCGATGGCGCCGTTCTGCGCGCCGTGGTCGCGCAGGTGCCGCGTGAGGCGTCGCGTGTCGACGCCGGCGAGCGCCACCACGCCGTGCTCGCGCAGGTACGCGTCGAGCGCCTGCTCCGCACGGTAGTTCGACGTGAGGAGGCTCGCGTTGCGGACGATGAAGCCGGCGACCTGGGGCTTGCCGGTGGACGACTCCGCGTCGACGGCGTTGGTGCCGGTGTTGCCGATCTCGGGCGCCGTCATCGTCACGAGCTGTCCCGCGTAGGACGGATCGGTCAGCACCTCTTGGTAGCCGGTCATGCCGGTCGTGAAGACGACCTCGCCGATCGAAACGCCTTCGGCGCCGAAGGCCACGCCTTCGAAACGGCTGCCGTCTGCGAGGACGAGATGCGCCGGCCGCGTCATGCCCGCCAGCTAATCGCCTTTGGAGGCGAACGCAAGGCGCTGGCGCCTCGCGCGCCCGGGCGCGCGGGCAGGGCGAGGGAACGGAGGCGGCGCGGCACCCAACTTGGGTAAGCTGAGGAACCCGCGCGGAGATCGATGAGCGACGAGCCCGAGAGCCCCCTCGACCCGACTGCGCTCGAATCCCTCCTGTCACGAGGCGAAGCGGCGGAGGTCGTTCGCCGATGCGCGGCGCTCGGAGAGAGGAGCGCGGCGCTCGAGAACCTCTACGGTCGCGCGCTCGTCGCGCGGGGTGACCTGACGGGCGCCGAGGGAGCGTTCCTGCGATCGCACGCGCTCGATCCGAGCGATCCGCGTCCCCTCTCGAACCTCGGGAACCTCCTCGCGGCGCGGGGCGAGACCGAGGGCGCGCTCGCGCGCTACCGCGAGGCGCTCACGCTCCGACCGGACGCGCCGCGGACGCTCGTCAACTACGGGATCGCGCTCGCCGCAACCGGGCTTCACGCGGACGCCAAGGATGCCTTCGAGCGGGCGCTCGCGCTCGAGCCCGGGCTCGCCAACGCGAGGATCGGCCTCGCGCGGGCCGTCGGGCAGCTCGAGGGACCCGCCCAGGCGCTCGCGTCGATCGAGGCGGCGTCGCGCGCCTCTCCCGCGTCGGCGCCGTTGCTCGCGGAGCTGGGCGGCGTCCTCACGGGGCTCGGGCGACTCGACGAGGCGATCGGACCGCTCGAGCGGGCAGCGGCGGCGAGCCCGGGGGATCCGGCGATCCTCGCGACGCTCGGAGGGTGCTTGCGGCAGCGCGGCGAGCTCAGCCGCGCCGTCGGAGCGCTGCGGAGCGCGATCGAGAGGCGACCCATGGAGGCACGTTTCCACGTCTCGCTCGGGCTCGCCCTCGGGGAGCTTGGAGAGAGCCACGCGGCGGTCGACGAGCTCGCGGTCGCCGAGCGGCTGTCGCGACACGATCCGGAGGTGGGCTCGGCGCTGCTCGCGGCGATGCTCCACGACGATCGACAGACCGCCGCGTCGCTCGGCGCCGCGAGCCGGGCGTGGGGCGAGCGCGTGACGTCGCGCGCCCCTTCGGCCGCGCCCGGACGCGCGTCGCGCGCGGGCGATCGGCTGCGGGTGGGCTACCTCTCGGCGCACTTCCGTACCCACGTGATCATGAACTTCCTCTCGGGCGTGCTCGCCGCGCACGACCGTGAGCGCTTCGACTTCGTGCTGCTGTCCTGCGGCGAGAACGCCGACGGAGTCACCGAGCAGCTCCGGCGGGACTACCCGCTGTCGGATCTGCGCGGGCTGTCGGACGAGGCGTTCCGCGGCGCGGTGCGCGCGCTCGATCTCGACGTGCTCGTCGAGCTCGACGGGCACACGGGGAGCGCCAGCGAGACGCGCCTCGCCGCCCTCGCCACCAAGGTCGCGCCGGTGCAGGTGAGCTACCTCGGCTACCCATCGTCGACGGGGCTCGCGAGCTTCGACTACCGCCTCACCGACGAGCTCGCCGACCCGCCGGGCAGCGAAGCGGAGTTCGTCGAGCAGCTCCACCGTCTCCCGTCGTGCGCGTGGGCGTACACGCCGTTCGTCCGGCTCGATCCCGGCGAGCGCGTCCCTGGAGGGCGGGGGACGGTGTTCGGGTGCTTCAGCCGACTCGAGAAGATCGGTGAGGAGACGCTGCGCGCTTGGCGTCGCATCCTCGAGCGGTGTCCGGACGCGGCGCTCGTGCTGAAGGCGAGGGCGCTTCGAGACGAGGGCGCCCGCGCCCGCGTGCTCGGCGTGCTGGGCGCGGAGGTCTCGGCGCGCGTGGAGCTGCGCCCATGGGTGGGAACGCTCGTGGAGCATTACGAGAGCTACCGCAGCGTCGACGTGGCGCTCGACACCTTCCCCTACAACGGCACGACGACGATCTGCGACGCGCTCTTCATGGGCGTGCCGATGGTGAGCCGCTACGGCGAGACGTCGGCGTCGCGTGTGGGGCGCGCGCTCCTGACGACGGCGGGGCTCGGTCACCTCGCGGCGCCGACCTTCGACGCGTACGTCGAGCTGGCGACGACGCTCGCGAGCCCGGCGGCGCGTCCTTCTCGCGCCGAGGTGTCACGCCGCGCGAGGGGCAGCGCGCTCGGCGATCCGACGCGCCTCGCGAGGCAGCTCGAGGCCGCCTACCGGGCGATGGTCGAGCGCAAGGCGGACATCGCGTAAGCTCGGCGCGTGGAGAGCGGAGAGGCGCCGAACGAGGCGGCGAAGCAGGAGGCGGCGCGGCTCGTGGGCGAGGCACACGAGCTCCTGCGGACGGGAAAGACCGAGGCCGCCGAGGCCGCGGCGCGGCGCGCGACCGAGCTCGATCCGAGCTCGTCCGAGGCGGAGAACGTGCTCGGCACCGCGCTCGTGGCGCGCGGTGAGGTCGCCCGAGCGGAGCGCGCCTACCGCAGGGCGATCGAGCTCGCGCCGGGCTCGTTCAAGCCGCTCACGAACCTCGGGCACTTGCTCTCGAAGCGCGCGGATCACCGGGGCGCGGTCGAGATGTTCGTGCGGTCGATCGCGACGAAGCCGGACGCGTGGCGAGCGCACGCGGGGCTCGGCGCCGCGCTGCTCGCGCTCGATCGAGGGGCGGAGGCTCGCGAGAGCTTCGAGCGATCGATGGCGATCGAGCCGAACCCGGGGGCCGCGCTCGGGCTCTTCGAGGTCGAGGCGCGACGCGGCGAGATCGACGAGGCGAGGTCGGCGCTCGCGCGGGCGCGCGACCTCTTCCCCGCCGATCCGCGGCTCGCCTCCGCCGAGGCCCGGCTCGCTGCGCTCTCGCGGCACCCGCCGGAGCGGCTGAGGCGTCTCTCGCGTGCGCGTGCGCTCGTCGCTGCGGGCCACGACGTCGAGGCGGCGCGCGTGCTCGAGGAGGTGCTCGGCGGGCAGCCGCGCCCCGACGACGCGCTCTCGATCGAGGGGCGCGACTTGCTCTGGGGGTGCTACGGGCGCCTCGGCGATCGAGACGGCGTGGCGAGGACGTTCGCGCGGGCCCTCGCGCAGGGCGACGCGATCTCCGTCTTTGCGAAGGCCTCGCTGCTCGGGGGGATCGACGAGGAGGCGCGCTCGACGATCGTGCGTGGCGCCGCCGAGCGCTCCCCCGAGCGCGTGGACTTGGCGGAGGCGGCGGCGATCGACCTGCTCCGGTGTCGACAGATCGTCGCCGCCGAGGCCCACCTCGGGCGCGCCCTGGCTCGGCACCCTTCGAGCGAAGCGCTGGGCGATCTCCGCGCGTCGGTGCTCGTCCTCCTCGGGAGGCAGAGCGAGGCCGTCGCGCTCGACCGGGCTCGGCTGTCGCGACCGGGCGCGAGGCCGACGCCGAACGGCCTGCTCCGACTGCACTACGCCGAGGGGACGTCGAGGCGCGAGGTGCGCGCGCTGCACGAGCGGTGGGCCGCCGCGCTCGGGGACGTGCCCCGCTTCGAACACGCCGAAGCGAAGATGCGCGGCGATCGGCGGCTGCGCGTCGGCTACTTGTCCGGCGATCTCTACCAGCACTCGGTCGGGCGACTCCTCCTGCCTCTGCTCGTCGAGCGGGACACGGCTCGCATCGAGCTCTTCGCCTACGCGACGAACCCCAAGCGCGACGCGCTCACGCAGAGGATCGAGGCGCTGGTCGATCGCTTCCGCGGGGTGTGGACGCTCGACGACGCCGACCTCGCGCGCGCCATCCGCGACGACGATCTCGACGTCCTCGTCGAGCTCTCGGGCCACACGGCGATGAGCCGGCTCGAGGTCCTCGCGAGGAGGCCTGCACGCGTGCAAGTCAGCTACCTCGGCTACCCGGCGACGACCGGCCTCTCGGAGATCGACTACCGCATCACCGACGCCGACGCCGATCCGGAGGGCGCAGAGGAGGACTACGTCGAGAGGCTCATCCGCTTGCCTCGCACCGCCTGGTGCTTCGCGCCCGAAGGCCTGCCCGTCGCGCCCCCGCGGGGCGAGGGGCCGATCGTCTTCGGCTCGTTCAACAGCGTCGCGAAGGTGACGCCGGCGGTCGTCGCGCGGTGGGCGTCGATCGTTCGGCAGGTGCCGAGCGCGCGCCTCCTCCTCAAGTCGACCAACCTGCTCGAGCCCGCGGCGCGGGACGTCTGGAGAGGACACTTCGAGCGCGCTGGCTTGGAGCCCTCTCGCGTCGAGGTCCTCGGCTACGAGCCCGATCCGAGCCGGCACCTCGAGACGTACGGGCGCGTCGACGTCGCGCTCGATCCGTTCCCCTACGACGGGACGATGACGACGTGCGAAGCGCTCGCGATGGGCGTTCCCGTCGTGACGCTCGCAGGCGACAGGCACGTGTCGCGGGTGGGCGTGAGCCTGCTCTCGGCGGTGGGGCTGCGCGAGCTCGTCGCGTCGAGCCTCGACGAGTACGAGCGGATCGCCCTCGATCTGGCCACCGACCCCGCGAGGCTCGAGCGCGCCCGCGCCACGCTCCGCTCGGGCTACGCGCGCTCGGAGCTCGCGGACGCGCGCGGCTTCGCGCGAGCGTTCGAGGACGCGCTGGAGAGCGCCGCGCTCTCCGGCCCGGCGAACGCGCGCTCGAGGTGACGGGGCACCGCCGAGCCTCTATCCTCCGACGCCGGAGAGAGGACCGGCCTCGATGAGCACCCCGCCCACACCCGAGATGCCTGCTTGGCAGCAGGCCGTGCACAGCTTGTACATGCAGCTCCTGCGGACGCGACAGCGCGTGTACGCGCTCGAGGCCGAGGCGCAGCTCGCACGCGACGGAAAGAAGCCCCGGTTTCCGGTCGAGTTCCGCTCGCAGTTCGGCGAGGACATCTTCGTCTGGGACGCGCTCGGCGGCCAGAAGGAGGGGTTCTTCATCGAGGTCGGCGCCTTCGACGGCTACCACTACGCCGTCACCTACGCGCTCGAGGCCGTCGGCTGGCACGGACTCTTGGTCGAGGCGATTCCGGAGCGCGCGGAGCAGTGCAAGGCGCGGCGACCGAACAGCCGCGTCGTGAACGCAGCGCTCTCGCGAAAGGGGTCGAAGGGCACGACGACCTTCACCGTCGCCGACGATCACTTCGGGGGCATGCTCTCCTACTTGGGCGACGAGACCTCGCACGCGCAGCGGATGAGCACGAGCGGCATCCCGATGAAGAGCGTCTCCGTCCCGCTCACGACGATGGACGACCTGCTCGCCGATCATCGAGGAGAAATCGACGTCGCGGTGATCGACGTCGAAGGGGCGGAGGTCGACCTGCTGAACGGGTTCGATCTCGAGAAGCACCGCCCGCGGATGGTGCTGCTGGAGGACAACTCGCGCGGCCGTGAGCCGGCCCTCGGCAACTACATGTCGAAGAAGGACTACGCGCACGTCGGGTGGATCGAGGTCAATCG
>CAYYKK010000393.1:0-6020 GCA_964467935.1 uncultured Polyangiaceae bacterium
CGTCGAGCGTCGGCACCGGGTGCAGCGTGAGGTCGAAGTAGCGGCCGGGGTAGACGGCCGCCGACGTGGTCATGCCGTCGATGCCGCTCCGCGCCGCCTTGGCGCCTTCGAGGCCGACGCGCACGCGGTCGTGAAGGATGGCGGGATCCGGCGTGCCTCCGCCGGGGGCGTCGTAGATCTCGTGCGGCCCGGAGCCGACCTTCGCTTCCACGAGGTGGTCCGGCTTCTTCATGTCGAAGGAGCGACCCGAGAAGACGTGCGGCGCAGCGCGCGAGGCGAAGCTCGCTTGGAGTACGGCGCTCGTGCCGGGCACCATCTCGTTGCGCGGGAGGAAGGCGAGCATCGGCGCGCCCGTGATGATGGGTGAAGACGTCGAGTCGTCGGCGAACACGACCTCGCTCGAGGCGTCGTGGTCGAACCAGTAGTAGATGCCCTCCTCCTCCATGAGGCGGCTCAGGTAGGTCCAGTCGTCCTCGCGGTATTGCACGCGGTACGGGTAGGTCGGGTACGACCGCGTCACGTCGAAGCGCATCGGGTACGTGTAGTCGGCGAGCACGGCCTTGATGACGTCGATCGCGGAGACCTCTTGTGACGCCAGGCAGTCGCGGCCGAGGAACTGGCGGTACACGAACGGGCGGATGACGAACACGCCCCCGCCGCCGCGCTTCGTGTCGTAGGCGATGAGATCTGCCTCCGCGACGAGGCCCGAGACCACGCGCTGCGCCCCGGACGGATCGCGCATCGTGATGTGCGCGGTCGCGCCCATCACGTTCGCGAGGTCGGGGAGGGGCGTCGGGAGATCGACCTCGATCTCGTAGCGGAAGAGCGTGCTGACGCCCTCGACGCCGTGCAAGCGCATGACGCGTCCGGTGGAGACGCCTTCGATCGTGAGCTCGTTGTAGACGTGCCGATCCATGGGTCCTCCGCTCATGCCGTGAGCTTGTCGGGCTTGCCCGAGACTTTGATGTTGGTGCCGCTCTTGATCTTGATCGAGCCCTTGATGGCCATGCTCTCGGGCGTGAGCTCGACGAGCAGATCGCCGGACTTCAGGCTGACCTTCGTCTGGCCCTCGATCTCGATCTCCTTGCCCCGGAGCTCGATCTTCTCGTCCGAGTGGAGTTTCGCCATGCCGCCGACGCGGATGACGGTCTTCTTGGCCGCCATGCTCATGTCCTCCTGCGACTTGCGGAGGATCATGCCGCCCACCGTGTGCACGAGGAACTTGGATGCACCTTGGGAGACGTTGCCCTCGAGCGCCCACGAGCCCTTGAGGCCGCCGACGATCTCGGTGTTCAAGTAGTTCGATCCGACGGAGACCGTGCCGCCCGCGGCGACGATCTCGGCCGCGCCGATCATGCGCGTCAGCACCTTGCGCGTGTCCTTGCTGATGGTGCCCTTGAAGATGTCGTCGAGGACGCCGGCGCCGAGTTGCTTGATCCCGTCGGCGCTGAGGGCGCCCTTGAAGTTGAGCGCGCCGGTCTGCATCGCGTTCGAGAAGTCTCCCTTGGCGAGCGAGCTCGCGATGTCGCCGAGGCCCTTCTCGCCGCCGAGCAGGGTGCTCACCGCGCTGCCGATCGGGCTGGAGTTGAGCGCGCCCGCGAGGCCGCCGCTGAGCGCGCCTTGGACGCCGCCACCGGAGAACACGCTGTTCGTGATCCCTTGCATCGCGCCGCCGAGCGGGCCGCCGATGTTGTTCGCGACCCCGCCGAGCGCGCCCTGGAGGCCCTGCGAGAGCGATCCTTGGAGGCCCTGACCCGAGGTGAGGCCCGTGACGAACCCTTGGGCCGCTTGTCCACCGATGCCGCCGCCCGCGACCTGACCGACGATCGATCCGAGGCCCTGCGCTCCGCCGACGAGATCGCCGAGCAGTCCGCTCACGCCGCCCGTGTCGCCGCCCGACGTCGCGCCGGCGCCGGACGACGAGCCGCCGACCGGCGAGCCGCCCGACGGAGCGTCTCCCGAGACAGGTCCCTGACCCGGCGCTCCGCCGCCTTGCGACCCGCCCGGCGAGAGCTGGGTCTGTCCGTGCGGCACGCCTCCTCCGCCCATCGCCTGCGCCGTACCCGGCGGGCCGGCGAGGTGGCCCACGCCGCTCGGTCCGAGTCCCGCGCCGGTGAAGGACATCGGCGAGAACGCCGCGCCACCGCCGCCGGGCGGCCCGCTGCCGAACCCGGCGAACGTCCCGTCGCCGCCGAATGGACCCGTGGGGCCGGCCGCGCCGCCCGTCTCGGTGTTCGCGTCCATCTTCATCGCGCCCGCGCCCTGCGCGGTCATGCCGCCGGCGAGCATGTCGTCGTGGGGCGCGCCGAGCGTGTGAGGCACGATGACCTGCGCGATGTACTTCGGTCCGGGCACCGACACCGCGCCGACGCCGACGAGCGAGAAGCGCACGCTGCCGATCGACACCGTCTCGTTCTGCTGGACCGTCGCGACGCTCGAGATCTTCACCTTCACGTGCTCGGAGCCGCCGATCGTCTCGGTGCGGTTGCCGTTCACGGTCTCGGTGAAGCTCTGCTGAACGTCCTTCGTCTCGTTGCCGCCGACCGAGTGGGTCTGGTTGAGCGCGACGACGCGGTTCAGCCCCTGCTTCACCAGGTGCATGTGGTTCGCGAGGATCTTCTCGGTCTTGTCGTTCTCGACCGTGTTGTGGTGATCCCGCTGCGCGTGCCAGTCCATCCGCATCGCGCCGGCCGAGTCGTCCATCCGCAGCTCGTTGAAGCCCTGCTTGCCGGGGTACGACTCGGTCTTGATCGTCATCATGTTCTTCCGGAAAGGCTGCCCATAGGTGGGCGTCATCTTCCCGTTGATGTTCCTCGCGAGACCGATCGGGCGGTCCGGGTCGCCGTCGATGTAGCCGACGACGATCTCCCAGCCGACACGCGCGATGACGAGCGACGAAGACGTCTCTTGAAGCACGCGGATCCAGCGCGAGTCTTCGTCGGTGCTCTTCGATTCGCGGTCCCAGTGGAACTGCACCTTCGCGCGGCCATAGACGTCCGTGTGGATCTCCTCGCCGACCGGCCCGCGGACGTGCGCGGTGTGGTTGCCCTCGATCACGGGGCGCGGCGTCTTGAGCAGCGGGCGCCACGGCGTGCTCGACGGGATCGCGAAGAACTTGTTCTCGTACTTCGCGGGCGCTTGTTTCTCGCCGCTGGGCACGGCGGTCTCGAAGACGTGGCTGACGCGGACGAGGAGGTAGCTCCCGCTGAAGTCGACGGTCTCCGTGTGCACGAAATCGAAGAGGCGGGCAGCGGCGAACTGCGGGACGTTGCTGGTGCCTTCGACGTAGCGCTTCTCCGACGTCAACGCCTCCATGCGCAGCTTCGCGAGCGTCGTTCCGACGCTCGCCTCGCGGTAGCCCGTGGGGTAGTCGTAGACCTCGAGATCCTGATCGCTGGGGCCCGCGGACGTCTGACGGAGGACGGCCTTCGGCGTCTTGAAGTTGAAGTCGTTGACCGTCGCGTTCCCCGATCCGACGCGGGCCCCGCGGTAGATGCTCGTGACGCCTGTGGTGCCCTGGGTGAGCGCGCCCGCGCTGTTGACGAGCTCGAACAGCGGCAGGCCGTCGACCATCAGCTCGGCGCTCGACGTGTCGCCGATCACCATCGTGCCGTCCTCTTCGAAGTAGTAGTAGAACCCTTCGTACTCGAGGAGCCGCTCGACGAACGCCTTCGTCGTCTCGCGGTATTGGACGCAGAACGGACGCGACTTGCTCGGACGACGCGTGCGCCACTTGTGCGTGACGCCTTCCTCGTCGAGGACCTTGTCGACGATCGCCTCGGTCGTCATGTCCCGGAACTTCCGGGTGTTCATCGAGTGCGTGAGGAACGCGAACCGCGGGTGCAGCTCGAGCGCGTAGTGGAGGCCGTCGTCGGCGTGGAGGAACGTGGCCGAGGCGAGCCGTCGCTCGAACCTGCGCGCCTCGAGCCCGCCGAGCGACAACACGACGATCGCGTCGGACTCGAGGAGCGGACCGAAGTCCACGTCCATGAGGTTCAGGATCTCGACGACGACGCGGTCGGGCTGGCTCATGCCCTCTTCGACCTCGCATCGAAGACCGTTGAGGACGAACCCGCCGATCTCGATCGTGATCAGCAACTGGCCTTGGTTGGTCACCGCTGACATGGCTTACCCTCCGGCTCCTTGCGCTCCGCTCGAGGCGCGGGCGTCGGTCTCTGCGTTCCGCTTCGTGTCGGTCGTCTCGAGCGCCTCGGCCGGCATTTCGCCGACGCCGTAGGCGCGGATCTTCTCGAGCATCGCCCACTTCCTCGGCAGGACGATGCTGGCTCGGAACGTGAGCTCGACGACGCGCTCGTCGGCGTCGATGATCACGCTGTCGAGGTGTGAGGCGTGCGTGCGCGTCTCTCCGAGGAGCGTGCTCTCGAACTCCATCGCGTACTGCGGGAGCTTGAAGCGCCAAATTCCCTCGGCGAGGATGCCCGCGACCTCGAACGGTGTGTCGGTCGGCAGCGGGGTCGAGGAGCGCAGCTCCGGGACGGCCCACGCGTTGTGCGCGACGTCGAAGTCCTTCGGACGGATGGGCGCGCGGGTGCGGGCCCACTCCGGATCGTAGGTCCCCGCGAGCTTGCGCCGCGGCTCGAAGCTCTCCGGGATGGGCGCGAAGCAGCCGTGCGAGCGGTGCGACGTCTGCCCGGAGCGGAGGTCGTCGACCGGCTCGAGCGCGTGCGCGATCTTGCCGACGAGCGTCTTGGGATCGACGGCGAAGCCCCGCCCGACGGGGTTGTACGGCTCCGACTCGTACGAGGCGTGCGCGTGCTCGTGGCCGCCGAAGCAGTGATCGAAGCGGAGCGGCGTCGCTTCGAGGGTGCCGGGCGGACCGGGCACGACGCCCTTCCAGTCGGCGACGTAGCGGCGCGGTCCGTACACCGTGACCACCTTGCGCAGCGTGCCCGCTTGGACCCACGCGAGCGTCTTGTCGACGGGCTTGCCGCGCGGTGGGTGCGCGGTGCCGACGAGCGCGACGTCGGTCCCGGGCTTGTCGTCGACGAGCTCTGAAGGAAACTTCAGCGCGCCGTGACCGTCGCGGCTCTCCTCGAATCGCACGGGGCGAAACGCCACCGTCGCGCGGCCACCGAGGCTGACCGCATACGCGAGCTTCGCCACCACCACCGCGACGTCGCGCCCTGCGCGGTCGAGCGTGGGCTCGCACCGGACCGTCGCCCAGCTGCGGTTCTCACAGATGGCGTCGAAGTTCATCCGCCCACGATGTTCGCAGCTCCCAGGTCGAGGTGGGAAGCGCGGTCGGGGCGTGCGCGACGATTTGTGGCACCCGAGGGGGGAAACGATGGATCCGGTACGCGAGGGCGCGCCCACATCTGCCTAGCGCGCTTCCGATGTCCCCCCATGTCGGCGCGGCGACGCGGCAGGCGCCTCGATCACTCCGTCGAGTGCGTCGCGCAAGCCTGCACGTCGGCGATCGTCTTCGCCTTCATGATGCAGTCGAGCTCCTTCTCGTCGACGTGTCGCCCCTCGAGCTCGCGACGGCACTGGTTCATCCACTCGCTGCCGATGCGCTCTCGGTGGTTCTTGATGACCAGCTGTGCGAGATCCTGCGCGGTTCCGTCCGGCATGCTGGGCGCGCTCGCCTTGACGTCGGTGTCCCACACCTCGCGCATGTGGTTGCCGATCTTCTCGCAGTCGGCCTGGCTCATCGTTCGCCCACATCCGAAGAGCGAGCACACGAGGAAGAGGGGGAGGATCGACAGCCGCGCGGTGGGTCTTCTTACGCCAGCCATGATCCTCTCCCTCACGCTCGCTCGCTTCAGGAGTCGATGAAGCTCTTCAGCTGCTTCGATCGGCTCGGGTGTCGGAGCTTCCGAAGCGCCTTCGCCTCGATCTGGCGGATGCGCTCGCGCGTGACCTCGAAGTCCTGACCCACCTCTTCGAGGGTGTGATCGCTCTTCTCGCCGATGCCGAAGCGCATGCGGAGCACCTTCTCTTCACGCGGCGTGAGCGTGGCGAGGACCTTCCGCGTCTGCTCGGCGAGGTTCATGTTGATG
>CAYYKK010000394.1:0-5974 GCA_964467935.1 uncultured Polyangiaceae bacterium
CGATCCTCGTCCGCGCCGGCCAGCGGTGGCTCCTCACGGAGCGCGCGACCGCGCTCGCGCCCCGCGTCCGCGCGGCGCTGACCGAGGCGCGCAGCGTCCTGTCGGCGGATCGCGCCTTCGACCCGCGCGAGCTGCGACGCGAATTCCGCATCCACGCGACCGACCAGATGCTCTCGCTCCTGGGGCTCGCGCTCGGCCACGCCGTCACCGCCGCGGCGCCGAACGTGGGGCTCAGGTTCCTCTCGCTCGAGGCGGACGAGGCGCACGCGCTGCGCACGGACGTCGATCTCGCGCTGGGCGTGTTCCACGATCTGCCGCCGGAGCTGCGCGTCCAGAGGCTCTTCGACGACAGGTTCGCGTGCGTGGTCCGCGAGGGACACCCGAAGGTCCGGGGAAAGCTGACGCTCGACACGTACCTCGCCCTCCGCCACGTCGTGGTCGCGCCGCGCGGACGGCCGGGCAGCGTGGTCGACGACGCGCTCGCGGAGCGCGGCTACGCGCGTCGCGCCGTTCGGTGGGTGCCGTACTCGACGAGCGCGCTCGAGTTCGTCGCCGAGTCGGACTGCATCGCCACCTTGTCGGCGCGGCTCGCCCGTCGCCTCGCGGCCCGCTACCGCGTCGAGGTGCTGCCCCCTCCCCTCCCGCTGCCTCCGTGCGCTGGCGCGCAGGTGTGGCACTCGCGGCTCGACGCCGACCCCGCGCACGGCTGGCTTCGACGGCTCGTCGCCAAGACCGCGCAAGGTGACCGAGCGACCAAGACCTCGCGCCGCACGACCGAGGTCTAGCGCGTTTCGCCCGGTGCATCTCGGCGCCCGGGTGCCGGGTGGGCGCCCGAGGCCGCGCCGCGTCGGAGCAAGGACAAGCCGATCTCGCGCGTGCCGATCGTCTTCGCCATCGCGATCCAGAGGAGCGTCATCGGGTCGAGGTAGCGGGCCGACGAGAGCGGCCCCGCCTCCACGGCGTCGAGGCCGACGTCGCGGGCGAGGTCGCTCACGAGGTGTCGCGCGTCGTCGTCATCGGCGGCGACGAACGTCGTCGCCGGGAGGCCGCCGAAGCGAGGGTTCTCGAGCGTCTCGGCGCCCTGCTGGTGGAACGCCCGCACGACGCGCGCCCCGGGCAGCGACTTCGCGAGCTCCTCCGACGACGACGTCGTGTGCCCGTGACGAAGCGTGAAGCCGGCCGCCATCGCGTTCGTGCAGTCGACGACGACCCTGCCCTCCAGCGCGCCGATCGAGCGCGCCACCTCCGCGACGCTCCCGCCGGGCACCGCGAGGACGACCGCGTCCGATCCCGCCGCCGCGCCCGCGAGAGGGACCGCCGTGGCGCCGAGCGCGACGAGCGCTCGAATCGCATCCGACCCCGCGTCGCGCGTCGCCACGCGCACGGCATGACCGGCGCGGAGCCACGCCCGGGCGAGGGCGCCGCCGATGCTGCCGCTGCCGACGACGGTGAGGCTGCGTCGCTGGGCCGTCGGGGAGATCGCGCCTGCCTTCTCGTCCGGCGAGCGACGCGCCATCCCGAACGCGACGTCGCGACCGAGCCCCCACTCCATCGCGAGCTTGATCCACAGGAGGGCGAGCGGCTCGAGCTCGCGCGATCGCCGCAACGAGTCGAGGCCGACGCTCTCGAAGCCGATGTCGGACGCGAGAGCCACCGCGAGCGCGACCGCCGCCGGATCGTCGCCGGCCACCGGCATGAGCACGCGCCGTGCGCCGTAGCGCGGGTCCGCCATGTTCTCGAACCCCGTCGTGTTGAACGCCTTGACGACGCGCGCCGACGTCGCGACGCGGGCGAGCTCCTCGGCGCCCGAGGTCGTGTGCCCCAGCGCGAGCGAGAACCCCGGCCCGATCGGGTTCGTGGCGTCGAGGAGGACCTTGCCTCCGAGATCGCCTGCGGCGCGCAGCGCGTCGGGCGCGGCGGCAAAGGGCGTGACCAGCGCGACCGCCTCGGCGCCCGCTGCCGCGTCGCGCACCGAGCTCGTCCTCGCGCCGCGGTGCGGGGCGGGCACGCCCGGCTCGCGGACCCCGTAGACGATTTCGTGACCGGCGCCTGCAAAGGCGCGCCCGAGGGCCGTACCGACGTGCCCTGCCCCGATGATCCCGATGCGCATGCTCGCTCCTTTTCGTCGCGCACCATCCTGCGCGCTCGAGCGACCCTCGAGAAGGCCGCTCCGGTGCACCCTCGACCTGCACCCCGTGCATCCGCGAGGCGCGCTCGGCTCGCCGACGCGACCGTGCACCGCCGCATCTCGAAGCTTCCTCGCGCGACCTGGACGATTCGCGCCGCGCTGCGAGCCCCTGTCCGGACCAGAACGACTCCGTCGCACGACTGGGAGCCCCTCGCGAGGCTCGAGGATCCGAACGGCGTCCGAACGCGAAGCGCACGACCTTGACCGCCTGTTGCGCCGCGGCGACCATCGTGGTCGTGATCGAGTCGTTGCGCGGACGCGTCGCCCTGGTGACCGGGGCCAGCCGAGGGATCGGTCGCGCCGTCGCGGTCGCCCTCGCCAAGGCGGGCGCGCGCGTGGCCGTGAACCACCGCACCGCGGAGTCCGCAGCGCTCGAGGTCGTCGCGGAGATCGAGTCCGCCGACGGTCACGCGATCTCCGTCGCAGCGGACGTCACCGACGCGGGCGCCGTCGAGGAGATGGTGCGCGCGACGGAGCGGGAGCTCGGTCCGATCGACATCCTCGTCAGCAACGCGGGCATCGCGAGGCCCATGCCGCTCGAGGCGCTCCGGCTCGCGACCTGGGACACGACGATGGCGGTGAACCTGCGCGGTCCGTTCATCGTCGCCTCGGCGGTCATCCCGGGCATGCGCTCGCGCCGCTTCGGTCGGCTCGTCTGCGTCTCGTCGACGGCGGGGCGCGTCGGAGCGATCGTCGGACCCCACTACGCCGCGTCGAAGGCGGGCCTGGAGGGCCTCGCGCACGCCTACGCGTCGATGCTCGCTCGTGAGGGGATCACGTCGAACGCCGTCGCACCCGCGCTCATCGCGACGGAGATGCTCGCGGGAAACCTCGGCGCCTCGGCCGAGCGCGTGCCCGTCGGTCGGCTCGGCAGCGTCGACGAGGTGGCCGACGTGATCGTCGCGATCGCGCGGAACCCCTACGTGACGGGGCAGACCATCCAGGTCAACGGCGGGATCTACATGACGTGATCCGACGCGCGGCGCGGGTCGTCATCCGCGACCGTCCAGCACCTCGCGCACCTTGAGCTTGAGCGTCTCCGGGGTCACCGGCTTCTGGAGGAAGGCGATCGCCACGTCGTCCGGACCGCGCTCGAGGACCTCGTCGTCGGTGTAGCCGGAGACGCAGAGCACGCGGATCTCGGGCCGAGCCGCGGCGAGCCGGCGCGCGAGCTCCGGACCGCTCATCTGCGGCATCACGACGTCGGTGAGGAGCAGATCGATCCTTCCGCCTCGGCTCGCCGCGATCGCGAGCGCCTCGGCGCCGTCGCGCGCGTGCAGGACCTCGTAGCCGGCGCGCTCGAGCACGGCGAGGGTCATGCGCCTCACCTGCTCGTCGTCCTCCACGAGCAGGACGGTCTCGGATCCGCCTGGAGCCTCCGGCGCTCTCGACGGGGAGATGCGCGCGGCCGGCGCGTCGATGCGCGGGAAGTAGAGCTTGAAGACGCTGCCGCGCCCCGGCTCGCTGTAGAGCCACACGCTGCCGCCCGACTGCCGCACGATGCCGAACACGACCGAGAGGCCGAGACCGGTGCCCTTGCCCTGGGGCTTCGTCGTGAAGAACGGCTCGAACACGCGCGCCTGGGTCGCCTTGTCCATGCCGACGCCCGTGTCGCGCACGGCCAGCATCACGTGCGGACCCGCCGTGACGCCGAGGTGGGCGTGCGCGTAGCCCTCGTCGAGGAACACGTTCTCCGTCTCGATCGTCAGCTCGCCCCCGCTCGGCATCGCGTCGCGCGCGTTGACGACGAGGTTCATCACCACCTGCTCGACGCTGCCGAGATCGGCGCGCACGGTCCCGAGCGGCCTCGTGAGCTTCGACGAGAGGCGAACGTCGACGCCGACCGCTCGCTCGAGCATCTTGTTCATCCCGCCGAGCACCTCGTTGAGGTCGAGCAGGATGGGCTGGATGACGTGTTGCCGGCTGAAGGTGAGCAGCTGGCGCGTGAGCTCGGCGGCGCGCTCTCCAGCGCGACAGATCTCGCCGAGATCCTCGCGGAGCGGATCGTCCGCGCGGAGCGTGCTCATCATCGACTCGCCGTAGCCGAGGATGACGGAGAGGAGGTTGTTGAAGTCGTGCGCCACGCCCCCGGCGAGCCTCCCGACCGCCTCCATCTTGCGCGCCATGAGGAGCTGCTCTTCGAGACGACGTCGCTCGGTGACGTCGTGGGCGATGAGCAGGCGCATCGCGCGACCGCCGAGGGCGATCTCGTGCTCGCGCACCTCCACGTCGATGACGGTTCCGTCGCACCTCCGATGACGGGCCGCGCGCGCGCCCTCCCCCGGTGGGGTCTCGGCGTCGCTCGCCACCACGATCTCGTCGATGGGCAGTCGCTCGAAGGCGTCGCGGGGATGCCCGTAGTGCTCCACCGCCGCGCCGTTGACGCCGGCGATGACACGCGCCTCGGCGTCGTAGACGATCATCGGCACCGGGCTCTGCTCGAACATCGTGCGGTAGCGCTCCTCGGACGCGCGCAGGGCGTCCTCGGCGCGTCGGCGGTCGGTGATGTCGCGGATGGATCCGATGAAGGTCGGGCGCGCGCCGTCGATGGCCGTGAGCGAGAGCTCGACCGGAAACTCGACGCCGTCGCGGCGCATCGCCGTCACCTCGAGGCGCTGGCCGAACACACGCCCGACGCCGCTCTCGAGGTACCGGCGTAGCCCAGCGACGTGCGCTTCGCGGGCGTGGGCGGGCAGGATGAGCTCCGAGAGCGGGCGCCCGAGGACCTCGGCGCGGGACCAACCGAACGTGCGCTCGGCCGCCGGGTTCCATTCGTTGACGAGGCCCGCGTCGTCCATCCCGACGATCGCGTCGAGCGCCGTGTCGACGATCGCCGCGTTGCGGACCTGGATCGCGTCGAGCGCCGCGTTGGCGGCGCGTTGCTCGGTGAGGACGCGACGCTGTCGCTCGGCGCGAAACGCGAGCTCGTCGAGCAGGAGGTTGAGCGCGATCGCGAAGCGTGTCGGCACGTCGTCGCCGGACGCGTCCGCGGGGAGCGACACGCGGGCGCGGTCGTCACCGACCGAGGCCTCCGCCATCACGCGGAAGATCTCGTCGAAGCTCGGACCGGAGCTCACGCGGCGAACCCTTGCTCGCGCAGCCACGCGCGCGCTTCGGCCTCCGTCGAGAACACGCGAAGCTTCATGCCGGTGCCGGCGCGGAGCAGCTCGACGACCACGCGCAGCACCGCGCTCAGGCCGAAGAACGCGACGAACGCGACGTCGATGCGACGACGGAAATAGCGGCTCAGCCTCGCGCGGTACGCGCGGTCGGTCTGGTGACCGCCCCCGCCGTCGGCGAGCACGGCGAACCGCGTCGGCGCCTCGCCGATCCACCGGTCGATGGCGCCCACGAGGTCGGCGGCGTCCTCGCCGCCGAGATCCGCGCCGGGCGTCACGCGGGCGACGCACACGCGCGCCTCCGCGTCCCAGGTCATGTCGAGGGACGCGGTCGTCACGCGGTCATGGGTCATCCTGAAGAGGAGATCATCACGTTTCTCACTACGCGGGAAATTTACTCCCGCTCCCCGACGATCGCGCGCGCGGCCTCGTCGAGGAGGTCGGCGAGCGAAGCGGCCACCTCCTCGAGCGCCGACGGATCCTCGCGGCGCCAGAGGAGAACGCGCCCCTCGTCGTCGACGACGAGGTGCTCGCTCGAGGATGGCTCGGCGGCGAACGGGATCATCTCCCGTGTGCGCGCGACGCGCTCGTCCTCCTCCGCCTCGCGGATGAAGAGGAGCGCGCGCTCCGCCTCTCTCACGCTGAGGAGGTCCATGCGACTCCGCCG
>CAYYKK010000395.1:0-5964 GCA_964467935.1 uncultured Polyangiaceae bacterium
CGCCCCGCCCGCTCACCGCCCACGCGCAGCGCCTCCACCGACCCGGCCCGCGTCGCGCGCAGCGCCGACGCGGATCGATCGCTCGCCTCACGGAACGCAGACGCGGATCGATCGCTCGCCTCACGGAACGCAGACACGGATCGATCGCTCGCCTCTCGGAACGCGGTCGCCGCCTCGCCGCTCGCCTCGCGCAGCGCGGAGGCGGCCTCCTGGCTCGTGGCGACGAGCGCGGCGACGGTCTCGTGGCTCGCGTCGCGCAGCGCGGCCGCCGACGTCGCGCTCGCCTCGCGCTGACCCTCGACGAGCTTCGTCTCGAGCGCCTCGAGCCGAGCGGTCGCGCGCTCCATCGCCTTCGCGGCCTTGGGGAGCGCATGGCGCGACTCCACGAGCGCCTCGAGCGCCGCGAGCTGTCGACCGGCGATCGTGAGCGGGAAGAGCGGCCCCGCGAAGAGCGTCGTCAGGGTCGAGGAGAAGCGCGTCTCGGCGCGCCGCACGAACACCGCCGCGAGTCCGAGCATCGCCGACGCCGACACGCCGGCGGCCGACGTCCCGAACGCGCGCGACAAGCCCTTCATCGGCGCCGCGAGCCCCTCGCGCAGCGCGAGCACGTCTCCGCTCGAGGTCAGCGCCTCGCGAGCGCCACGCAAGGTCTCGAAGAGCCCCATGAACGTGCCGAGGAGCCCGATCGTCACGAGCAGCCCGAGGAGATAAGGCGTGAAGACGGCGTGACCGAGCCCCGCCGCTTGTCCCGCCATGCGCGCGCGCAGGATGGCGCGGAGCGGCGCGGGCGCGGCCTCGATCTCCGCGTCGCCGGGCGTGCTCGGCAGCGCGGCGAGCGCTCGAGCGAGCCTCTCTGCGCGCTGGGCACGACCGACGAGCTCGATCACGCCGAGCACGAGCCCGACGCCGATGAGCAGCACGAGCGAGTGGGCGAGCGGATCGACCCCCCGGTAGAAGAACGCGGCGCGCGCGACGAGCCCGAGACCGACGACGCCTGCCCCGACGACGGCGAAGCGGGTCACGAGCGCGCCTCGTCGATCTCGAAAGCCGCTCGGCGACGCCCGCGCGCCGGAGCGCACGGCACGCTCGCAGCCGGCTCGCTCGGAGACGGCTCGCTCGGAGACGGCTCGCTCGGAGACGGCTCGCTCGGAGACGGCTGGCGCGGAGGCAGCAGCGCGCAGCGCGACGCGGCGCTCACGAGCGACGTGATGCGCCCCTCCTCGAACTCCAACGCCACCATCACGATCGCCTCGAGCGAGTCGACGAGGCGCCGGAGCAGGCCGCCCTCGATCCACCACCGCGCGACATCCGGCGCCGCGGCGCCCTCACCGAGAGCGTCGAGCGCACGCGCGAGCTCGCCCGTGAACGGCCCCTTGGCGGCGGGCACGAGGCGCCCGAGCCGCACGTCGATCGCCGCCTCGGTCGCCGCGGCGAGCAGAGCGTCGAGCCGCTCGAGCCGCGCGGCCTCGGGGCCGAGCGACGCGAGATCGGGTCCGATCTCCTTCCGAAGACTGCGCGCTTGCCGCACCACGCTCGTGAGCTCGCTCGACGCCTCCTCGGCGTACGGCGCGAAGATCGCTTCCGCCGCGCTCGTGAGCGCGCGCGCCGATCGAACGCCGAGCGCGCCGCGCGCCACGAGCTCCGCGTGCACGCGCCCGGCGTCGGGGAGGCGACTTCGCTCCCCGGAGAGCCGCGCGAAGGCGCGCCGCGCGTGCGATCGAATGGCGCCGATCTCGCCCTGCACCGACCACGCGATCCGCGACGGCATCCGAGGATCGTCGGAGACGTACGAGGGGGTCGCCTTCGCCGCGAGCGCGCGAGCCACGTCGACGCTCCCGCGGAGATCGAGCAAGCGCGAGAGGGTGCGAGCGGGATCGGCGACCCCCGCCTCGAGCTCGGCGTCCCCGCCTTGGGCAGCGTCACCCAACGACCGCGCCGCGCGCGTCAACGGACCACCGGAAGAGACGGGAGCTCTGCGCACGGTCTCCGCGCGTAGCGGGCGCCCGGCGACGCGGCAAGCGTTTTGCGAGCCGACGTGGGCGGTCAGCCGGCGACGCCCACGACGACCTTCGCGGGCCGCAGCACCTTGCCTCCGAAGCGGTAGCCCGCCTCGAGCTGCTCGACGACCGAGCCGACGAGCTCCGGCCCGGTGACGCGCGCCGAGATGGCGTGGTGCAAGGCGGGATCGAACGTCTCGCCCGCCGAGTCGATGCGTTCGACGCCGTAGCGCAGGAGCACCTGCTCGAGCTGCGCTCGTACCATCCGCACCCCTTCGAGCAGCGGACCGTCGTTCGACGCTTGGCCGGCGGAGATCGTTCGGTCGAGGTTGTCGACCACGGGCAGCAGATCGCTCACGAGCTTCGTGCGCGTCTCGTCGTAGATGCGCTGCGCGTTGCGCTCGACGCGCGACTCGGCCGCCGCGAGATCCTCGAGCGCGCCGCGGAGCGCGTCGCTCGGCTCTTTCGTGTCGGACGGACCGGGCGCGGGCGACGCGCTCGTCACCCCTTCTTCGTCGTTGGACGGCTCACGCATCTCCGCGACGGAGCCTCCAGGCGCGGCGCTCACCACGGGCGGCGTCGCGCGCGCCATCGGCGGCACCTCACGCGCGACGGGCGGGGCCACGCGAGCGAGCGGAGGCGCGACACGCGACGGCCCCCACGCGTCGGCGCGGGCGGGTCGAGGCGCCTCCGCGTGCCGCGCGCGCGGCACGTACCACGAGGGAAGAGGCCAGAGTCCAGGGCGAGCCATCATCGTCTCCAATCGTCCAGACTGCATCGTTAGCCACGCAGAGCGCCCCGCGAAAGGGGGCGCGCCGTGCGCGGACGAGGCCGATGGCGGCGATGGCGATCGATGATTAGGTTCGTCACAGCGCGCTCACGTGAGGATCTCGTCGAGGACGCGCCCACCCTCCGTCACCGCGATGGGACGCCCGGCGGGCGACGTCTCGGTCGTGGCCGGATCGAGGCCCGCCGCCTTCGCGACCGTCGCGAGCACGTCGGCCACGCTCACCCGCTGCTCGACGACCTGATCGCCCGTCTCGTCGGTCGCGCCGAAGGCGATCCCTCCGCGCACGCCGCCGCCCGCGAGCGCGACGGTGAAGGCGGCGGGGTGATGATCGCGCCCGTCCTGCGCGTTGAGCTTCGGCGTGCGACCGAACTCGCCCATGCAGACCACGAGCGTCCGCGCGAGCAGCCCGCGCTCGTCGAGATCGCGCAGCAGCGTCGCCATCGCCGGATCGAGGATCGCGGCGCGCTCCTTCACGCGCTCCTCGTTGTTCTGGTGCGTGTCCCAGCCGTCGAGCGTGACCTCCACGAACGGGACACCCACCTCGACGAGCCGCCGCGCGGCGAGGCACCCGCGACCGAAGTCGGTCTCGCCGTACGACGCGCGCGCCTCGGCCGGCTCGAGGCTCGTGTCGAACGCCGCGATCTGCTGCGAGCTCGCCATTCGCCGCGCGCGCGCGACGAGCTTCTCTCGCTCGAGCACCTTCGCGTCGCCGGATCGCTTCGCGAAATCACTTTCCATCGCGTCGAGGAACGCCACGCGCTCGGCGCGGCGTCGCGCGGACAGCGGGCGCGCGGGCTCGAGATCGGCGGGGCGGTCCCCCGGCTTCTGCACGACGAAAGGATCGAAGCTCCGTCCGAGGAAGCCCGCGCCGGCCCCCGTGCCACCGAGCGAGACGTACCCCGGGATCTCGAGCGAGCTCGGCGTGCGCCCGCGCGTGAGCCACGCGCCGATCGAGGGCGCCTCGACGGTGGGGTTCGGCAGGTGACCCGTGTGCGCGATCTCCTGCGCGCGCTGGTGGTTGCCCTCCTTGCTCGAGACGCCGCGCACGAGGGCGACGTGTCCCATCTGGTCGGCGAGCGCGGGGAAGTGCTCCGCGAGCAAGACGCCCTTCGCCGCGGTCTTGATCGCCTTGCTCGCGCCGGGCGACTTCGGCTTCGGATCGAACGTGTCGACGTGGCTCGGACCGCCGTTGAGCCAGAGCACGATGCAATGGTCCGCGACCTTCGATCCGGGAGGACTCGCGCTCACGCCCTTCGCGCCTCCGGCCTTCGCCTCGTCGGCGAGGGCTCGACGCGACATCGACGTCGACGCGAGGGCGGCGCCGATCGTGGTGAGACCCAGCTCGAGGAAGCTCCTTCGATTCATGTTTCGTCTCCAGGCAATCAGGGTCGTGGAAGGGCCGCGTCTCAGCGACGAAAGCCGAACTCGCTCGCATTGAGCAGCGCCCAGAAGAGGTCTTCTGCGCCGCGTTCGCGATCGCTGTCCGCGTCGGAGCGCAGCGCCGCCTGCACGATCAGCGGCGGATCGCCGGGCGCGCCTCGCTTGGCGTTCGCCTTCGCCTTCTGCTTCTTCTTGCGACCTCCGGAGGGGTCGTCGCCGCGCGGCAGAGCGAGGAAGGCGCGCGCGCGCTCGATCTCGTCCGAGGTCGGACGGCGGCTCAACGTGCGCAGGTAGAGCTCCTCGACGAGCGCGGGATCGTCGTTGCGCGCGAGGAGCTCGCTCAAGAAGCCCCCGGCCTTGACCGACGTCGCGGCGGTGGGCACCGGACCGTTCATCGTGAAGAGCGCTTGTTGGAGCGTGCCCTCCACCTCCGCGCCGTTCGCCTCCGAGTCGGCGTCGAACACGAAGCCCATGCGCCGGCGCACGATGGATTGAATGATCTCGGCGCGCTCCGGCGCCCGCTCGTCGATGAGCTTGTCGACCTCGGTCGCGGCGAAGATCGAGTCGAGCAGCTGATCCGAGTCGAGCGGCCGCAGCGCTTGATGCGCGAAGAGCGCCGCGCGCGGGCTCTCGTCACCTCCGCCGAGCGCGCGCGAATAGGCCTTCGAGAGGCAGATGGTCGCGTAGAGATGATCGAGATCGAACCCGTGCGCCTCGAAGTCCTCGGCGAGCCAATCGAGCACCTCGGGGAGCACCGGCGGGTTCGAGGGCCGGAAGTCGTCGATGGGGTCGACGAAGCCGCCGCCCACGAGCTCGTCCCATACGCGATTGACCATCTCGCGCGAGAACCAGGGATTGTCTCGTGACGTCATCCACGCGGCGAGGGCGGCGCGAGGGTTGTCCGTCGCGAGATCCGTGTCGTCGAGCGCGCGCGGGTGCGCCGCGAGGATCTCCTTGTCGGTCGCCTGCACGACCTTCTTGTTGGGCTTGTCGGAGCTCTCGAGATCGAAGACCGGGATCTCGCCCTTGTCGCGCTCGACCGGCTTCGCCTTCACGTGGGTGAACGTCGCCGCGAGCTCGCGGAAGTCGGTCTGCTTCCACTTCTCGGTCTTGTGGTCGTGGCATTGCGCGCACTGGATCTGCACGCCGAGGAAGATGCGCGAGGTCGCGCCCGCGAGATCGGCGGGGCTCTTGCCGAAGCGCAGCGTGAAGTTGGTCGCGCCGTTCACGCCTTCGGCCTTCTCCTCGGCGGCCTTCGCAGGGTCGTCGGCGTATTGCCCCGGCCCGCGCGCCCCGCCGACGCTGCTCCTGCCTTCGGCGGCGACGACGTCGCGCACGATGGCGTCCCACGGCGCGTCGGCGGCGAAGCGCTCTTCGAGCCACCTGCGCATGGCCGCGCGATCGACGGTGCGGTTCTTCACCTCGGGTCCCATGAGGATCCGCTCCCACGTGCGCGCGAGGTGGCGCGCGTGCTCGGGGCGCCGGAGGCGATCGTCGACCCACCGCGCGCGGCGGTCCGGGCGCACGTCGGCGAGCGCCTCGCGCAGCTCGGCGGACGTGGGGACGCGACCGAGCAGATCGAGCGAGACGCGGCGCAGGAAGGTCGCGTCGTCGACGTCGCCGCTCGGAGACTTGCCCGCGTGCGCCCAAGCGCGATCGAGCAGCCCATCGAGATCCGTCGCGGAGACGGCGGCCTCGGGCGCCTTGGGCGCGGGCGGAGGGGCGTGGGGCGCGTCGACGTGGGCGCCGCAGCCGACCGCCACGGTCAGCGCCACCAAGATCCAGGCGTGTCGCATG
>CAYYKK010000396.1:0-5963 GCA_964467935.1 uncultured Polyangiaceae bacterium
CCAACCGTCCCTGCGGTTGTTCAGTGGGGAAGAAACCTTCCGCAACATGATAACGCTGGCGGCTGAAGGCCCGCCCCTCTCTCGATCGAACAACGATCGCCGCGACGTCACCATAGCTTTCATGCAACGGCGTCAGCGCCTCGCCCCAGGGCGCGGCCGCTACCGCCGGTGCGGCCGCGATCGCTCGCAACAGACTGCGGCGCGACGTGCCAGCACCCGTCAACGAATCATTCGCGCCATGTTGGTCTGGAGACATGAGAATCACCTTCGCCGCTGATCTCCACCGCCAAAATTGGTGTCCAGAGATAATAACCGGCACCGCTTATAACATGAATGACAGGAAAAACTCAATAAGCGGTGCCGGTTATTAGGCTTCGCATTGAACCCATCTTGCGCTGGTTTACGACGCAGGAATGGGAAGGCCGCCGCTCAACGTGAAATCAACCAACATCCGCCTGCCGGAAGGTCTTGGCGAGCGCATTGACAAGCTGGTGGGACGCCAGCGACGGGCCGCGTTCATCCGCGAAGTCCTTGAGCGCGAAGTCGCCCGACAGGAAGGAGATCGCACCGGCACCAAGGACGATCCGCACTCAGAATGACGCGCGGGACGCTCGGCGGCTTTTAGGTTCTACCGGCATCTGTCCTGTGTGGTCATTGATCGCCTAGAAGATCGACAACGCTGCAATTCAGCGCCTTCGCGATCGCCTCCATGACCTCCAATGTCGGATTGCCGCGACCTTTCTCGATGTTCGACAGGTGCGATGCGGCAACGCCGGATCGCTCGGATAGCTCTGCCTGCGACATATGAAGGGACTTGCGGCGCTCCCGGCAATTTCGACCGAGAAGCATGGCGCGCTGCGATGCTGCGGCATGAATGATACCGCGCTTTTCGGCCGCCTCGTTCGCTTGCTCCTGACTATTCACGCCCGCGCCCCTAGTTAGCGTCATTTTCCAGTTACGAATCAGCAAGAGAATTGATGCTTAAAACCCGTCGCCTTATAACCATCTTGCGGGTGAACCATGAAGGGTGAAACGCACCCATCCTGGTTTCCTACGCGAGATCGTAGCTGCGAATATCCGCCGCCACCGGAAGGCGCTGGGTATCAGTCAGCAAAATTTTGCCTACGACATAGAAATGGACCGAACCTATTTCGGCGGTATTGAGCGCGGCGAACGCAATGTCTCGATTGATAATATCGAACGCATTGCAAAAGGGCTAAGTATCCATGCCTATCTTTTGCTGATGCCTCCCGACATTGCGGGCGATGTTACCGAATAAGGCAGAACGGCGCTTCACAGATCCAGTTCCCCTTGCCAAAACTCGGCGGGTTCCTCCCCTTCCCTACCCTGCCACGCGATCTTGTCGCCCTGCCAGATGGTGACGAAAGCGCGGCTCTTGCCCCATTCGGGTTCGGGATCGGGCTTGCGCTCGAAGCTATAGCAAAAGCTGCGGCCCATCGTTCCGCCGCTGGCGGTGGGGCCATCCGGGCGATGGCGGATGCGATGGCAATAACCGCTCGGCTCCTTGACGCGGCGGCCATAGCCGCCCTGCCATGCGCGATAGTCGGATTCCTCGCGCTCGGTGGGCGGCTTCCAATGGAGGCACCGGCTACAGGCAGCATCATAGGGCCGTGGCACATGGGCCGGGGACGGCCGCGCTGGATCGTCCAGCGGCGGCCCGCCATTATCGCCTATTCCGGGGCGGTGCGGCGCGCTCATAGCTGATCCTCAATCGGCTCCACGTCGCGCAGCTCGACGAAAACGATTTTCTCGGATCGCTCGGCCCCCACCGGATCGAGATAGATATGAACATGATCGGTAAGGACTCTGGATATGCGCCAGACCACGCCGACGCGGCCGACTCTGCGCTCGAATTGGCCGTCTATCGAACCTGTCGATCCAGTGAGGCGAACGCGCTGGCCAAGGCGCAGCCAGTTCGCGGCGGACCGGATCATCGCCGCCTTTTCCTCGTCGCTGAGCGCGGGGCGGCCGATGCCGAAAGCCGCATTGGGGTCGCGCGCGATCCGGGCCAGCTTCTCGTCAACAGGCTCCGGTTGCCAGTCGATTACCGGCCCCGGCCTCGTCCGGTGCATGTGGATGATCGGCTTCGCGCCGAATAGGTCCGGCTGCACGCCTATGGTCCGCTTGGCGATCATGGCGGCGTGATAATCGTGACGCCATTGCCCATCGGGCGTTAGGCGCGGTTGTTCACGCGCCAGCGCCATAAGCTCGGCAAATTCCGCCGCCGACACGGTGGCGATTTCCGGGTTGTAACCTGTCGCTAGGGCGCGTTCGTCTGTGTCGCTGCTCATGTCGCCGCCCTTTCCGCGACGGCGGCAGCGGCCAATATGCGAAGGAAAGCAGAAAGCCGCTCGATCCTGTCGGCGGTGGTGTCGTCGCCTGTCGTGCCCATGTCGTAATGGTCAAGATAGGCGCGCAATAGCGCGCGATATTGATGTGCGTCGGAACCGCTGGTGAGGCTCGCTGCCAGATAGTCATATCCGGTCTGCAAGCGCGGCTCGTTGTTCGGGGTCATGGCTCGATCCTTTCGGAAAATGGCGGGGCGGCACGCGGCCGCCCCCTGATCGGTCAAGCGGCCTGCCTCGCGGGCTGGTCGGCCATGTGAGAGAGGATCAATTCGCTCGCCGTCTGCGCGGCGCTGGCTGCGCGGAAGATGGCGCGCTTGTCATTGCGAAGGGCCTTGAGCCAATCGGCAATATAGGCGGCGTGATCCTCGCGCTCGGTCGGTTCCATGCCTAGCTGCGCGCAAAGCATCGCTGCGCCAATCTCGGCAATCAATTCCTCGAAAGCACGGATTTCCTTGCTGTCAGCATATTTGCGAAGGCTATCGCGGTCCAAGCGGTCGGGATGCCCGGTGCTATGGATTCCCTCATGGGCAAGGGTCGCATAGAAGGCATTGCCGCTCACGAAATCAGCGAAAGCGGGCATTTGGATACAATCGGCGCGGTCGTCATAGAAGGCGCTGCCGCCCCCTTCCCGATAGGGGACGGGATAGCGGGCAAAAGCCGCATCAAGGTCGGGGTCGCGCTGGTCGCGGTTCTTTATCTCGACAACCGGGACCGGAAATTTCGCCATGTCCAGGCCGTCGATCTGCTCGACATTGAACACGACATAGCGTTTCAGATAGCGGCGGCTCGCTTCCTCGCCGTCGCTGTTAGTGACAGGTTCGCCCGTCTCGCCGTCCTTTGGGGTGAAGGTTCCGGCGTGAACGACAAGACTGCCCTTCTCGCCCTTGCGGACCTGCCCGCCTAGCTCATCCGCTTGCCGGTAGGTCATCCAATAGGGATTGGAATAGTCGCGCGTCATCGCTGCGGACCAAAGCAGGAGGATATTGATTCCTTGGTAGGCCGTCCCTTCGTGACGCAGGGGAAGCGTTGCCGCGCCCGATGCCCATGAGGGCGACCAAGGGCGGGTGCCTTCCTCCAACAGAGCGATAATGCTGGCTGTGACCTCCTCGTAAACGTCGATCCGGTTGGCTTGTGCGCTGCGGGCTGATTTCCGTGCCATGTGCTTGTTTCCCTTCCTAAAATGGAGCCGAAGGCGATGGCGTCCATCGGCTTCTGCCTGAGTGGCGAGCCGGGTCGGGGAATGGCGCAAATCAGGGCCGGGGACGGCGGAGGGGAATCACCCGTCTGCACAAGCCGAAGGTGCGGAAGGCGGGGATACCGCCGTGCCCGCCAAGCGCGGCCGACGGCCGCGACGGTCCAGCCCTTGCGACAGGGGGCAGGAACAGGCCCCAGAATCAGAAACAAAGAAGCGAAAGGGGAAAAGTCGGCCGCTCGTCGGCCGTCGATCTATGACGGCGCGCGCGCGAGCGGGGGGCTGCTCACGCGCTGCGCCGCCCCATCACCCTGCCGGTTGCTGGCAGGGTGATGGAAAGAGACGCCGCAAAATCCGCGCACGCGGATCCTGCGACAATTTCATGCGAGGATCGTCACCCGCATAATGCGGGTTCGGCCGCCCCGCCCTCCCCTTCTCAATCGGCATCGGGGCTGGCGTCGTCGCCACCGTTTCCAGCGCGATTGTGAATATAGAAATGTTTGGCGATCAGGTCGGTGCCGTAAATGGTTTCGCCGCCACGCTCGTAGGCGGTTTCTTCAGGGACTCCGGTAATGCGAACCAGGTCGCCAACGCCAGCCTTCTGCGCCTTCTCAGCCACTTTGCCGAAGCAAGTCACGCTGTTCCAGCGGGTATGCTCCGTCCATTCATCGCCTTCCTTGCGGGAGTATTTTACGGCGACCCTGACATATGTGACCTTCTCACGCGGTCGGATGCTGCCGATATTCCCGATGATATGAAACTCTGCTGTGTCACGCGACATGGCTTCAACTCCCTTCCTTCAGTGAAATCGTCATTCGACCGGAATGGCGGGAACCTCATAGGCTCCCCCTCCCCGCTCGATATTCGCTTGCAGAATGACCGGCCCTTGGTCGTTTCCGGTCTGGATCGACGGCCCGATCTGATCGCCGTTCTTCAAGGCCCACCGCTGCGGCAACTGATGACGCGCGAGATTTTGCGGTGTCACGACAAGGCGGTAAGTCTCGATCCAGTCGCTCGCGATCGCGTGCCGCGCTGAGTCCAGGGTAAGTTCCCCGTTGCACACCATGCGATGCAGCACGGTTTCGAGCGCGTCTTTGCGGCTCGCGTTCCACGGCCCGGTCCATGATTGCAGCCACAGATTGCGCGCGTCGGACGCAGCGCCGCCAAGGGAGATCGGGACGAGCTGATCCAGCGCATAATTCTCCGCGCTTTCGTCGGGGAGCCGTGCGCTGGCGAGGCGGCGCCGCGCCGCGGCCGTCCATGACGGCTTGGGCGTGCGCGCGGACAGATAACCGGGATCGCAGACGGTCGAAGCTATATCGTGCTGGGTTATGGCCGGGTCGACGGCACCGGGGGTTTCGATCCGTTCGGGGAGGAAGGTTGAAACGCCCGGAACGGGCGGGCGATCATGCCGCAATGCGTCGATGGTGCCGGCGACTTGGCAAAGCGCCTTGTCAACGAACTGATCGCACGCCCCGCGCGCGCTTTGCGGCGGATTGGCGATCAAGTCGGGGTGAGCTTTGGAAAACAGGGCAGCGAGAATGATCCCGCCTGAAAAGAAGATCGGGATGCGGCCGATCACGCGGCCCGCCATGCGTCGTTCCAGTCGCCACCGGGGGGTGGCAGCTCGACCGCGATCGTTCGGCCGCGAGCGCCAAGATGCGGTCTGGCCTTGGCAATACCATTGGCGGCGGCTGCGCCGTGCTGCGAATAGATGGTGATCGAACGGATATGGTCGGGGATATGGACGCGCGCATATAGCTCTGCCCCATTCACGGACCAGCAGCTCGGAAGGCCGAACAGGGCTATGACGGATTCGGCTTCCTCGAAGCCTTCAGCCAGGTTGAGGTGATCGCCGTCCAGTTGGCCGATGCGGACAGCGCCGCCGCGCGGATCTCCGAGAGTGCGCTTTGCATCTTCGAGCAACGGATGCTTGTTGCCATCGCGATCGACGAACACGCGGGCCAGGGCGACGATTTCGCGCCGCTCGATGATGGGCAGAAACAGGGCCGGAAGGCGAAGGCGCTTGCCGCCTTCATAGGTGAGCGCAGCGGGATCATAGCGGCCGATGGTCGAATGACCGAGACGGCGGCTTTCAAGATAGCGTTGGGCGGGCGTTCCGGGGAGCGGCAAAGCCTTGCTCCAAAGGTCGCGGGCGAGCGGTGCGAGGTCGCGCCGTTGCGGCGGGTTGGGATCACGCTCGGTAGGACGGACATAGCCGCCCTTTTTTGACAACGCCTCCATGATTGCGGCCTGACTGCAACCGGCGAAGCAATGGAACAGCACGGCGTCACGGCCCGGTGTGATCGAAAGCGACGGGCGCTTGTCGTTATGGGCTGGGCATAGTGCCTTCCCATAACTGCCGTGCCAGGTGCCATTCAGCCGCCGCACAGCCTCTTTCG
>CAYYKK010000397.1:0-5958 GCA_964467935.1 uncultured Polyangiaceae bacterium
GAGACCCTCGACTACGCCGGGACCGAGGGCGGGCGCGCCGCCCGCGACGCGCAGGATGCGGCCGAGGGAGAGATCCCGAAGCTGGTCTCGGAGGTGCGCGCCGGAGCCTACGTGGAGGCCGTCGCGCACGGGAGCGGGCTGCTCGCGTCGGGCAAGCTGACCGACCCGGAGACGGCGCGCATCGAGCGTGAGCTGCTGGAGGCGTACGTGGCGCTCGACGAGGCGCTCCTCGCGGAGCAGGCGTGCCGCGCGCTCCGCAAGGCGGATCCCGACGTGGTGCTCGATCCCGTCGAGCTCAGCCCGAAGATCCTCCACGCGTGCACGTCGTCGATGCTCAAGGCGGAGCCCCCCGGAGCGCCGTGACCAGCGACGACGAGACCCGCGCCACGGCGCTCGATCGACGTCGAGGGCCCTCCGGTTCGCTCCGCGCGGGGGACGTCGTCGCCGATCGCTATCGCCTCGCGGAGGTGATCGGCGAGGGCGCGTCCGGCGTCGTCTACCTCGCGCGGACGCTCGCTGACGATCAGCCTGTGGCGCTGAAGGTGATCCACCGAGAGCTCTGCGGCGACAGGCAGATCTTCGGGCGCTACCAGCGCGAAGCCACGATCCTTCGTCGCCTCCACGGGCCCCACATCGTCGCGATCCGAGACTTCATCGAGCACGACGGGCTGCTCGTGATCGCGCTCGATTACGTCGACGGGTCTTCGCTCGAGGAGGCGCTCGCGTCGCCGCTCTCGATCGATCAGGCGATCGAGGTGGCTTGCCAGATCGCGAGCGGCCTCGAGACGGCGCACGCGGCGGGCGTCATCCATCGCGACCTCAAGCCCGCGAACATCATGATCGAGCCGCGCGGCTTCTCGAGCTCGTCCTCGGTCGTCCCGCGCGTCCGCGTCCTCGACTTCGGGCTCGCGAAGGTGCTCCACGGAGACCAGATGACGACGGGTCTCACGGAGCACGACATGATCTTCGGTACGCCCGAGTACATGGCGCCCGAGCAAGCGCGCGGCGACGAGCTCGACCCCCGCTGCGACGTCTACGCGACCGGGGTGATGATCTACGAGATGGCGACGGGGCGCGTGCCCTTCTCGCGGCGCACGCCGCTCGCGACGATGACGGCGCAGCTCACCGAGCCGGTCGAGCCGCCGCGCGTCGTGGCGCCCACGCGCGACATCCCGACGACGCTCGAGGCGGTGATCCTCCGCGCGCTCGAGAAGGATCGAGATCGACGCTTCCCCTCCGCACGGGCGCTGCGCGAGGCGCTCCTCGCGGTGCGCGAGCGGCGCGTGGTCTCGGTCCACCCCGGCGGCGACGCTCCCTCGGCCGGCGCCGACATCGAGCTCGGCGAGACGGACCTCGCCATCCGCCTGTCGCAGGTCGTGCCCGAGCGGCGCGCGGAGATGGACAGCCGCGCGCCGCGCTCCACCCCGTCGAGCCCCAAGATCGCGAGCGCCCGACCGACCGAGGCGCTCCCCGTGGCGTCGTCGCCGGCCGGCGGCTGGACCGTCGTCGCCGTGCTCGTCGCGCTCGTGGCGATCGGCCTCGGCGCGCTGCTCGCGCTCCGATGAGCGCGCCACCGGCACGCGGATCGCAGCGCCCGATCAGCCGAGGAGCTTCGCGAGGAAGTCGGGATGGAAGCTCCAGCCGAGGAAGCCCGCGAGGCCGAGCAGCGTCCCGAACCCAGCGAAGGCGAGGCCGAGGCCGAGGAGCCAGCGCTTCTTCGTGAGCGCGGTGACGCCGAAGAGCGCGATGCCGATCGAGATCGTCGCCTCGGCCATGTCGAACTGATCGTCGTGCACGTTGAGGTCGTCGTAGAGCTTCTCGAGAGCCTCCGCCTGCGCCTTGATCTCCTGCTTCTCCTCCCCGTACTTCTTCGCCTTGGCGGCGTACTCCGCGACGCGCGCGTCGAGCGCAGCCTTCGCGCGGGGCGCGAGCGTGTCGCCCTCGGTGTCGCGCCGGATCGTCAGCTCGTCGACCATCTGCTCGGCGAGGTTCTCCTTCGTCCCTTTGGCTTGGTAGTACGCCCACGCGTCGACGCTCTTCGTCTGCGCTTGCGCCATCGCCTGGACGACGTTGCCGTCCTTCACGTTGGAGAGCGCCATGAACGTCGCCGACACCGCGACGCACGCGGCGACGATCGTGTTGAGCCTCGATTCACCGGCCTTCTCGACCGCGTCCGTCACGTTCTCAGCGAGCTCTCCCATGGGCCTACGGAACCACAACGTCACGTCGAGCGCGACGGCCGCGGCGAGGGGTGAGACGGCGAAGACGGGTTTTGCTCCCGCGTGCGCCCCCTGGTAGATCCATCCGCGCGTGGCGCGCACCGAACACAGAGCCGACGAGCGGGCACGATCGTTCGAGCCGTTCTCGGTCGACTGGGGCGCCTTCGCACCGCTGAAGCTGCGGGCGCGCATCGTCGCCGAGGGCGTGTACGCCGGGATGCATCGGAGCATCAAGAAGGGCGCGGGCGTCGAGTTCGGCGGGCAACGCCCCTACGTGCCCGGCGACGACCTGCGTTTTTTCGATCGGCGCGCCCTCCTCCGCCACGACAAAATGATGATCCGCGAGTTCGAGACCGAGACCGATCGCTCGGTGTGGCTCGTCGTCGATGCGACCGCCTCGATGAGCTATCGGGGGAGCGGCCCCGGCGCGAAGTACGCCTTCGCTTCGCTGCTCGCCGCGTCGCTCGCGCGCGTCGCGCTCGCGTCGGGCGATCCGGTCGGGCTCGTCGTCGTCGGCGGCCGCGAGCCGCGGACCCTTCCCCCGATGAGCGGTCACGAGGCGTTCGAGCGCGTCGTCTGGGCGCTCACGACCGTCGGGACCGCGGGCGACATCGCGAGCGACGACCGCGCCTTCGAGCGGGCGCTCTTGCCCGTCGCCGAGCACTCGCGGCGCGGCTCGATGATCGTCCTCTTCTCCGATCTCTACGATCTGCCGCCGCGGGCGCGGAGCGCCTTCTCGAGCCTCGGCGTCCGAGGTCGCCTCGCCCACGCCGTGCAGGTGCTCGACCCCGACGAAGAGACCCTCCCCTTCCACGAGCACGCGCGCTTCCGCGCGCTCGAGGGCGGCGTCGTCGTCGACGCCGATCCGGAGACGGTGCGAGCGGAGTACGTCGATCGCATGACGTCGATCCGGCGCGCGTGGGCGCGCGAGCTCGTCGGGCGTGGAGGCGGGCTCGTCGCCGCGTCGACGGCCGACGAGCCGGTCCACGTGGTCCGGAGCCTCTGCCTGAGCCTGTCGGGGATCGCAGCGACGATGGGGCCGCGAGAGGCGCGGGCGTGAGCTTCCTCACGGTCCTCGCGCTCGGCGTCGCGCTCTTCGTCGGCGCGCCCGTCGCGGCGCACCTCCTGCGCCGGCGGCGCACCGAGGAGCGGCCCTTCCCCGCGGCGAAGCTCATTCCGGCGACCCCGCCGACGGCGCGCCGGCGCAGCATGCTCGAAGATCGCGCGCTCTTCGCGCTGCGCGCGCTCTCGGTGCTGGTCCTCGCGCTGCTCGGGGCGACCCCCTTCGTGTCGTGCTCGCACGTCGCGCTCGAGCGAAAGGCGGGAGCGTCGGTGGCGCTCGCGATCGTGGTCGACGACTCGCTCAGCATGCGCGCGCCGTTCGAGGGGCGCGAGACGCGCTTCGATCGCGCGAAGCGCGCGGCACAGGAGCTGTTGCGTGGCGCTCGGAGCGGCGACGCGATCGCCGTCGTCCTCGCGGGCGCGCCCGCGCGGGTCGCCGTCGCCGCCACGACCGATCTCGCCGCGGCCAAGGGCACGATCGACGAGCTCGCGCCGAGCGATCGCGCGACGGATCTCGAGGGCGCCGTTCACCTCGCGATCGATCTCGTCAAGACGACGCCCCAGCGCGACCGGCGCGTCGTGCTCCTCTCGGATCTCGCCGACGGCAGCGCCAGCCAGGCGCCGCTCGCGGGTGACGGCGAGGTCACGCTGTGGCAGCCTCTCCCCGAGCTCGCGGCGAAGGGCGAGGCGGACTGCGGCGTCGTCGGCGCCGATCGCAGCGAGACGCGCGTGGTGGTGCACGTCGCCTGCACCCAAGGCGCGAGCGTGGTCGGTCGCACGGTGAGCGTGACGGCGGCGGGCAAGACCCTCTCGAGCTCCACGCCGAAGGAGCCGCTCGTCTCGATCAAGATCGACGTCGCGAAGGACGCGCCCGCGGACCTCGAGGCGCGCCTCTCGCCGGGAGACACGATCGCCGAGGACGACGTCGCGCCGGTCGGCACCGCGGGCATCGTGCTGGGCATCGGCGTGGTCGCCGATCCAGCGAAGAACCGCCTCGAGACGGGCGGCCCTCCTCCGATCGAGCAAGCGTTCGCGGCGCTCGATCTGGGCAGCCTGCGCAAGACGCTACCGAGCGTGCCGGAGCACGAAGAGGATCTGAAGAACCTCGCGGGCCTCATCCTCGACGATCCGCCGGGGCTCACGCCCGAGTCGCGCAAGGCGATCGTGAGCTGGGTCGAAGCCGGCGGCCAGCTCTGCATCTCGCTCGGACGAACGGCGAGCGCCGCGCCCCTCGGCGCGGGGTTCGGGGGCCTCTTCCCCGGCGTCGTGCGCTGGGGTCCGTCGAGCTCTTCGGGCGCGGCGCCCGATCGCTGCGCGTTCTTCGGCGCGTCGGCGGAGAGCCTGAGGTCACTGCACCCCGAAGGCCGCACCACGCTCGACCACGCCGCGCTCGAGGACGCGCGCGTGCTCTGCGCGTTCGACGATGGCGCGCCGCTGTTCCTCGAGCGCAGCTTGGGCCGCGGCTCGGTGCTGGTCTCGACGCTGCCTTTCAACGCGCAGGAGAGCGATCTGCCGCTGCGCCCCGCGTTCCTCGCGCTGCTCGACCGGTTCGCGGACGAGGCGCGCGCGCGGAGCGGCACGCGACACGTGGAGGTGGGTCAGAGCTTCACGTTCGCAGGCGCCAAGAAGGTCCACGGTGGGCTCCTGACCGACGGGAGCGCGCCACCGAAGCCGATCCCGATCGCCGAGCGTGACGGGCTCCTGCGCGCCGTCCCCGACGTCGTCGGGCGCTATCGCTTCGACGTCGACGGCAAGGAAGAGGAGCGACTCGCCACCGCACCCGAGCGCGAGATCGATCTCCGCCCGAGGCCCGTCGTCGAGTCGGCCCGGAGCGGCGCGCTCGGCGGCAAGGCCCCTCGCATCGACGCCTCGCCCTACGTGGCGCTCGCGCTGCTCGGCCTCGTCGCGCTCGAGCTCCTCGTCCGCGCGATCACGGCGCAGCGCGTGAAGCCCGAGGCGTGAGGCGGGCGCGAGCGACGCGTCCGGGACGGCCGGGGGGAGGCGCGAGGCCCCGTTGAACGCGGGGGCGCGGGACGGCAACGAATCGGCTCCGATGGTCGCTTTCCTCCGGCGCTTGTTCGGCTCTGCTCCCAAGGGCGTCCCTCCCGTCCTCGTCCGGCTCCGCAGCGACGCTGGCGTCGTCGAAGGCCCGGTCGAGCTCGAGGCGACGTGGCTCCCGAGCGGCATCACCTCCCGCTGGACGACCCAAGCGGCGCAAGGCCTCTGCATCGTCCCGTGGATGGGCGGCGAGCGCCTCCAGCTGCGCCTCGCCCACGCGCGCCGGCGGGCGCGGCTCGCGCTGTCGAACGAGGAGGCGGTCTTCGGCACCGCTCGCGAGGTCTGGCTCAGCGACGAGCCCCGCGCCTGAGCCGCGAGCGGGGGGCTTGGCGGCGTCCCTCGCGCCGCGAGCTTGTCGGTAGGCCGAGGCGCGCGCACGTGGCAAGGTGCGCGCCCGATGAAGCTCGCCGACCCCCGGTGGATCGCCGTCAAAGCCGGGATCGCGGCGTCGCTCGCCGTGGTCGCGAGCCGCGCGCTCCGCGTCGACGACGCGCTCTCCGCGGGCTTCGTCGGGCTCGCGTGCGTCTCACCAAGCGCCTACGCGGGCCTGCGCAACGGCCTCGGTCAGCTCGCGGGATCGGCGATCGCGTGCGCCCTCGCCGGCGCGCCGATCGCCCTC
>CAYYKK010000398.1:0-5942 GCA_964467935.1 uncultured Polyangiaceae bacterium
GACGGCGCCCTCGCGGGCGTCGCGGAGGGCGGTCCCCCTGAGGGCCGCCCTTCGGCTTTTGTCGGGTCGCGCGTCGCGGGCCGACCTCGTCCCCGCGACGCGCGCCGCTCCGAGGGCGGCTCAGGGGGCCGCGCGGTCCTCGACCGGCGTCGCGAGCGCGAAGCGAGAGATGCGATCGGCCATGCGCCTGCGGAACGCATCGTCGGTCGGAGGAGCGTGCTTCGAGCCCTCGAGGAGCTCCGTCTCCGCGTGCGGGAGCAGCTCCTTCACCCGCGCGAGGAGCGTGATCCCCGGGAAGCTCCCGTCGTCGCTCGCGCCGAACACGAGCGTGGGGCGCTCGAACGCGGCGAGCGGCTCGGGCTTCGCGAGCGGAGGCACGCGGATGTCCATCTTGTAGCTGCCGAGGGCGCGGCGAAGATAGCTCTCCCACGCCTCGTCCCGCGTGGAGAGCAGGTTCTCGAAGAAGCGCTCGAGCGATCGAGCGTTGCCGAAGAGGCGGAAGGTCAGGAGCGGCAGCCCCATCGTCGTGAAGCCCTTCCAAGCCGGGCCCGAGACGAACCCGGCCGGCACGAGGAGCACGAGCCGATCGATCCGCTCCGGCGCGTGCTCCGCGAGCTTGCGCGCGACGAACCCGCCCCAGCTCACGCCGTAGACGACCGCGCGCGTGAGCCCGAGCGCCGCCATCACCTCCGACGCCCACTCGCCGTACGACGCGTCGTCCAGCGAGACGCGCGCGTCCGCGCTCATCGGGGATTGACCGATCACGTCGGGCGCGAACACGTGGAACCGGTCGAGCAGCGGACCCAGCTCGGCCGTCGCGTGCGCGGAGGTCGCGAGCGCACCGTGGAAGAGCACGAGCGGCGGCCCGTCCGCCTTGCCCGCCTCGAGCACGTGCGTCTCGCCAGCGCGCGTCGCCACGCGTCGCGTGGAGGTCGCGCCGGGCACGCGCGCGCGAAAGCCCTCGAACGTGGCGATCATCGCGTCCCGGGCCTCTTCGCTCCTGAACATCGTGCTCATCGCGCCGTCCTCTTCTCGCCGCTCGGCGCGGCGTGCCGGAGATGCTCGCGCAGCATGCGCTCGAAGAGCGGCATGGGGTCGGCGAGCGCGCCCTGCGCCCAACCGATCAGCGCGAAGTAGTAGAAAGAGAAGAACGACGCGCCGAGGACGATCGGATCAAGCGACGCATCGACCTCGCCCTTGGCCTTCGCCGAGGCGACGAGGCGGGCGATGTGCGCGTGCACGCGCGCCACCTGCTCGGTGAACCTCTCTCGCCAGGGCGACGCGGCGAAGAGCGACTCGCGCAGGAGCGCCCGCGAGAGCGACGGCCGCGCCGCGTAGTACGCGAAGAACGCGCGCGCGATCTCGCGGAGCCGCGTCTCGAGGCGGCCGCGCTTCGGAGCGCCGAGGACGGCCTCGACCACGGCGGCGAGATCGTCGAAGAGCGCCGCGTGCAGCAGATCGAGCTTGTCGTGGAAGTGGAGCAGCACCGTCCCGGCCGCGACGCCCGCCTCCCCCGCGATGGCGCGCAGGTTCGCCGCCTCGAAGCCGTCGCGCTCGAAATGATCGCGCGCGACCTCGAGGATGCGCGCGCGCGTCTCCCGCTTCTGTGCCGCGCGCTTCTTCGTCGGAGGCGCCGTGTCGCTAAACGCGTTCACTAAACACGTTCACTAACAACCGCGTCGGGCTCGCGCAAGGCCTCGGCGCGCCGATTCGCCTCAGCGGCCCGCCACGAAGTCCCAGATCTCGCCTTGCTCGGCGTCGGTGAGCACGCCGCCGACGAGCGCGAGGTCGCGCCGCCACGAGCGCTCCGGCCCGTCGGCGTCCACCCGGAAGCGCAGCGTGTCGCGACGCGCGTCGACCGCGATCCAGATCCGCGTCTCCAGGCTCAGGCCGATCTCGGTCACGCACGACTCGATCACCGCGACCCACGCCTCCCGCCACGCGCGGACCTCCGTGATCCGACCCGAGAGCGGCGCGTCGCGCGGCGCCTCGCTCGGCCCCGCGACGATCGGGCCGGGGAGCTCGATCGTCCGCGTCGCCCCCGCCTCCGATCGATAGTGCATCGCCGCGGAGATCGACGTCTCCGCCCCGCGAATTCGCATGAAGAGCGCGCTCCCGGCGTCGTCGTGCGTCGGCGTCCACGACGCGGCGAGGGTGTCGGCCTCCGCGTGGAGCCGCGCCACGTCGGCGGCGCTGGGGATGCGCGCGGTCCGCTCGGCCTGCTGCGCGTACACGCGATCCCGCCGCTCCATCATCGCCTGGAGCTCCTCGGGCGTGTGCGGCACCCAGTCGGTCACCTCCCCGACGACGCGCAGCGGGAAGCGAGAGCGGTAGGACCTCGTCGGGTTGCCCGGGAGCTTCTTGTCGGTGAGATCCGGATCGTCCACGAAGGGACCCGTCGGCTCCACGATGTAGAGCCTGCCCGGCCCGTCCCCTCGCGCGAGCTCGGCCCCCAGCGGCGACAGGGTGGCGGTCATGTAGACCCAGCGGCTCGTGCGCTCGGCGTGCCCATAGTTGGATCGATACCCCGGGCGGATGAGATCGCCCGGTCGGAGGTCGGCCTTCGTGCCGTGATAAAAGGGGCCCGAAATCGGCTCGTTCGGCGCTGTCATTTCGCTCGCTCCGCGAGGTCCATCGACCCCGTCGACGATCCGCGGGGCTCGCGAGACCCCTCCGCCACGCCGCTCTCGCATACCGGCGTTCGCCCGCGAACACCAGCACCGCGCCCGCGTCGGCGCGCCCCTGGCCGTCGTGTCTCGCGCGCCCTAGAGTCCGACGACCATGAGCGCCACCGAGCTTCCGCTAGCCCTGATCGATGCCATCGTTCTCCGCGCCCTCGAGGAGGATCTCGCTGCGGGGGACGTGACGACGGAGGCGTGCGTGCCCGCGGCCGCGACGAGCGCGGCGAACGGCGTCGCGCGCAAGGCGATGGTGGCCTGTGGCATTCCGGTCGTGGAGCGCGTCTTCAAGACGGTCGATCCGAGCCTGAAATTCACGGCGAAGGTCGAGGAGGGGGCGTCGGTCGACGCGGGCGCCGTGCTCTACACGGTCGAGGGACGCGCGCGATCGCTCCTCGCCGCCGAGCGCGTCTCGCTGAACCTGATTCAGCGCATGTGCGGCGTCGCGACGCTCACGCGGCGCTACGTCGATGCGCTCCCGCCGAACAGCAAGACGCGCATCACCGACACGCGAAAGACGACCCCGGGGCTGCGCCTCCTCGAGCGCTATGCGGTGCGTCGCGGCGGCGGGCACAACCATCGCAACGACCTCGGCTCGGCGGTGCTGATCAAGGACAACCACATCGTGGCGGCGGGCGGCGTCCGAAAGGCCATCGAGGCGGCGCGCGCGCACGCCCCGCACACGAGCAAGATCGAGTGCGAGGTCGATTCGCTCGAGCAGCTCGACCAGGCGCTCGCCGCCGGGGCGGACATCGTGCTGCTCGACAACATGGATACGCCGACGACGGAGGAGGCGGTCCGCCGCACCGCCGGCCGCGCCCTGCTCGAGGCCTCGGGCGGCATCACCCCCGCGCGCGTGACGGAGCTCGCGAAGGCGGGGATCGACGCGATCAGCGTCGGCGCGTTGACGCAGTCGCCCGCGGCCGACATCGGATTGGACTTCATCGCCTGAGCGCGAGCCTCGGAGCACCCGCTCATCCGCCTCCCGAGACGGCATCGACTCAGGGCGACGCGAGGGCCGGCTCGACCACGACGATGATTCCCGCGCCTCAGGCCCTCGCGCCGCGCATGCCCAACCTCCGGAAGCGTCGAGCCTGATGCTCGGAGGCGAGGCGGACGGAATGCGCCTCGAGCAGATCGCTGCGCGTCACGATGCCGACGAGCCGGCCCCGCTCCTGGACCGGTAGCCTACCGACCGCTTCGAGCACCATGAGATCCGCAGCTTCACGCGCGGTCGCATCGACGCCGATCACCACCGGGGCGCGACACACGATCTCGGCGAGCCGGGCTTCCGTCGACAGGTGCGGAGCGAGTAGCTCTCGCTGGGTCACGACGCCGACGACTGCCTCGCCGTCCAGCACGGGGAAGCCATGATGGTGAAGCTCAGCGCCTCGCTGCGCGAGCCAGCTGCGCACCTCGGCGATGGTCTGGCTCGCTGCGAGCGTCACCACGGCTTTCGTTCCGATGTCGCGCACGCGCACCTGCGAGAGATAGTCCGCGGCATAGTCCGTCGGCACCCGCCGACCGCGGCGCGCGATCTTCTCGGTCATGATGGAGTGCTTCGCGACGACGCACGCGATGACGTACGCGGCGCAGCATCCGCCCAGAAGTGGCGGGAGCGCGACGGCTTGACGCGTGGTCTCGAAGGCGAACACCACCGACGCCAGGGGCGCGCGCGAGGCACCTGCGAACATGGCGGCCATGCCGACCAACGCGCCAAGCCGTGGATCGATGCCCGCCTGAGGCGCGAGCAGCGCGAGCAATGCAGCGGTCGCCGCACCGGCACCGCCTCCGACGGTGAAGAGCGGAGCGAGTGTTCCACCGGAGGTGCCGCTGCCCAAGGAGAAGAGCCAAGAGACCAGCTTGAGAGCGCACAGGGTGAAGAGCGCGGTCCCCGCGAGCTCTCCCGACACCATCTGCTCGATGTTGCTGTAGCCCACGCCCATCGTCCGTGGCGCGAGCAAGCCGATGACACCGACCGGGATCGCGCCGAGGGCAGGCCACCACATCCAGTGGATTGGGAGCCGCTCGAAGGCGTCCTCGATCGCGTACACCGCCTTCGTCAGGCCGACCGCGAAGAGTCCCATGATCGCCCCGACCATCGCGTACGCGAGGATCGCGCCCGGCCTCGGCTGCGCGAGGACCCCCACGGAGAACGCGGGCCCTGCGCCAACCAGCGCGACACGGACGGCAGCGGCGGTACAGGCCGCGAACGCGACGGGGACCAACGAACGCGCGCGGTACTCGAACAGCAGGAGCTCGATGGCGAGCAGCACCGCCGCCACCGGTGAGCCGAACGTCGCCGACATGCCCGCCGCCGCTCCTGACGCGAGCAGAATCTTGCGCTCTTCCGCGGTGATCTTCGCGAACTGCCCTACGAGCGAGCCGAGCGCTCCTCCCGTGGCGATGATGGGACCTTCGGCCCCAAAGGGACCGCCCGTTCCGATCGCGACGACTGCGGACAGCGGCTTCATGAACAGAACGCGTGCCGGGATCCGGCTCTCGTTGAACAGCACCTGCTCCATGGCTTCGGGGATCCCGTGCCCGCGGATGGCCTTCGACCCGTACCGAGCCATCAACCCGACGAGCACCGCGCCCGCGATCGGCACGAGCACGACCCACCCACCGAGCCGATGGTCGGCCGGGGAGGCGTCTTCGAGCGACCACCGGTGGAAGAACGCGAGGTTCGTGACCAGCGCCAAGCCGCGGGTCAGGAGCTTCGCGATCAACGCGGCAGCGAACCCGATGGCGCTCGCCAGGGCTGCGATTCCAAGCGTGCGCGGAGCGATCGCGCCGCCGCCCTGAGAGACGTGCGCCGCAGCCAGCGCCGGGGTGAGGGATGGCGCGATGGGCACCGCACCTCTCGCCGCGCCTTTTCCTCGTCCTGGGCGCTCATCGTCCATCGCGCCGCTTCCCTTCTCTCCCATTCGCTTCTTCGAAGAACAGAGGCGCCTCTCGCGTGCGCCCCAGCGAGTCGGACAGTCGTGCGAGCGCCCGCCGGAGCACGCCGAGGTCGCGCGCGGGCAGATCTCGCAGCACGCCGATGAGCCTGCCCTGATAGGGCTCGGGAGCGCGCGACACGACTTGCGTGCCTCGTCGCGTGAGCCTGAGCGCCGTTCTGCGCCGGTCCGCCTCGTCGATCGCCCGTGTCACGTAGCCCTGCTCGACGAGACGCGCGCCGATCACCGAGACGGAGCTCGGATCGGTGCGCGTGCGCTCCGAGACGCGCCGCCTCGCTGCCCCCGGCTCCCGCGCGCGCTCGCG
>CAYYKK010000399.1:0-5850 GCA_964467935.1 uncultured Polyangiaceae bacterium
GGGCGCGGCGACGAGATCGGCCGCGCGCAGCGCCGTGGCGGTCGACGGGTCGCCCGTCACGAGGACGACGGGCACGTCGAGGTCGCGCTCGCGGAGGAACGCGAGCAGCTCCATGCCGCTGAAGTTCGGCATCTGGATGTCGCTCACCACGACGTCGAACGCCTCGCCGCCGAGGACGGCGATGGCCTCGAGCCCGCTCATCGAGACGGCGACCGAGTGGCCGGCCGCGGTGAGCAGCCTCGCGATCGCGCGACCGACGGCGGCGTCGTCGTCGATCACGAGCACACGGAAGGCGAGCCTCGGTGCAGAGTGCGACTCGGGGGTGGACAAGCGTCTAACGAATACCGAAAGAAGCGAGACTTTTCGAGGCGTTTCTCGCCCTGGCTCGCCGGCGACCCAGGGGGCATTTCTCCGCAATCTCTCCGCAGGGGCGAGATGGCGCGATCCTCTCCGCGCGGGGCGTGGGCGGGGCCTCAGGGCGTGGGCGTGTGGAGCGTACAGGCCCGCGGCTCGCGCAGCTCCGCGCCGGAGGCCACGAGGACGTGACCGGCCCCGGCGTCCTTGCCGAAGCGCGCGACGAAGTAGCTGTCGGCCGAGCCGGTGGGCAGATCGTGCGCGATCGCGCCGGCCTCCACCGCCTCGAGGCAGACGCGCTCCTCGCTCCATCGGACGCGCGCCAGGAAGAGGTGGTCCTCCTCCGCCTGCCCCGCTTCGGTCGCGAGCCACGAGCGGCGCGACGTGACGATGGCGCGGTAGCCCTTGCCGTCCGCGCAGGGTGCGCTGTCGGCGGGCTGCACCGTCGCCCACGGCGCGAGGGCGATCGGCTCCTGCCCCGGTCGCAAGAGATAGGCGGGGCTCTCCTTCGTCGGAGGCGTCGCAGAGGGGATGCGCACGACGGCGAGGCTCCCGCCCGGTCCGAGGGCGAGCGCGTCCGGGGACTGGGGCAGCGCGGTCGAGACGGGCGCGGGGATCGCGAAGACCTCCTCGGTGGCGCCGCGACCGAGCCGGCGTGCGTGCGCGGTGCCGTCGTCGTCGAGCGCGAGCACCGTCAGCTCGTCGGGCTTCGTCTCGATCGCCGACGCGATCGCGATCGACGCGCCGTCGGCGCCGAACGAGAGGGGCACAACGCGCCGATCGCGCAGCCAGAGCGGAGGACCTCCGATGCCCGACAGGAGGAGACCACCGCCGTCGGCGAGCACGGGCACCGCGGTGCCGACCTCTTCGTCGTTCGTGAGCTCCGGCGGCGTGCCTCCTTGCGCGGTCACGGCGGCGACGAGGGCGTCGAGCTGAATGGACGCGTGCTTCTCCGCCGCCTTGGGATCGAACGGCTCGATCCACGCGATCTGCCGCTCGGTGCCGGGGCCGTCGAGGCGCACGGCGCCGTCCGCGCCGACGTCGGGCTGCTTGCCTCGCAAGAGCGCCCGCAGCGAAGGCGCCTCGAACGCGGTCCACCCGCCGGGGACGGCGCGCGCGAAGGTGGCGCGGAGGATCGGGCCGTGGGCGCTCGCCGGGAAAGCGGTCGCGCCGAAGCCGAAGCGTCCGGACGCCGACGCCGCGAGCGCCTTGCGCACGAGCGCGCCGCTCGCGACGCACGACAGCCGCGGGAGATCCGGCGGCGACTCGACGGGAACGACACGCAGGGACGGCGGGCTCGGTTTGGTGGGGGGCACCGGCGGGCGCGCCTCCCAGCCGACGCGCAGCCACTCGCCGAGGTTGCACCCGACGGCGGAGCACTCGCGAGGCGAAGGAGCAGCGCCGACGGCCGACGGGGACGCGACCTCGACGAACGTCTGTCCCCAATCGGTCGATTGCCACAGCGCCCCCGTCGGCGACAGCGCGAGGCCGCGTGGCCCGGCGAAGCGGGCTCCGCTGAACGCGAACGCCGACGTGGACACGGTCTTGCCGCCGTCGCTCACGCGCACGCCCGCGCCGCTCGCGCTCCAGCCCTCGATCGTCCCGTCGTCGAGGACGCGGAACCGCCGCTCGACGAGCTCCGCGCCCGTCGGCTGAAAGACCTGAGCGAGCTTGCGCGAGTCCTCCTCCGAGAGGCGCGTCCTCGTGTGCGCGCGCGTGTCGAGGAGCCCGCCCTCGTCGCCGCCGAGCACGGCGATCGCGCCCTTGTCGGTCGGCACCCACGTGACCACGCTGACGGGTTTGTTCGGATCGGCGTCGGAGATCTCGGCGGAGCGATCGAGATCGGACCACATCGCCGCCTCCACCGCGTCGGAGCGAGGCACGCGCAAGCAGGCCTTGCCGGGCTTCGTCGACTCGCCATGGCAAGGGCCGGTGAAGAGCACCGCGTCGCCGCCGCCGCGAACGAACACGCCCGGAGAGCGGAACGAAGCCTCGAGCGTGACCTTGCCGCCGAGGAGCGGTCGCGACGCCACGACGGCGCGGCTCGACTGTCGGCACAGGAAGAGGATCTCGTTCGAGAGCCGCTCCGCCTGACACGGCAAATCGGGGGGAATGGCGCCGGGCTCGGTCGCGAGCACCTCGCCCGTCTCGAGGCTGACGGTCGTGAGCGATCCCCCGTCCGCGACGACGGCCTCGGTCGGCGCGTCGGGGTCGTCGAGGGGCGCGCCGACCTTCAGCGCGAGATCGAGGAAGGGTTGGCCGCTGCTCGACGTCGGCTGCTCGGTCGGCTTCGACGCCGGACCGACCGAGGCGCGCTCGGCGCGCGACGCGTCGACGCGCAAGGCCCCGCCCCCGCGTTCGACGACGAAGAGCGCGCGGGGACGGTTCGCCGCGAGGTCGGCGTCTTCGACGACGATGCCGGTGGGCGCGCGGGCGTCGAGGCGCGCCCAGCTCTTGCCGCCGTCGCTCGTGAGGTACGCGAAGCCGCCGTCGGCGAGGGTGATCCCTCGCGACGCCGACACGGCCCCGAAGGCGCTCGCGCCGACGGGGGAGACGCCGCCGCGCTTGCCCGTCGTGGGCTCGAGCGTGAAGCGGACGCCGTCGCCGGTGACGACGAGCATGGAGGTCGTGCCCATCGTGACGCTCGAGAAGCCGCTCGCGCTCGACGCGATGGAGTGCAGCTCGCCGAGGAACTCGTCGCTCCGGAAGAGCGCGTCGGAGCCGTGGAAGAGGAAGCCTCCGCCGAGCCATGGCGGGATCGCCTCCCCGCGCACGATGTTCTCCGTTCGAGGCGCCGTGCCGGTCACCTTGCCGCCGACGCCGACGGTGAACCGCGTCGCGCTCGAGCCGAGCCCCGCGCGCGCGAGGACGTATTGGACGTGCTCCTTCGGCCCGAGCTCGACAGGCACCACCGACCGGGCTGGGGAAGGCGCGCGCCACGCCCGCTCGGACGAACCGCACGCAGGCGCGAGGCCGAGGAGCAGGACGAGCGCGCCAGCTCGCCCGCGCCGACGGCGCGCGCTCAGGAGCGGCCCGCCCACCAAGACTCCGCGAGCGAACGATCTTCGAGCGTGTCGATTTCCATGTAGCCGCCGCGGGTGGAGACGCGGTGCATCGCCTCACCGCGCTCGAGCATCCACGCGAGCAGATCGATGAGGTAGGCCTTCTCGAAGGTGCGCCCTTCGCGAAAAACGTGACCGGAAAAGGCGCGCTCGACCTCGTCGAACGCCTCGAGGAAGCGGCTCGCGCCGACCGCCGAGAGCTTCATGACCCCGATGAACTCGCCCGACGCCTCTTCGCTCGGGATCGTCCGCGACAGACGCACGACGCGATCGCCGGCCGCGGTGAGCTTCTCCGCGTCGGTCTCGGGATGCTGAGAGCGGCCGACGTAGCGTCGGCGCCAGTCGGTGTCGCAGCCGAGCGCGACGTCGTGCGAGCTCGCGGCCACGTCGCGCGCGATCTCCTTCGTGTAGACGATGTCGGCGTACGTGGAGACGAAGCCGCCCTCGAGGTGTTCCCGCGCCATGAGGAGGCTCAAGAGGATGTTGTTGTCGGCCCACCCCTCGTTGCGCACGAACGTCAGATCGGGGTAGGCGCGCCGCACGACCTCCTCGCGGTAGCCGCAGACGAAGACGATGTCCTCGCGCGCGAAGCCCGCGAAGGCGAGGGCCTCGAGGATCTGATCGAGCATCGGGCGCCCCAGCACGGGCACCATCGTCTTCGGGACGTCCTCGGTGAGGTGCGCGAGCCGAGAGCCACGACCCGCGCCGATGATGATCGCTTTCACGACGCGCGCTCTACCCCCGCGCCTCGAGGGCGACAATCGTCTCCGCGCTCACTTCCGCGAGCGCGCCTTGCCCTTCTTGGAGGTCTTCGTCTTCATCTTCGGCGCGGGCTTCGGCGGAGGCTCGGGCTCCTCGCGCTCGACCGCGCCGTTGTCGTAGGCGCGGGAGGTGATGATGTAGAACGGGCTCTTGTCGTCGGGCGTGAGATCCTCGCGCTCGAGCAGCGCGTTCGCCGCGGCGAGGCCTTCGCTCGGCGCGAGCTCGGCGAGGGTGGTCATCGCGAGGTAGGCGACCCGCAGGTCTTTGCTCTTCACGTCGGCGCGCGCCTTCTTGAGGCCCTCCTTCCGCAGGTCCGCCTTGGAGGTCGAAGCGTGGTCCCGCTGAAAGACGCGCCACGTGAGCACCCGATCTTCGGCAGAAGCCCACTGGTCGGTGATCTCCTTCTTCCCGATCGCCGCGGCGCCGGCGGGATCGGCCGCGTTCATGGTGACGAGGGCGTCCTCGATCATCGACGTGTCGCTCGTGAACGCGTCGAGCTTCCGGGTCGCGATCCGCGCGTAGCCGCGCAAGAGGACGTCCTCCACCCTCGGATCGTCGGACTTGCCGAGCGCGTGGTAGAGGCGCGTGCGCGCGTAGTAGTGGGCGTCGTCGCTCGCGTTGAGCGCCGCGAGGATGGCGGGGACGGCCCTCGTCCCCTTCGACGAGAGGCGCGAGACGGCGAGGTTGCACCGCCGCTCTTCGGAGGGCGTCATGCCCTCGCGGCTCCGCGGCTCCGCGTAGCATCGCTCCTCCACCGTCTGGACGAGCGCCATCGTCGCCTTGTCGGGCTCGCCGAGCTCGGCGGCGTCGAAGACGGGCGCGGCGCTCGCCTCGTTCGTGGGAGGCGCGTCGGGGGTGGCCGTCGGCGCCTTCCCGACGACGGCCCCGGGCGTCTCCGGCCCGCCGGGGGCGGCCGGCTTCGCGGCGACGCCGTCCGCCCGCGCGTCCGCGGCGAGGAGGAGCGCCACGCCGAGGATGGCGGCGAGGGCCGAGGACGACGCGCGGGGATTCTGCCTGAGGAGCTTCATCGTCGATTCCATTTCTGATGCATAGTCATTGCCAATACATCACTTCTTCATCACGGGGAGGACGCCCTCGGCGACGGTGACCTCGTCGCGCGCCTGCTCGACGCCGAACGACGCGGCCATGGCCGTCGCCATCCGCTGGTAGACGACGCGCCAGCGGACGCGCGACGCCTCGATCGGGTGCTCGAACCGGAGCGCGACGCGGAGGCCATCGCCCGCGCCGCGGGCCGGCACGCGGGTGTCCCCGACCTCGACGCGACGAAAGTCGACCTCGGCCGTCGCGCGAGCCCGATCGGCGAAGGTGCGCCCGAGGTGCACGGCCGGCGCTCGCTCGACGACGCGCCCCTCCGCGTCGAGGGCCTCGGCGTTGACCTCGAGCCGCCGGAACATGTCCCCCGTCGGGAAGGAGTGCCCGACGTCGGCGGGCGCGATCTCGACGCGCACCAGGCCGAACAGCGGATCTGCGGCGGCGCCGTCCCGCAGCCGCAGATACCAGCTGGCGACGGCGCGACGGGCCGCGTGCCCCACCAGAAACGCCGGTGACCGTTCGCCCTCGCGCAACGAGAGCACGGTGTCGACCGCGGTGTCGTCACCGTAGAGGGTCGTGTGCGACTTCACGACGCCGAAGGCCCGTGCCGCGTGATCCA
>CAYYKK010000400.1:0-5782 GCA_964467935.1 uncultured Polyangiaceae bacterium
AGAGCCACGCCACGGCCTGCGCGGTCGGATCGACGAGGCTCCGGTCGCCGTCGCTCCAGACGTCGAGGCCGCGCACGTAGCTCTGACCGATCTCGGGCCACGAGCGATACGCCCCCCGCAAGAGCTCCGCGGCGCGCAGCATGTGCTTCCACGCGGTCGGCTTGTCGAGGAGGTACGCGACGTAGGCCCAGCCCGCGACGTGCGCGGCGCGACAGGCGTCCCAGCCGACGAACGCCTGCGCGGGCCCGGCGCCGCGCGCCTCGTACGACCCGCGGTGTCCCTCGGAGAGCAGCCACTCGACGCGATCGTTCGCGTCGCGCGCGGTCTCGACGCCCCACGACTTCATCAAGAGGAAGAACGCCGTCCACGTCCCCGACGGGCGCGTCGCGCCGCCGAGCAGATCGAGCCGCCGGTCGTCGCGCTTGGTGAGGATGGCGGCGGTCGCGAGCACCCACGCTTGTGCGGGCGCGAGCGGAGCTCGGTACGGGTTCATGGTGCCTCCGGCGCGCTCGGCTCCCCCCGGCGCGGAGCGCTCAGACTCGCATGGAACGCCCCGCCGTGGCGATCGCCTCGAGGTGGCGGCCTCAGCCGAGCTTCGGCATCGCGCCGACGGTGTCGACGTACTCGCGCACGATGTCCTCGACGATTTGGCCGATGGGCAGGACCTCCTTCGCGAGCGCGATGCCCTGTCCTGCGCTCCAGATGTCCTTCCACTTCTTCGCGCCGCCCTGCTGCACCTCTGCTTGCTTCGCCGCCTTGTCGGCGGGCGCGAGGCCCGGCACCGTGTCGCGCAGGAAGTTCGCGTGCACGCCGCTCACCGCGTCGGTGTAGACGATCTCGTCCGGCGAGCCGTTCGTCGTGCGGCGCTTGTACTCGGGATCGGCGCCGCACTCCGTCGACGCGATGAAGCGCGTGCCCATGTAGACGAGCTCGGCGCCGAGCGCGAGCGAGGCGGCCATCTGTCGCCCCGTCGCGATGCAGCCCGCCGCGATGACGGGCACCTTGAGGTGCTCGCGCAGGTACGGGTAGAGGACGAACGGGCTCGTCGAGCCGGCGTGGCCGCCTGCGCCCGCGGCGACGCCGATGATCGCGTCGGCGCCCGACTCCTGGGCCTTCAGCGCGTGCTTGAGGTGGATGACGTCGTGGAACACGGTCGCGCCGGCGTCGTGCGCGCGCTTGGCGATCTCGGTCGGGTTGCCGTAGCTCGTGATGAGCACCGGCACCTCGAACTCCAGGCACGCCTCGAGATCGTGCGTCAGGCGCTCGGGATCGGTGAGCTTGATCGTGAGGTTGATGCCGAAGGGCTTGTCGGTCTTGCGTCGGATCCACGCGAGCGCCTCGCGCAGCTCCTCGCGCGTGCGCAGGTTCAGGCTCGGCATCGTGCCGAGGATGCCCGCCTCGGCGGCCGCGACGATCATCTCCTTGTTGGAGACGAGGAACATCGGGGCGCAGACGATGGGGTAGGTGAGGCCGAGCTTCTCGGAGAGGGGCGTCGTGATTCGCGGCATGGGCCGCGGGATAGGCCGCTTCGGGGCGCAGCGCAACCGTGTCGGGGAAGGATCGAGCGCGCCCGCGCTCGACCGGCCTAGGGGAAGGGGAGCGTCTCGCGGAGGTGGGCGAGGAGGGCGTCGACGCGCGGGGCGCCGCGGTGCTCGACCCGGTAGAGGGCATGGCAGGAGACCGCGGGCAGTCGCACCCTCGGCAGCAAGCGCTTGAGCTCGCCCGCCGCGATCGCCTCCGCGACGACGAAGTGAGGCAGCGCGGCGACGCCGAGGCCTTCGCGCGCGGCCGCCGCGATGCCGACGAGCGTCGAGACCCGAAGGCGGGGCGGCGCTCGCACCGTGCGCTCCACGTCGCCTTCGAGATACCGAATCGTGCCCTCCGACGACGGGCCGACGACCGACGCGTGGCTCGCGAGCGCCCGTGGCTCGCGGGGGGGTCCGTGGCGCTTGAGGTAGGCCGGCGAGGCCACGAGGACCCGCTCGAAGGTCGCGAGGTGAGCGGCCACGAGGCTCGTCGAGGACGGCAGCGCCAGGCCCGCGCGGATCGCGACGTCCACGCCCTCGCGGACGATCTCGGCCTCACGATCCTCGAGCCGCAGCTCCAGATCGAGCGCCGGGTGCGCGGCGAGGAGCTTCGAGAGGTGCGGCACGACGCGCAGGACGCCGAGCGAGACGGACGCCGACACCGAGAGGTGACCGGCCACGGCGCGGTCGCGGCGCACGCTCGCGACGGCGGCGTCGGCCTCGCGCACGAGCCGCGTCGCGTGCTCGAAGAAGCGCCGCCCCTCCTCGGTGAGACGCAAGCTGCGCGTGGTGCGGAGGAGGAGCGGGGCGCCGAGCTCCTCCTCGAGCGTCGTGATTTGCCGGCTCACGCCGGGGAGCGAGGCGCCGGTCGCGCGCGCCGCCGACGACAGAGATCCCGACTCGACGACGCGCACGAAGGTCCTGGCTCGTTGCAGGAGGTCCATGGGCCGATCCTCTCATTCTTCATCTTTGTGCAACAACGACTCTTCGCCGCGTGGGCTACCGGCGGCTCGGTCGGGGCCGCAAGGTCGGGTCATGAACGCGGCACGAACGCCGCGACGCGGGAGCAGGAGGACACCATGAATCGACTCGAGAACAAGATCGCGCTCGTCACGGGCGGTACGACCGGCATCGGCCTCGCCGCCGCCCGGCTCTTCGCCTCGGAGGGCGCGCGCGTCACCGTGACCGGACAGAACCCGAAGACGCTCGCGGCGGCGACGAAGGAGCTCGCCGGGATCGCCGAGGTCGTCGCGTCCGACGCGTCGAGCGGGGCCGACATCGAGCGCCTCGCCGCCTCGTTCGCGGGGCGCGGCGTCGACGTGCTCTTCTTGAACGCGGGCATCGCGAAGCTCGGGCCGATCGCCTCGCTCGACGAGGCGGCGTTCGAGGCCACCTGGCGCGTGAACGTGCTCGGGCCTTGGCTCACGCTGAAGCATTTCGCCGGGGTGCTGCGCGACGGCGCGGGCGTGGTCGTGAACACCTCGGTGAACAACCAGCTCGGCATGGCTGGCAGCAGCGCGTACGCCGCGAGCAAAGCGGCGCTGCGATCGATCGTGCGGACGTCCGCGCTCGAGCTCGCGCCGCGCGCGATCCGCGTGAACGCCGTGAGCCCCGGGCCGGTCGAGACGCCCCTCTACGGCAAGCTCGGCCTGCCCGATGCGTCGCTGCGCGCGTTCAGCGAGTCGCTCGTCGGGCAGGTGCCGCTCCGCCGCTTCGGTCGGCCGGAGGAGATCGCGAAGGCGGCCCTCTTCCTCGCGTCCGAAGACGCCTCGTACATGACCGGCGAAGAGATCGTGGTCGACGGCGGCTTCACGCGCGTGTGATCGACGCGCGCCGGATCCGCGGCGTGCTCGGCGGTCCGCCGCGTGGGTTATGCTCGTCGCGAGGTGACCCATGCGATCGCGTCCCAAGCTCTGGCCCGCCCTCCTCGTCGGCGTGGCGCTCTCCGTGGGCGCCGCGCCCTCGACCGCCGCTCCGACCTCCTCGAAGCTCGCCGACGCCGCTCAGAAGGTCTTCGATGACGCCCTGATCCGCTACCGAGCGGGGCAGGGCACGGCGGACGACGTCGTCTTCTGGTCCGAGCGCGTGTTCGACGCGGACAAGTCGTCGTCGGGCCTCGCCGCGCGCGCCCGCACCATCGACGCCGAGATCCAGGCGAAGGTGGCCTCGGGCGCGGCGGCCAAGCACGACGCGCTCGTCGCCGCGTATCACCTCGCGGAGGCGGACACGCGAAGGTGACACGGGGATCGAGCGGGCGACGCGTCTCGTCCTCGCGCTATCCTCCCGTCGTGCTTCCCCGCGCCCCCCTCTGCGCCTCGCTGCTGGCGCTCTCCGCGTGCGCCGCGCCCTCGTCGCCGCAAGCCGGCACGACGGCCTCGTCCGCGCCCTCCGCGCGCTCCGTCCCGTCCTCGGTCCCCACCGCCTCGGCGGTCGTCGACACGAGCGGCGGCCCTCTCCGCGTCACCGCCGGCCCCGCGCGCTGCGACTTCGTCATGAGCGTCCCGCTCCTCCCGTCCGCGCGCGCCTCGGTCGATGCGTCGGGCGCGCTCCAGATCGTCGTCGGTGCCTACGTCTCGCTCCCCGTCCACACGCGTGCGTCCCTCGCCGGCGCGGCCGTGCGCCTCGACATCGACACGACGCACGAGCCGGAGACGTATTGCGAGATGCCCTATGCGGTCCTCGGCGCGCCCCGCGGTCGAGTCGACGTGGTCGCGCGCGTCACCCACGCGAGCGGTCGCCCGGTGAACGAGCTCACCGCGTCCGTGGTCGTCCCTTGATCGTGTCGTCTCCGGGCTCGACCGCTCAGGTCCCCGGCGGGCCGAACGTGAAGATCGTCGGGGCGAGCACGAGCCGCGCGTAGAGGGTATTCGTCGCCCTCGCGATGATCTCCGGATTGAAGGTGTTCTCGGGCTCGCTCGCGTGGATGAAGCCCACCTCGAACCCGACGCGCACCGCGTCCCGGTTGTGCACGGCCGCCCACGCCTCGCGCGCATAGACCTCGAGCTTCGGCTCGAGCACGTAGTCCTTCACGAACGCGCCCGTGCTCGGTCGCCAGCGAAACGACGGCTCGAAGTGCAGCGGCCCGATCCTGAACGCCGCGTCGAAGCCGAGCATCGCCCGTCCCACGAACGCGGCCTGTCCCTCGGCCGCGTGGCTCATCCAATCGAGCGAGGCGCCCGCGCGAGGGAGGAAGCGGTATTCGCTCCAGTCCTTTCCGAAGGCGGGCGTCACCGAGCCCACGAGATCGCCCTCGACGATGCGAATGCCCCCGTTGTGCTCCGCCACGTCGTAGGCGAACGAGAGGACCGACGCGCCGATGCCGAGGAAGCCGGTCGACTGATCGCAGCGCACCGTCGGAAATCCAGGGCAGACCTTCAAATCGGGATAGCGCGCGCCGAACATCATCTCGTTCAGCTCGAGCAGGTTGCCGGACAGCACGCCCGTCGCGAGCGAGGGCTGGAACGCCGCGCGGAACGTGACGGCCGACGCGAGGATCCCGGGAAACTCGACCCGCGCGCCGATGATCCCGGCGCGCAGCTCGGCGCTCCCGCCGATGCCGTGGTCGAAGGCGCCCACGCCGCCCGCCGCGAGCTCGAACGTCCCCAGATCGATGGGCGCGAGCTCGAGCGGATCCTCGGTCGGGAGCCCGGCCGGCGGGGGGACGAAGGTGCCGCCGCCGGAGCCGCCGCTCGGCGACGCGCTCGCTGGCGGCGGCGACGCGGGTGGCGGTGACCCGGGCGAGGTCGCTGGCGGCGAAGGAGGCGGAGCGGCCTGAGCCCACGCCGCGGTCGGCGCGAGGGTGGCGAGCGCCGCGGCGCTGGTGAGCGAAACGAGGACGGCGCTCAGGCCGTCGCGGCAGCGAGACATGTCTCCCACACCTCGATGAAGGCTTCCGCCGAATTGAAGAAACTCTGGAGCGACTCGCTGGCGTCCTGCTGGAGCGCCACGTCGAGCGTGAAGTCGGGGAGCATGCCGTAGTGGGCCATGCCCATCGTGTTGTAGTCGTAATGAATCTTCCCGAGCGCCGACTGCTGCAGGATCTTCTGCACGATCGGGATGAGGTCGACGCCGTAGTGGAGCGGTCGGGCCGGGTCGCCCGGCTCGAGGGCGCGCAGGCCGAACGGCGCGGTGACGTCGAAGACGAAGCGCGGCCCGGGCTGGGTCGGGAAGCCGTTCATGTCCGTCCCGATCGCGATGCGGTCGATCCCGAGCTCTTGCGCGTAGCGGTAGGCCCGCGCCCAGCCCTTCGAGGAGTC
>CAYYKK010000401.1:0-5761 GCA_964467935.1 uncultured Polyangiaceae bacterium
GATCCGTGAGCCCCCGCACGCTGTATCCAGCCATCCTTCTCGCCTCCATGGCGCTCGCGCTCGCGCTCTTCGCGCCGAGGCTCGGCGCGCGGGGCCCCGAGGCGAGGCGACTGCCCGAACGAGCGCGCGCCACGCTTCCGCCAGCGCCTCCGCCGATCCAGCGAGAGGCGACCGAGCCGGCCCGAGCCAACGTCGACGTCGCCTCGCCGAGCCCCGAGAGCGCCAGCGACTGCCCGCTCGGGATGGTGCTCGTCGACGGCGAGCACTGCCCCTTCGTGGCCCACAAGTGCGACGTGCCGCGCAAGGACAGCGACGTCTGTGAGAAGTACGCGCCGGAGGTCCTCTGCGAGGGAACGATCCGGCCCGCGCGCTTCTGCATCGACGAGCTCGAGTACCCGAACCTCCGCGGCGTGAAGCCGGCGGTGCTCGTCTCGTTCAACGAGGCGCGACGCGCGTGCGAGACGGAGGACAAGCGCCTCTGCACCATCGACGAGTGGCAGTTCGCATGCGAAGGCGAAGAAATCCTCCCGCTGCCGAACGGCATCGAGCGCTCGAGCGGGGTCTGCAACGTCGACCGCGCCGACCCGCCCGCGGTCCTCGGGGCGCTCCGCGATCCGTTCGCGGTCGCGGGGGAGATGGCGCGCATCGACGGTCGGGTTGCGTCGGGGTCGTTGCCTTGCGCGAGCCCCTTCGGCGTCCGCGATCTGACGGGCAACGTCGAGGAGTGGGTCGAGAACCCGACCGGCTCGCAGCGCGAGCGACCCTTCCGCTCGGCGATCGCCGGGGGCGCGTGGGGACGAGGCGCGGCAGCTTGCCGCACCGTCGACACCGACACGCCCGAGACGTACACCTCGCATCACCGTGGGTTTCGCTGCTGTTCCGACGCGTCGAGCCCGCCGCGCGACCGACGTGCGCGCGAGCCACACAAGTCACCCGGCGGGTTTCGGCCGCTTCGCGTTCCCCGCGGCTAGGCGGGGCTTCCAAGACGGCGCTCGTTCGACTAGCGTTCCGTTCGTGGCATCCTCCACGGCCTCGACGTCTCACGGCGTTACGGCAGTCCCCCACGGCGACCGCGCTCGCTCGACGGGCCTGCGCGGATCGGCCCGTGCGAGCAAGGGCTCGACGGGCACCGTGGGAGGCCGAGCCATGCGGGCCCATAGCTCAATCGGTCAGAGCCCCCGGCTCATAACCGGGCTGTTCCTGGTTCGAACCCAGGTGGGCCTACCGCGCGGTCCTCGGCGCGTCGCCGGTGGGCCCCGATGCGTTTTCGTCGCGTGCGCTCGCTTCGAGCGGGCGCGTTCCGACGTCGGTCGTCGTTCTTGGTTGGTACTTCGGGCGCCACGGCCTTCGTCGCCGCCCGAGAGGAGATCGTTCGCCTCGTGAGCATCCGTCAGCAGATTCCGCTTCTCGAAGAGCTCGCCCGCATCGACGAAGAGATCCGCCGCGTCGAAGAAGACTTGGGCGCACAGAAGTCCGGGCTCGAGTCGCTGCGGAGCGACGTGAGCACCCTCGACAAGAAGCTCGGCGCCGATCGCGAGAGCGTCGCGACCATGGAGCGCACGCGCTCCGAGCTTCAGACCGAGGTGCGGCAGATGAACACGCAGATCGAGAAAGCGCGCGAGAAGCTCGCCCGGTCTCGCAACGAACGGGAGACCGTCGCCGCGCAGCGTGAGTTCGAGGAGCTGCGCAAGCTCGTCCGCGACCGCGAGGACGAGATGCAGAAGCTCGCGGGCCTCGCCGACAAGGCGCGCGAGTCGGTGTCGCAAGCAGAGACGAAGAAGACCGAGATCGAGGCGCAGCTCGCCGGCACGGTCGAGGGCGCGACGCTCAACGTCGAGAACCGCGAGAAGGAGCGCGTCGAGCTCGCGGGGCAGCGCGAGGTCGCGGTCAAGGCCCTGCCGCCTGTGCTCTACCGCCGCTACGAGTCGATCCGACAGCGACGACCGCGCGCGATCGCGAAGACGTCGGACGGCACCTGCAACGGCTGCCACATCGCCGTCCCGCCGATGATGTTCCAGAAGATGCTCCGGCAAGAGGAGTTCGAGCAGTGCCCGAACTGCCGCCGCATCCTCTACTACGTGCCGCCGCCGGAGCGCGTCGAAGCCGAAGGATCGCGGTGAAGGCCTGCACGGAGTGCTACCGGCTGTACCAGGAAGAGGGCGGCTTCTGTCCCATCGATGGGCAGAAGCTCGCCGACACGTCGGCGCTCCCTCCGAAGGCCGATCCCGATGACAAGCGCGTGGGCACGAGCGTCTGCGGCGGTCGATACCAGATCTACCGTCGCGTCGCCGACGGCGGCATGGGCCGCGTCTACCAGGCCCTCGATAGTCAGCAGAACCGCGGCGTCGCGCTGAAGATCCTCCACACGGAGGTCGCGACCGATCCCGTCGCCGTCGAGCGCTTCAAGCGCGAGTTCGAGGTCTCCGCGACGCTCCCGCACGACCACATCGTCGAGGTGCTGTCGTTCGAGAAGACCGAGGACGAGAGCTACGCGCTCGTCATGGAGTACCTGGAGGGGGAGGAGCTCCGCATGCTCCTCAAGCGTGAGAAGACCCTCGCGCCCGAGCGGGTGATCCGCATGCTCAGCCACCTCGCGCTCGGCCTCTCGGGCGCCCACGCGCGGAAGGTCGTCCACCGCGATCTCAAGCCCGACAACGTCTTTCTCTGCCACACGAGCGAGGGCGACGTCTCGAAGATCCTCGACTTCGGCAGCGTGCGCGACAACTCCGAGGGCGCGAAGAAGCTCACCGTGCTCGGCACCACGATCGGCTCGCCGTACTACATGGCGCCCGAGCAAGCGCAGGGGCTCCCCAGCCTCGATCACCGCGCCGACGTCTGGAGCGCGGCGGCGATCAGCTACGAGTGCCTCACGGGCAAGGTGCCGTTCGGCGGATCGACCGGCCCCGCGATCCTCCTCGCGATCCTGACGAACGATCCGATCCCTCCGAGCGAGTCGGGCAAGGATCAGAACGTCCCCGAGACGCTCGACGAGGTGATGGAGCGGGCGCTCGCGAAGTCGCCGGACATCCGCCACGCGTCCGTGGGCGAGCTCGCCGACGACGTCGGTCGCGCCTACGGGCTCGAAGGGAGCCACGCGGAGTGGGCGCGCGTGTCGCAAGATCGGCTCGCCGCGCTGATCGCCGAGGGGCTTCCCAAGAAGCTCGAGGCGCACAGGGCGAAGAACGGCGCGCCGATGGCGCTCGGCGGAATGGACGCCGCCTTCGCCGCGGGATCCGTCGGCGGTCCCGTGCTGCCTTCCGAATCGAGCGACACCCTCGAGATCGCCGGGCTCCCGAAGGGGATGCCCGGTTGGCTCGTCCCGGCGGTGGCCGCCGCGGTCGGGATCGTCGTGCTCATCGTCGTGCTCCGCTTCGTGCTCTGAGGCTCGACCTTCCGTCGGAGCGGCTCGGCGCGTCCGTGCGTGGCGACGCCGAAGAAAGCGTGTTACTTTCGACACCATGGTCACTGCGCGAATCGCCGCCGTCGGCGCGTTGATCGTCGGCCTGGGCGCTTTCTCTTACTCGGCGTTCGCGCACGCGCGCGGCGCGACGGGCCCGTCGGACCGCTTCCGGCCGCACGCCGCAGCGAAGACGCTGAACGCGACCGCGACCGCGGCCGGCTTCAACCTCGACAACGCGCTCACGCGCTCGGGCGTCGGCGCCGCGAAGGTCGAGGGGGACAACTACGTCGTCGAAGCCAAGGCCGACGCCGGGTACAAGGCGACGCTCGAAGGCACCTTCGAGGTGAGCATCACCGCGAAGGGCAACTACCACATCAACCCGCAGTTCCCGATTCGATGGAAGTCCGGCGAGGCCCCGGAGAACGTGACCTACTCGAAGCCCGTTTTGACGCGCGACGACGGCACCTTCAAAGAGACCTCGGGCAGCTTCAAGGTGCCGTTCTCGGCTTCGAAGGCGGGGAAGTACACCGTCGGAGGATCGCTGTCGGTCAGCTTCTGCAGCGAGAAGAACTGCCTGATGGAGAAGGTGCCGGTCGACATCGACGTCACGGTGAAGTGAGACTTCGTCACGAGGCGGCGCGTGGCGAGGGCCACGAACCGTCTCGTGCGGCGCGGGACCCCGCGCCGAGCCGCGTGCAGTGAACCCGTTCTTGGAGGCGCGCTCCTGGTGAACGATCCGAAAGCCGCGGGGGGCGGCGAAGCCCAGGCCTCGGCGGGCTCCCCCAACGACCGCAGGGCCTTCGCGCTGAACGAGCTCGAGAAGATCACGAGCACCCTCGAGTCACGCTTCAAGGAGGGGCGGCGCGTCCTTTCCTTCCAGGAGTATCTCGCGATCTTCGCGGAAGATCCGCGCCGCTACGGGCGAGACGCGGCGACGTACACGCGCGACATGTTCCAGCACTACGGCACGACCGAGGTCGACAAGCCGTGGGGGAAGACCCGCCGCTATCGGCTCTTCGATCTCCCTTGGGAGAACCGCGCCGAGGGGCGCGAGGCGACGCTCATCGGTCACGAAGAGCTGCAAGCCGCGCTCTTCCGCGCGATCTCGAACTTCGTCCAGGAAGGGCGGGCCAACCGTCTCGTGCTGATGCACGGCCCGAACGGATCGGCGAAGAGCACCACCGCGGGCTGCGTGCTGCGCGCGCTCGAGAACTACTCCACGACGGACGAAGGCGCCCTCTACCGCTTCCACTGGGTCTTCCCGAGTCGCAAGACGACGCGCGGATCGATCGGCTTCGGGGAAGCGGCGCCGCGCATCGACGACCCGACGGACTCCTACGCGCACCTTTCGGACGACCAGATCGACGCGCGCCTCGTGATGGAGATCCGGGACCATCCGCTCTTCCTGATCCCGCTCGCCGAGCGCCGTCCGCTGCTCGCGAAGCTCTTCGCCGCGATCGGCGAGAAGCCGCCCGTGTGGCTCCTCACCGGCCAGCTCTCGCACAAGAACCAGCAGGTGTTCGAGGCGCTGATGATGGCCGAGAACGGATCGTTGGCGAAGACGCTCCGCCACGTCCAAGTGGAGCGATACTTCATCTCGCGCCGATACCGTTGCGGCGCGATCACGCTCGGCCCCGAGCTCAGCGTGGACGCGGGGGAGCGTCAGATCACCGCCGACCGGTCGCTCTCCGCGCTGCCGACGGCGCTGCAGGCGACGACGCTCTTCGAAGCGCACGGCGAGCTCATCGAGGCGGCCGGCGGCGTGCTCGAGTTCAGCGACATCTTGAAGCGCCCGCTCGACGCCTTCCGCTACCTGCAGCTCACGCTGGAGACGGGCGAGGTCGCGCTGCCGCATCAGAACATCCAGACGAACGTCGTCATGATCGGCAGCGCGAACGAGGTGCACCTCTCGGCGTTCCGCGAGCACCCCGAGTTCCCGAGCTTCCGAGGGCGGTTCGAGCTCGTCGCCGTGCCGTACCTCAAGAGCTCGGTCGACGAGCAGAAGATCTACGACACGCAGATCGCTCCCCACACCGGGCGCTTCGTCGCGCCCCACGCGACGCGCGTCGCCGCCGAGTTCGCGGTGCTGACGCGCCTCGTGAAGCCGAAGCCCGAGAGCTTCCCCGACGAGCTCGGCAAGGTCGTGAAGAACCTCACCGCGGAGCAGAAGCTCGATCTCTACGCGACGGGCGCGGTGCCCGAGGGGCTCGACGCGGACGCGAAGAAGATCCTGCGCGCCGGCATCGAGAGCATCTACCGCGAGCACGAGAGCGGGGTGGACTACGAAGCGAAGAGCGGCGCGGCGCCTCGCACCATGCGCACGGTGCTCCTGAACGCGGCGCAGTCGCGCGAGTACGACTG
>CAYYKK010000402.1:0-5725 GCA_964467935.1 uncultured Polyangiaceae bacterium
CGAGCGGCGCCGACACGTGCACGACCGGAGCGGCGTCCCCGCCGGGGAGATCGCGCACGTCGCACTCCTGCACCAAGACGAGGTCGAGCTTCTCGTTCTTCACGAGATCGGCGAGCCACGGCTCCTTGAGCGAGCGACGGAGCGCGTTCTGCGTGAGGACGCGCACCGCCTTGTCGGGGCTCCCCGCGCCGCAGGCCATCGCGGGCACCTCGAAATCGCCGACGACGAACGGGGCGAGGGCGAGCGTGAGCGCGAGCGCGCCCGCGAGCTTCCACTCGCGCAACACGAGCGTGAGCGCGAGGAGCGGCCCGGCCGGCAGCACCACGAGCCACCGCGGCAGATACGCGAGCACGGTGGCGAGCCAGAAGCGATCGACGAAGAACGCGTAGAGGATCGCGACGGCGAGGACGGCGAGCACCTGGAGCGCGACGAGCGCCGCGAGCCAGCGGCGCATCGGCCGAGCCCGCTTCGGCTCGGCGACGCCCCCCTCCGCCGCGTCGCTCATCGGGCTAGAGCGCCTCGATCGGGAACACCATGAGCACCAAGATCACGAGCTTGAGCAGGTGATCGATGCCGGTGAACATCGCGAGCCGGGAGGAGAGCGCGCGGAGATCCTTGCCCTCTCCCGAGGCGAGCGCCCGCTCGAGCTGCGCGGCGAGGGGCTTCATCCCGAGGAGCAAGAGCGCGAGCGCCACGAGCGCGAGCCCGAGCGACGCGTGGTACCGCGGCGGGTTCGCCTTGAATCCACCGCGGAGGAAGAAGAGCGCGAGCCCCGTGAGGATCGTGCCCACGGATCCGAGCGTCGCGTACGAGAGCACCTTGTTCACGCGCCCGGCGAGCAGATCGGTGTGCGGCTTGCCGCGCGCGAGCGTCTTGCGGACGTCGCTCGGCAGCGTGAGCCCGCCCGCGAACCAGACGGCCATCGCGAGGATGTGCAGGAGGAGGATGCCTCGGTAGAGGATGGGGTTCATGGGCCTCGTCTCGGTGTGCGGCTCTTCAGACGCCAGTGTAGACCACGGTCATCGATCGCTTCGCGGAGCCCGTCTCGGCGTCGTCGCGCCACTTGCGCGTGCTCTCGCGCGCCGCGCGGCACGCCTCGCTGCCGACGGGGAAGACGCTGCAGTTATACGGCCGGATCGCGTAGATGCGACACTTCAGATCGCCGGCGAGGTGCTGGCACCGGCCGTCGGGGGCGAACCGGAGGCGGACCTTGCCGTCACGGCTGCGCGACACGTACTTCGACGTGCAGAGGTCCGCGCGCCCGGCGCTTCGAAACGTGTCGAGATCGTCCTGGTCGAGCAGCACGTTCGCCTCGTGACAGCACGAGCCGCACGCGAGGCAGTCGAGGCGCAGCGTGCGCGTCGGACCCGGGTGCCCGCTGTCGCGCTCGCACCAATCCAGGACCGCGAACGTGGAGTGCTTGGCCGCCTTCGCGGCGCGCAGCCCCTTCGCCGGCCCCTCCTTCACGACGCGCGATCTGCGCTGCTCGATCGCGAGGAGCGACCACAGCCCGAGCTCCGTGAGCTCTCCGCGCGCGTCGGTCGCGAGGAGGATCTCGATGTTCTCCTCGTCGTGCACGATGGCGGCCTGGCCTCCCGAGCGCACCCACGCCGCCGCGCGCGACGCGAAGCGCGGAGCGAACCTGCGCCACACGGGGCGCTCGACCTTGGTCTTCGACATGTCGACGGCGCTTCTAGTGAAACGCCGAGCGAGCCGCAAATGCGTTGTCGGTCCCGCCGCGAGATCAGGGGTCGGCGTAGCCGTTCGGCCCGCGCTCACAGAGGATCCAGCCGTCCAGGCTCGCGCTCGTGGCGATGAGCTTGTTGAACTTCGACGGATCGATCTGGGCGCCGGCGCCCGTCGTCGCCGACGGCTCGGAGGGCGCCCAGAGCGCCGACGCGATCGCCATCGCGTCCGGCCACTGCCAGCCCCCGCTGTAGACACCGCTCGTCCAGGTCTTCTGCGAGATCGCGACGTGGCTCGTGATGAGCGAGAGCTCGGCAGACGTGTGGATGACGGCCCCGTAGAATCGGTACTTCGCGTTCTGGCCGCTGAAGGCGCAGAGCTGGAGCGAGTCAGTCTGGTTGTTGGTGTTCGTCCCGAGCGCGTAGCAGTGGTGTGTCGAGGGGTCTTTGTAGATGCTCGCGAACCCGGGGGGCAGGTTGCACTCGAGGACGCAGGCGCTCGAGCACCCGTCGCCATCGGCCATGTTGCCGTCGTCGCACTCCTCGCCGTTGTCGACGTTGCCGTTGCCGCAGAGCACGCTGCCCGTCCCGGTCGACGCCACCGAGCTCGACGTGGCGCCCGCGCCGCCGGCGCTCGCGCTCGAGCTGCTCGATCCGCTCGACGCGCTCGTCGTGCCGCTCATCGCGCCGCTCGACGTGGATCCCGACGACGTGGCGGCGCCGCCCGCTCCGCCGTGGCCTCCGGCGCCGCCTTGCAGACCGGACAGGTCGACGAGCGTGCAGCCCGCGCCGACGAAGGCGAGCGAAGAGAGGCCGAGAAGAAGAGGAAGCGAGGGCGACTTCACCGCTCGAAGATAGCCGAGCGGACGCCGCGATGCGCGCCCGATCTCGACCGCGCGCCGGCGCGCGGCGGCTCCGCCTACGCCGACCCACCCTCGGGCAGCGCTGCGCGCGACGGGCGGCCCGTTGCCCCGAACGTCGCCAAGCGGTAGACGAGCCCTCATGTCCGCCGAAGACACGCGTGGCGCCTCGACGATGGTCGTCCTCACCACGGGCGACCCCGTCGCGGACGTGCGCGAGCGACGCGGAACCTGGGCGGAGCTGATCCGCGAGACCGCGCGACGCGCGCATGAAGGAGCGTTCATCGACATCGACGCGCGCCGAGGGCTCGTCGATGCACCGGCAGACACGAGCTTCGTCGTGGTCACCGGATCGTCCGCCCACGTCGAGGATCGCGAGCCCTGGGTCGTCGAGACCGAGGCCTGGCTCGCGCGCACGCTGGCGCGCGGCATCCCCGTCCTCGGCATCTGCTTCGGTCACCAGCTCCTCGCGCAGGCGCTCGGCGGCGGCGTCGCGAAGAACCCGAGGGGGCGCGAGTTCGGCACCATCGAGGTCGAGGTCTTCGAGGACGATCCGATCTTCGAGGGCGTCGACGCGCGCTTCGTCGCGAACGCGACCCACCTCGACACGGTCGCCTCGCTGCCCCCGGGCGCGCGCGCCCTCGCCCGCTCCGCGCAGGACGATCACCAGGTGATCCGCTTCTCGTCGCGTTGCTACGGCGTGCAGTTCCACCCCGAGATCGACGAGGACGTGATGCGGCGCTACTTCGACGCCCGCCGGCCGATCCTCGAGGCCGAGGGGTTCGACGTCGACGGCAAGAAGCCCCTCACGCGGGAGGCCCCCGGCGCGGTGCGCGTGCTCGAGAACTTCATCCGCATCGCGCGCGGCTGACGCTACGTCGCGGTCTTCGCGCGCGGCCTGCGCGCCGGCTTCTTCGGCGGCGCGTCGTCCGGCGCCGTCGGAACGCGCAGATACCCGCCCTCGAGGAAGCGGAAGAGCTCGCCGACGACCTCCTCGCGGCCGCGCGCTCGCTTCTTCGTCGCCGTCTCGAGCAGGATCTCCTTGAGCGCGCCGAGCGTGAACGTCGCGTAAGAGTCCGCGTCGCCCGGCGCGACGATGCCGAGGCGCTGTCCCTCGACGAGCGCCTCGCGCAGCATCTTTCGCGCGCTCTCGTAGAACGATCCGATCTTGCGCACGAACGCGGGATCGAGCCCCGCCGCGTACGAGAGCAAGATGCGCGTCAGCGCCGGATCGTCGAAGAACACGGCGACGATCGCGCGGATGTTGTGCTGCACCTGCGCGGTCACCTCCTGATCGACGTCGACCCGCAAGATCGCGGCGCCGAGCCGCGCGAAGAGGCCGTCGACGAGCTCCTCGAGGACCGAGCGCTTGTCCTTGAAGTAGAGGTAGTAGGTGCCCTTCGCGACGTTCGCGGCGAGCGCGATGTCGTCGACCTTGGCGTCGTGGTAGCCCTTGCTCGCGAAGACGTCGCGCGCCGCGCGGAGGAGCGCAGCCTTGCGTTCTTGCTTGTCGATCTTCTCGCTCGACGGTGTCTTGGCGCTCACGTGCGCGTCACTTTCCCTCGAAGGTGACTCGTTGGTCAACGCGCGTGCATGAAATGGCCTGGATCGTGCTGCCGGTCTTCCGGACCGGCACTTTTTTTCCTCGCCGCGTTGTCCCGTGCGCGAAGGTCTGTTAGCAGTGACTGACCGACCAGTCAGTGCGGGGGCTTCGATCGAGTTGGCCGGCGAATCAGGCCGATTTCGATCGCTCCCAGGTCGGAGAGGAGTCGAGGATGAGAACAGGTCCGAGCCCGAAGCGTGAGCCCCTCGTCGTCGGCATCGACGTCGGATCCACGACCGTGAAGGCCGTCGCGCTCGACCCGTCCACGCTCGAGATCCTCTGGAGCGACTACCAGCGCCACCAGACGAAGCAGCCCGAGAAGGTGCTCGAGCTCATCGAGGACATCGAGGCCTCGTTCCCCGAGTCGCCGCGCGCCGAGTGGCGCGTGTTCATGACGGGCTCGGGCGCGCTGCCGCTCTGCGCGCCGCTCGGCGCGAAGTTCGTGCAGGAGGTCAACGCCGTCACCCTCGCCGTCGAGAAGCTCCACCCCGACGTGCAGAGCGTGATCGAGCTCGGCGGCCAAGACGCCAAGATCATCATGTTCAACAAGGACCCGAAGACCGGCGAGAAGACCGCGTCTCCGTCCATGAACGACAAGTGCGCGTCCGGTACCGGCGCCACGATCGACAAGTGCATGATCAAGGTCGGCCTGCCGCCCGCCGAGGCGGTGAAGGTCCACTTCGACGACTCGAAGCTCCACCACGTCGCGGCGAAGTGCGGCGTGTTCGCCGAGACCGACATCGTCAACCTGGTGAAGAGCGGCATCCCCTCGAGGGAGATCCTCTGCTCGCTCGCCGACGCGATCGTCCTGCAGAACCTCAGCGTGCTGACCCGCGGGTCAACGCTGAAGCACAAGGTCATCCTGCTCGGCGGGCCGAACACGTACCTCCCGTTCCTCCAGGAGTGCTGGCGCAAGCGCATCCCCGAGGTCTGGGCGGAGCGCGGCTACGACTACCCGAAGGACGTCCCCGTCGAGGAGCTCATCTTCATCCCCGAGAACGCGCAGTACTACGCCGCGTTCGGCGCCTGCGTGTACGGCATGGAAGAGGCCGCGCACGTGGGCCTCTACACGGGCAAGACGGGCCTCGTCGAGTACATGCAGAACGGCCGCAAGGCGCGCCTCGGGCAGAGCGCGGGCCCGCCGCTCGTGAAGACGAAGGACGAGCACGCCTCGTTCGCCGACCTCTACCGCATCCCGAAGTTCACGCCGATGAAGCTCGAGCCGGGCTCGACGCTGCGCGCGGTCATCGGGCTCGACGGCGGCTCGACCTCGTCGAAGGCCGTGCTGATGCGCGACGACGGCGAGATCGTCTGCAAGGCGTACCAGCTGTCGAAGGGCAACCCCATCCAGGACACGAAGGAGCTGCTCGCGCAGCTCCGCGAGTACGTCGCCGATCAGGGCGTCACGCTCGACTGCATCGGCTTCGGCGCGACGGGCTACGCCGCCGACGTGCTCCAAGAGTGCGTGAAGAGCGACGTGAACATCGTCGAGACGGTCGCGCACATGATGAGCGCCGTGAAGTTCTTCGGCGACGTCGACGTCATCTGCGACATCGGCGGGCAGGACATCAAGGTCC
>CAYYKK010000403.1:0-832 GCA_964467935.1 uncultured Polyangiaceae bacterium
TCACGATGGGCGCGGACTTCAAGCTACGGAGCGGCCTTCGCTTCTATCCCGAGGACGCGCAGGCGCTCGCCGTCGTGACGCCCGCGGTCGAGCGCGGCTTCGCGCTCGCCATTCACGCGATGGGCAACGAGGGCGTCGCGCAGGCGCTTCGCACCATCGAAGCCGTGCGCAAGCTCCACCGCGACCTCCCGCCGCCGCGGATCGAGCACGCGACGTTCGTCGACGACCACCTCCTCGACCGAGCGCGCGAGATCGGCGTCGCCATCGTGGCGCAGCCGGGCTTCGTCGATCTCTTCGCCGACGGCGTGCCCGCGCTCCCCGGGATACGCGTCTTGGCGCATCGATCGATGCTCGATCGCGGGCTCACGCTCGCGGGCAGCTCCGACGCGCCCGTCATCGGCTTCGAGCCGATCGAAGGGATTCGGCGCGCCGTGGATCGACGCGGCGTCGCCGAGGAGGAGGCCATCGATGCGGCCGACGCCCTGGCGATGTACACGCGGGAGGCCGCGAAGGTGTGCGGCCTCGCCGACCGAGGCGTCCTCCGGAAGGGGGCGCGCGCCGACTTCGTGATCTTCTCCGGCGATCCGGGGGTCGATCCGGCCGCGGCCACGCTCGATCGCACGGTGCTCGGGGGACGCGTCGTCTACGAGCGCGCCTGAGCGCGCTTCTTCCGCGGCGCGAGCAGCTCGTGCGCGGCCTCGCGCGCCGCCTCACGGACCTGGCGGGCGAGACGCGCGTCGTGCGTGGTGCGCGCGAGGACCATCCCGCCCACGCAGAGCGCGACGGCGGCGAGCGAGCGACCGTCGAGCTCGGCCGGACCCGCTCCCGCGAA
>CAYYKK010000403.1:842-5721 GCA_964467935.1 uncultured Polyangiaceae bacterium
CGCCATGCGCTCGACGGTCTTCGGGTACTCCACGCGCGGCCCGCGCCCGGCGCGCGCGACGTCGTTCGAGAGCGCATAGAGAGGGCACTGATCGTCGACGTCGGTGAGCATCTCCTCGGCGAGGTACAGGTCCACCAACAAGTGGGCTCTCGCGGCGCCGTCGCGCTCCACGCCCCGCGAACGCTCTTCGGCGATCGCGCGCGAGAAGGGGCTCGAGCCGGCGACGCTCGCCACGGCCTCGCGATAGAGATCGTCCTTGCTCGAGAAGTGGTGATAGAAGCCGCCGCGCGTGAGCCCCGCGTGCGCCATGACCTCGTCGATCGTCACCTGATCGAAGCCGCGCTGGTTGAACAGCGAGCGGGCGCTCGCGACGATCTTCGCGCGGGTCTTCGCCTTGTGATCGCGGGGGTAGGGCATGCGAGCGAGAATATGATCTTGAACATATTTTGGCCAGGTGGAGGATGGGCCGCATGAAGATCTACTGGTTCGAGACGGTCAATCCGCGCAAGGTCTGCTCCATCGCCAAGCACCTCGGCATCGATGCCCAATACGAGCATGTCGATCTGAAGCGCGGCGCGCACAAGGAGAGCGATTTTCTCGGCATCAACCCGAACGGCCGCGTGCCGGCGCTCGTCGACGGCGATCTGCGCCTCTGGGAGAGCGCGGCGATCGGCGCTTACCTCGCCGGGACGGCGGGCTCGTCGCTCTGGCCCCTCGGCGACGTGCGCGCGCAGGCCGAGATCCTGAAGGCCGTGAGCTTCCACGTCGCGCACATGATGCCGGCCTTCGGCCCCTTCTACTTCGAGCATTACGTGCGGCCGCTCATCGGGCTCGGCGCGCCCGACGAGGCGAGGCTCGCGACGCTCGCGCCGCAGTTCCACGCCGTGGCGCGGGTCCTCGACGGCATGCTCGAGGGCCGCGCCCACCTCGCGTGCGAACGATGGACCATCGCCGATTTCATCGTTGGCGCGCTCCTGCCCGATTGGCAATCGCAGGGCATGCCGCTCGACGACTACCGCCACGTGCGCCGCTGGCTCGACGAGACGCTCCTCCCCCTCGACGCCTTCCGCGCGCCTTGGCCTTCCCGCGAAGCGTGATGGTCCGCCCTGCGTCACCGCGTCGCCGCTAGAACGAAGCGAACGTCCTCTCTCTCAGGCGGTCGAGGGCGCTCAAGTCGTGGGCGGGGAGCAAGACGGTCTTCTCCTTGGCGGACCAAGCGCGGAGCTTGTCGTAGGTAGCGCGAGCCGCCTGCAAGTCTGCGTCGATCCCAGCGAGCTCTCCGGTCTCGATCATCGACTCGTCGAACGCGGAGTCCCCGATGAAGAGGGCGTCGCCGTCCGTCGCGCGGAGCAGCACCGAGACGGAGCCAGGGGTGTGTCCGGGGGTGGGCACGATGCGCAACGCGCCGTCGCTCGTCAAGCGCACGCTCTTGCCGAACACTTGGTCGACCTCGTCATTCGGATCCGCCTGCATTTCATCTTCGACCCACGACTTCGTCACGGTCGCCAAGCTGCGGCATGTGACCGCGCCCCCGAGGGCGCCGAGATCGTAGTCGGTCTTCGAGAGATGAATCGGCGTGGAGCCAACGAGAGGCGCGCCGCCCGTGTGATCCGCGTGGAGGTGCGTGAGCACGACACCTCTCAGGTCTTCGATGCCGATGCCGAGATCGGCGAGCGCCTCCGGAAGCTCCCGGTCGATCGTGATTCGAAGGAGATTCTTGTCGATCTGCTCGCCCGAGCGACTGCACGCGTAGTAGTCGGGGTCATCGTTCCAGCGGCGGATCTCGCCGGTGTCGACCACGAACGTGCCCTCGGGGTGACGGACGACGTAGGAGAGGATCGGCATCGGCGGCAGGAAGTCGCTCGCCGAGAGGATGGGCCCGATTCGCTCCTCGAGCGTGGTCGTGTCGGGTCCGCAGAGCGTCTCGTGGCATTGCTTCACCGAGACGGTGCCGATGGACAGCGCATCGACCTCGGCGCGGCCTCCGCGCGTCAGTTGAAAGGTCGCGTGGGCCCTCCCCGGCACCTCGGCCACCGACTGGGGGCCGCGCGACGTCGACGCGGCGTCGCAGGCGCCCTGCGAGAGCGCAGCCAACAAGACCAACACACCGGGAGCGTGAATCGCGCGCATGGAACCTCCGGGGGGCGGATTGGGGACCGCCGCTTCGAGTGATGGATGATGCGTGCCTTCGCCTGCGCCCCATCGACGCATCCGAGCGCCGCATGAATCGAGGGGCGAGTGCCTGTGGCGACGACACGCGCATGGGGAGCGTCGCTGCGTGAACGCCGAACGAGCGCGCGCACGACGCTGCGCGGCCCGGAGCGGAATCGCGGACGAGACCGAGACCCACCGCGACCAAGACGGCCAGGGCGAGGACGATCGTCGATGGCCTGTGTGCGGGGCTCCCGTTCAAGTGATGGTGAACGGTGCTTATCTTGGGATCCAATCTCGACGCTGTCAAGCGCCGCTCACCCCTCGACATGGAGCAATCGATGGGCGCGACGCGCGTCCCCAGCGTTGCGTGATCCATGAGGAGGAGATCCGCGAGCGTCCGGGTGCGAGCGGGGCCCCGCCCCCGCCGAGCGGAGCCGCGACCTCGTCGTCACCACATCCGACGAGTCCGGCCAGGGTGGGTCGTCGGGTGGACGCTGGGACCTCGATCGGACAGGATGGCCGAATGACCCACGCGCGCGAGCCCGAGATCATTACCCACGAGCGAGAGCAGCTCGCCTATCTGCTGACGGAGGCCGCCGAGATCGAGCACGGTTTGATGTGCTGCTATCTCTACGCCGCATACAGCCTGAAGCAGGGTGTCGCAGACGGCATCTCGGAGACGGAGGCGGCGGCGATCGCGCGGTGGAGATCCGCGATCGTCGACGTCGCCATCGACGAGATGCTCCATCTGTCGATCGTCAGCAACCTGCTGTCGGCGATCGGGGTGACGCCGCATTTCCAGCGTCCGAACTTCCCGGTCTCCGCCGGCTACCACCCCGCCGGCGTCGTCGTCGCCCTCGCGCCGTTCGATCGCGCGACGATCGATCACTTCGTCTTCCTCGAGAGGCCGGAGGGCACGGACGTCCCCGACGGCGCGGGCTTCGAGCCCGCTGCGCGCTACGAGCGCGGCGCGCGCGCCGATCGCCTGGTGCCGAGCGCGCAGGACTACGCGACCGTCGGGCATTTGTATCGAGGCATCCGCGCCGGTTTCGCCGAGCTCGCGGAGCGTCTCGGTGAGAAGGCGCTCTTCGTGGGAGATCCGGCCGCGCAGGTAGGGCCCGACATCGCGCCGATCGACGGGCTCATCGCGGTGAGGGACCTCGCGTCTGCGCTCCGCGCGGTGGATCTCATCGTCGAGCAGGGCGAGGGCGCGCCGGGTCATAGCGAGCGATCGCACTACGCGCGGTTCGTCGGCGTGCGAGACGAGCTCGAGGCGCTGACGCGCGCGCGTCCCTCGTTCGTGCCCGCGCACCCGGCTGCCCGCAATCCCGTCATGCGGAAGCCACCGGAGCCGCGCGGGAAGGTCCACATCGACGACGCCCGGTCGGCTCGTGTGCTGGATCTCGGCAATGCGATCTATGCATTTGCGCTCCGATGTCTCGGTCGCGCGTTCGGGCAGGCCGAAGACGCGTCGTCGGCGCGCGCCCGCCTCGTCGAGGCCTCTTTGACTGCGATGCGCGAGCTCGCGCCGCTCATGCAATGGCTCGCTGCGGCGCCCGCCGGGTCGGCTGGCCCCGGCATCAACGCGGGCCTGACGTTCACGATGCAGCGTTCGACGGTCGGCTTCTCGCAGCAGCGCGCGGCGTGGGCGATCCTCGTCGAACGAGCGCGCGAGATCGCGTCCAGCGCCGACGCGATCGGCCGCGACGTCGCCCCCGTCGCATCGCGCGCGGCGCGCTCCTTTGCCGAGCTCGCCGCAACGCTCGCGAACGCGGGCCCGGCGCGCGAGGAGGGGGCGAAGGTGGTGCTTCCCCTCGCCCCGACTCTCCCTTTGGCACCGAAGGAGGCGCCGACGGCCTCCGATTGGGGCCCCTCGCCGGCCGTCGAAGAAGCGCGCGCGCCGAACGTGATCCTTCGCTTCGAAGGCAAGCGTTGCATCCATTCACGCAGCTGCGTCCTCGGCGCGCCCGACGTGTTCCTCGCCAACGTGAAGGGCCCGTGGCTGCACCCCGAGGCGGTGCCGGTGGAAGAGCTCGTGGCGATCGCGGAGGCATGCCCTTCGGGCGCGATCACGTTCGAGCGCACCGATGGGGGCCCGCCGGAGCACGCGTCGAAGGTGAACGTCGCGCGCGTCCGTGAGAACGGCCCGCTCGCGGTTCACGCCGACATCGCGCTGGAGGGGCACGGGCGGCTGTTTCGCGCGACGCTCTGTCGGTGCGGCGCCTCGAGGAACAAGCCATTCTGCGACGGCTCGCACGTGACCGCGTCGTTCACCGCGACCGGCGAGCCCTTGACGCAGCCGAGCGAACCGCTCGTTCGGCGCGACGGCGTCCTGGAGGTCGTCCCCACGCGCAATGGCCCGCTGCAAATGAGAGGCAATCTGGAGATCTGCGCGGGGACCGGCCGCACCGTGAAGCGAGTCGATTCGGCGAGGCTGTGTCGCTGCGGTGGCTCGCAGAACAAACCCTTCTGCGACAACACCCACGCCCGCATCGGCTTCCGAAGCGAGTGACGGCGCGTCGGCGGAGCTCAGACCTCGGTGTACCCCCACGGCTTATGCGCGCGGTGCGGTGGGACAAGCGCTTTGAACGACCCGTCGCGTCACCTCAGACACGGAGCGCTTCGGCGAACGCGGCGAGCTGACCCATCCCGTCGCAGAACGCGGCGTAGCGAAGACGGGACCGAATCCCCTCGGCGAGCCCTCGGCCGCCGACCACGAGGGCTG
>CAYYKK010000404.1:0-5684 GCA_964467935.1 uncultured Polyangiaceae bacterium
TGGGCTTCGGCCCTTCCGTCGCGTGGATCGCGCGCGCGACGGCGATGCCATCCATGCCCGGCATCTGCATGTCGAGGATCACGAGGCCGTACGGCTTGCCGATCCGGCGCGCCTCGGCGAAGCGATCGATCGCCGAGGGTCCGCCGTCGGCGCTGTCGACGTCGCGGATCCAACGAGAGAGCTGCTCGCACACGATCGTTCGGTTCGTCTCGTTGTCGTCGACGACGAGAACGCGCAGCGATGCCAAGAGGAGCGGCACCGACGAGGCGCGCGCGGCGCCTTCGGCGCGACGAAGCGACACGGTGAACGTGAAGGTGCTCCCTCGCCCAGGCTCGCTCTCCAGGGAGATGTCGCCTCCCATCATCTGGACGAGCTGACGCGCGATGGCGAGCCCGAGGCCCGTGCCGCCGTATTTTCGGCTGTTCGAGCCGTCCACCTGAGAGAACGCGTCGAACACCGACGCCTGGTGCTCCGGGGCGATCCCGATGCCGGTGTCCCGCACCTCGAACCGCGCGACGACGTGCTCGCCTTGCCGGCTCTCGAGGCGCCCCGAGACGACGACCTCGCCGCGCTCGGTGAACTTCACGGCGTTGGCGATGAGGTTCGTGAGGATCTGACGGAGCCGCCCGGGGTCACCCCTCACCTCGGCCGAGAGCTCCTTCGCCAGATCGCAGACGATCTCGACGCCCTTCCGATGGGCGGGCTCGGCGAAGAGATCGACGACGCCGCGACCGACCTCCGCCTGAGAGAAGGAGACCTCCTGGAGCGTGAGCTTGCCCGCGTCGACCTTGGAGAAGTCGAGGATGTCGTTCACGACGACGAGCAGGCTCTCGCCGCTCCCTTGGACGGCGTCGACGTACTGGCGCTGCTTCGCCGACAGCTCGGTGCGACCGAGCAGCTCCGTCATCCCCAAGACGCCGTTGATCGGCGTCCGCAGCTCGTGGCTCATGTTCGCGAGGAACTGCCCCTTCACCTGGTTCGCGCGCTCGGCCGCGTTCTTCGCCTCGATGCTCTCGGCGAGCATCGCGTCGAGCTGCCGCGACTTGGCGCGTTCGCGCTCGCCGAGCGCCTCGAGCTCGGCGTGCTTCCGGGTGATCTCGCGCACCTCCACGACGCCTCGGACGCACGCGAGCACGAGGAACACGTCCTCGAAGAGCACCCAGAACGCGTGCTCGAGGAACCGCCACCACTCGGGGTTCGTGACCCCGAAGACCGACTCCGGCCAGAGCACCTGCCTGAGCAAATGGTCGAGCGTGATGACGATGGTGGCCGGGACGAACACCTTCCAATCGCGATAGAACGCGATGAAGGCGAGCGATCCGAACACGTGGAAGTGGGCCTCGATGCGCCCTCCCATCAAGTGGATGAGGAGCGCCGACCAGAGCATCTGCGCGGTCGCGACGATGTAGCGCGTGAGCGTGCTGCCGGGCCGCAGCGTGGCGAGCGCGATCGGCACGCTCGACACGATCCCGCCGAGGATGACCGCGGTGTACACGTGGGCGTGCACCGTGCGCGTCTTGCCCTCCCAGGCGTAAGGCGAATAGACGATCGCGATCAGGATCGCGAAGGCCCACTGGCTCACCATCAGCCCGGCCATCAGCCGATCGAACTTCGCCCGCATGCGGACGAGCTGCTCCTCGAAGAGGACGCGCGCGCGCCGATCGAGCGCCGCGTCGGGGCTCGCCTCGGGCTCGGCTCCCGCGGCGGCGAGCGGGAGGTCCGGCGCGGAGGCGGCAGGGGAGCTCTCGGTCGGCATGCTCAGCGCCGCTCTTTCAATGGGCAGCCGTAGACGGGGTTGTCGACGACCGCGGGCGGCTTGCCTATCGCCAGCGCGACGACGGCGCTCTCGCCGAGGTTGTCGCCGACGTGACCTCGGGCGCTCGTGATGCCACCTTGGAAGACGAGGTCGCCCCCGGGGCCGTAGAGCGCGGTGTCGCCGGAGGTCTTCGCGTCGAACAGCGCCGCGAGCCGGCCGTCTTCGTCCCAGCGCCGAACGACGTGGGGGATCCGTCCAGCCTGCTCCCACAGATCGCTCACGCGCCATTCGGGGGGCGCGTCCCGCGGATCGAGGAAGAGGACGAGCGCGTCGAGCTGGTCGTGGGATTTCTGGATGATCGCGTCGAGCTCGGTGAGGCTCGCGCGCGTACAAGGACAGTGCGGGTGCGCCAAGAGGACCAGGGTCGAGCGATCCGCCGAGCGCGGGAGGCTCGCATCGACCGGCCAGACGAGGGGCGCATGGCCTCGTTCGCCCGGAGCGGACTTGTAGCGGCCCAGCAAGAAGACGCCTGCGCCGACGAGGGCGACCCACGTGAGGACGACGGCGCCCCACAGGAAGCGCTCACGCTTCGACATGGGCGGTCGCAGTGCGGGATCGGGTGAGCTCGACCTGGTGGGTTCGGTCATCGTGCGTTCGCGAACGACCGCGGCCCCCCGCATCCCGTGGCGTCTGGAGCTGTGCCCGGACGCCCTTCGCGCGGCTCACCTTTCTTGTCGCGGCGGTGCCGCAGCCCGCGACGCTCAGCCCTTGAGGAGCGAGAGCGCGAGCTGCGGAGCCTGGTTCGCCTGAGAGAGCACGGCGGCCGCGGCCTGGGTGAGGACCTGCTTCTTCGCCATCGTGCTCGTCTCTTCGGCGACGTCGACGTCGCGGATGCGGCTCGAGGCGGCGGAGAGGTTCGTGCGCATCGACTGGAGGTTCGACACGGTCGTCTGCATGCGGTTGAGCGCCGCACCGAAGTCCGCGCGCCGCGTGGAGAGCGCCGTGAGGGCGGCGTCGATCGAGCCGAGCGCGTTCTGCGCGTTCGTGGCCGTCGCGCCGCCGACCGAGGTCGCGTTGAGGCCGAGGCTCGTCAGGTCCACGCCGCCGAAGACCACGTTGAGCTGATCCGACGGCGTGTTCGAGATGCCGACCTGGAAGGCGATCGTGTTCGCCGCGCCCGACAGGAGCGAGATGCCGTTGAACTGCGTCGACTGACCGATGCGATCGATCTCCGACTTGAGCGCCGTGAACTCGGTGTCGATGTACGAGCGGTCGGTGGTGTTCATGTCACCGTTGGCGCTCTGCTCCGCGAGCTCCCTCATGCGCTGCATGATCGACGAGATCTGGCCCATCGCGCCGTCGGCGGTCTGCGCCATGCTCACGGCGTTGTTCGTGTTGCGCTCGGCCACCGCGTAGCTGCGGACGTCCGCCTGCATCTGATCCGAAATGGCCAACCCCGCCGCGTCGTCCGCCGCGCTGTTGATGCGGAGACCGCTCGAGAGGCGCTGGAACGACGTTTGTAGCCCCGTCTGGTTGGCGCTGAGCGATCGCTGCGCCTCCATCGAGGAGATGTTGGTTTGGATATAGAGCGGCATGACGGCGTACTCCCTTTCTTCAGGTCCTTCTGGGTCGGTGCGCAGCGGCCTCGTGCCGCGCGCGGGCGTGTCCTCGAAAATGGTCGGCCTTCGACAATCGAGGGTGACTGCGCGATTCATGCCAGCGCCCTCGAGGCGCGCGACCCGCTCGGTACGCTCCGTGCCAGTTACATTCAGTGGAGCGACGCGCGCGTCCTTCGGCGAGGTTCGAAGACGCGCGGGACGCCGCGGAAAGCGAGGGGATCTCGATCGCTTGGGGGAGCGAGCTTCACGCGTCGCGTGCGCGGCGCGCCGCCCACGACGGCGACGGACGGCTGACGGTCGGCGGCAGATCCATGACGGCCTCTCGTCCGTCGACGAGCCTCAGCGCGACGCGATCGACGGGCCGCGCGCTTGGTGCCCGAGGCGAACGTCGATGCCGGGGTGCGCCTTCACGAGCCGCTCGAGCTTCGCGAGGCTCCGCTCGTTCTCGGCGCGGTCGGCGGTGAACTCCCCCGGCGCGACCTCGTGATCCCAACCCCAGACGGTGTGGCAGACGTCGCCGGTGAAGAGCACGGCACCGTGGGTCGTGCGCGCGAGGTACGAGGTGCTGCCGGGTGTGTGACCGGGCGACCAGATCGCGAAGAGGCTCTGGTCGCCGAAGACGTCGACGACGCCGTCGAACGCGCCGTCCGCGTCGCGCTCGAACTGCCACTCGGCGAGGGGCGCCTTGCCCTCGAAGGCCGGATCGGTGAGCAGCCCCACCGCGACGTTCTCGAGCGAGCGGTGGTGCGCCTCCCCGGGCCCGGCGAAGAGCGGGACGTCGCCGGGGACGTCGCGGAGACCCGAGAGGTGATCGAAGTGCAGGTGCGTGAAGAAGACACCGCGGAGCGGCTCCTTCTGCGACGCGAGCCAGCGCTTCGTGTCGACGCGCACGCGGATCGGGGCGAAGCCGAGCGCGTGGCCGACGCGTCGGCTCACGAGCGCGTGATCGGGATCGTCGCGGAAGGCGGCCTCGACGCCGGTATCGATGAGGAAGAGCCCGCGCGTCGGGTGGTGGATGGCGTGGAAGTAGATCTGGATCGGCTCGGGCCGATCGACGAGGCCCGCCTCCTTGGCGCGGGGGCTCGACAGGTCGAGGAGCCCCGAGAGGGGCACCTCCCAATCCGCGCCCGCGACGGTCTCCACCTCGAGCGGACCTGGCGCGTCGACGAGGCGCTCGAGGTCGGCGGAGCGCGACGGAGCGCCGAGCGTCGAGGGCACGACGTCGTGTCGGGTGAGCGGCGAGCGCCAGACGCCGAGCGCGGCGACGAGCACGGTGAGGACGGCGAGCAGGGTGAGGAGCTTCTTCTTCTTCGTCATGGCCGAGGCCTCCGTTCGATTCGCTCCGACCTTAGGCATTCCTCTTCGATATGGCGATTGGCTAACTTTGGATGTAGCAATCCAGAAATGCATATCCCCTGGGAGGACCTGCCGCTCTTCCTCGCCGTCGCGGAGACGGGCAGCTTCAGCAAGGCGGCGCGCCGGCTTCGCCTCGGCCAACCGACGATGAGCAGGCGCATCGCCGAGCTGGAAGAGCGCGTCGGGACGGCGCTCTTCGAAAGGAGCGCGAGCGGCGCGGTGCCGACCCCGGCGGGCGAACGGCTGCTCTCGCCGGCGCGACGCATGGCCGAGGCCGCCGGGGAGGTGGAGCGCGCCGCCCTCGGGCTCGACGACAAACCGCACGGAACGGTGCGCATCACCGCGCCGCCGGGGGTCGCGTTCGACTTCGTCGCGCCGTTCGCGGCGCGCGTGCGGAGGAAGCTCCCGGACATCCGCATCGAGGTGCTGTCGCGCGTCGAGTACCTCGATCTCGCGCGCCGCGAGGCGGATCTGGCGCTCCGCGCGCGCCCGCCCACGAGCCGCGACCTCGTGAGCGTCGCGTCGCTCTCGTTCGCCAACGCGGCGTTCGCCGCACCGAAGTACGTGAAGACGCTCCCCAAGAAGCCGACGATCGCCGACCTCGACGTCGTGGGCTGGGCGGCGCCGTTCGATCACCTCTCGCCGAACGCGGAGCTCGCCGAGATGCTGCCCGGCTTCAGGCCGATCTTCACGTCCGACGACTTCCTCGTGCAGTGGCGCGCGGCGGAGGCGGGGCTCGGCGTGATCTTCCTCGGCGACGTGAGGCACCCGGACGCGCGCACGACGACGCTCGAGCGCGTCAACGTCGACCTCGGCCCACACGCGCGCGGCCAGATGCACCTCGTGTGCGCCAAGAGCGGCCTCGCCATCCCGCGCGTCCGCGCGGTCGCCGAGCTCCTGGAGGCCGAGCTCCAGCGCGCCCGCACCTGACGCGGTTGGGGGCGCGCCCGCAC
>CAYYKK010000405.1:0-562 GCA_964467935.1 uncultured Polyangiaceae bacterium
CTCGCGCGTCTTGTCGTCGAAGCCACCGACCCTGGCATTCAGGAGATCGACGCCACGCGCCGGATCGGCGAAGGCCTGCGCCAGTTCCTTCGCCGCGTCGGGCAGTTCCTGGCCGGTGGAGGCGGCGTAGTCTCTTGCAATGGCGATCAGCCTGCCGAACTGATCGGACCCGATGTTGCCGGCACGGAGGAACGCGAGTTCCATGTCGCGCGCCGAGGCGACCGAGACCTCTCCAGCGTCTGCCGCAGCACGGGCGATCTCGTTCAATTGGGCGACGGTGGCGCCCGCGGCACGCCCGAGGCCCGCTGTCGCGACCTCGAGCTCCTTCTGCGACGTGAGGTATGAGTCGTAGGCGTAGATCGCAGCCCCGCCGATGGCCGCAAGGCTTCCCGCAAGAACCGTGGCGGGCGTCAGCAACCCGGCGATGACGCCGCCAAGCGAGCGCAGTACGCCGCCAACGCCCACGCCGCTGCTGGCGAAGATCTGCCCGATCTGGGTCCCCTGCTGCATGAGGACGGTGAACGGGCGCTGGCCGGAGGCAAGGCCGACCATGACATCGTTG
>CAYYKK010000405.1:572-5668 GCA_964467935.1 uncultured Polyangiaceae bacterium
CGAGACGCGTGGCACCGCCAACAGCACCCAGCGACTTCGCGGTCGTGTCGAAGCCTGCCTGCGCCAGCTTGTGGGCAGCGGCCTGTTCGGCGGCGGTGATGGCGCCCGCCTTGAACAGTGCGTTGGCTTCGGAAATTTGAGTATTGAGCTTTGCCTGTGCCACACCCAGAGGATCGATCTGGGCGCGCAGGGCCTTCGTCCTCGCCTCCATCTCCTCTTGCGCCTTCGCGGCGGCAATGAAGACGGACGCGGAGTCGCGCGCCGATCCCGCGCCCGAGGGACCCACACCCATGAAGGCGCTGAATTTGACCTGATTGTCGTTGGCGCTGGCCGCCTGCCGGGCTACGGCCGCCAGACGTTGAAGACGTGCGGTTTCCCGGTCAATCGCCGTACCCGTGGCCTCGGCCGCCGTGGTGGTCCGGTTGAATGCGTCCTGGCCCGCCTTCCCTACCTCATCGAAGGCACGCTTCACATCCTCGCGGCCGGTCACGCCGATGCGGATCGAGACGTTGCGGTCGGTCACGTTGAGGTTTCTCGTCTATAGGCCCGGACGACAATGGGCTCGATCTCGGGAAGGGTTTCGATCACGACGGAATTGAGGGCACCCATAGCTTCCGCCAGCATCAGGACGGCGCCGAAGTCGATGCCATAGACGCCGCCCATAGCGACGCGCACCTGACCGGAACAGCGGCGCAGCACCTCCCAGGCCGCCCTGCCGTCATCCGTCTCGGGCGCATTGATGCGATAGGGGCACGCAGTACAGGTTCCTTCACAGGCCGCGCAGAACCCTTCGCCCCCGCCGTAGTGCCATTCGGCGAGGGCGATCAGCCGTTTTTTTCCTGTGACCCGATGAGCGCAGGAACAACATAGAGGCGATCAATGGCGTCAAAGGCGGGGAGCACCTCGAGCAGCGCCTCAATATTATCGGGTGAGGGATCGACCGGTTTGCCATCGGCATCTCCGATACCCTCCCACGCGACGATGCCCCAGCGCGCAAGGCTGCGGGTGAAGGCGGCAATGCCGAACGCAGCATCCTCGCCATTGGCCTTGATCGCATCGGCCGCCGCCTGGCGCGCCGCGATGATGGCGGCGACGGTGACGGGCTTCACCTGAACACGGGCACCACCCGCGATGTCGATCCAGAACGGCGCTCGATCTGGTGAAGAGAGTTTGAGCATGGGAGATCCCTCAATAGGTGGAGATGTCGTTGACCAGCGTGATGACGCAGGACTTGCCCGACGAGGGATTCTGCGTGCCGTTGTAGTCGAAGGTCGCCTGAACGGCGCCCGGCCCCGTGACCGAGAGGCGCGGGCGTGGCAGGTAAACGGTGGGCATCAGGATCGTGAGCGACTTTGCCGCCGAGATCTGCCAGTTGAACACAAGCTCGAGCGGTGTGTTGTTGATCGCCAGATTGAGCAGTTCGGTATCGGCAAAACGTACCACGATCTGGCCGTCGACCACGATCTGCGCCGGATCGATGCCGCCGATGCGGCCATCCGGGCGGATCACCTCGACCTTGTCGAGGTTGTTCGCATAGTTGAAGGTGCCCGACACGATATTGCCGAGCGGCACGCCGTCACGCTTGACGAGTCCGGAGAACTGCGTGAAGCGCTCGATGATCTGGGTGGTGGGCGAACCAGCACCAGAGGACGAGGCGCGGTTTTCCCCTTGGGCGATGCAGCTTACCGTCGCGTTCAGCATGCCGGACCGCTGCAGCTGGATCGCCATCTTGTCGGCCATGAGGCCGAAGTTCATGCCGTAGCTCGGAACGTCCGGCATGCCGACCTCGACCGAAGCCGACGGCAGCGCCAGGGCACCTGAGTTGAAGACGTTGTTCGAGGGACCGGTGGCGGAACCGCCCGCCAACGTGGCGCCTGACACGGTGCCGTTGGAGGCGGGCGCCGAACCGGCAGCCAGCGTCACCGAATTGCCTGCCGTGCCGACCGTGCGCGAGGTGATGGTGATGATGGTGCCCGTCAAATCGAGAGCATAGTCCTGTGCCGAGATCGCACCGACGATGCTGGCCTTCAAGGCGATGACGGCGTTCTTCAATGTGTCAGCCAGCGTGGCGCCAATCAGGATCTGGTTGCCGGTGGGGCCGCTGGCCACGAAGGTGAAGGCGGTGCCGCCGATAGTGATGGTCGAGGATGTGGCGGGCTGTGCCGAGAAGGTGATGGTGCCGGACGCCGCAACGCCAGCGGTTACGACCGGCGCGCCCATCAGGAGCTTGAGCCAATAGCCGATATTGCGGAGGTCGAACGGCACGACGACATCACCGTCGTTGTTAACGACATCGCGCGCTGGAACCTGCGGCTCGCGGCCATAGCCCAGAAGATCGCTGTCGATCAGATTCTGCTGTTCGCCGAGCGAAGCCGAGACGAAGGGCACCTTCTTGAAGCCTGAGCCCGGCACGGTGCCGTAGGCGGTTTCGAAGGACAGGTTGAGGAGCGCGTTCGCTCCTTGAGCTCTCGCCATGGCAGTCTCCGGTGATGAAGGTTCAGGTCAGCGGGTTCGACGTCGCGTAGGTCGCAACGATGGCGGCCTCCGCCCAGCGGGCCGTTGCGGCACCCGCCGTCTCGAGGTTGTCAGAGGACGGGGCTTCGGTTTCGAGGAAGTTGCACAGGCCGCCCAGCGTGCGGTTCGCTATCACGGCAGCGCCGATGGCCGAGAGCATTGCATCAAGTGCCTGCTCGCGGGTCAGCGGGTCCGCTGCATAGGAAGCGAGTTCAAGAACGACGCGGTGGCTGTAGGTGTAGGACAGCGGCGACAGCAGAACCTCGGGCTCGCCCGGATCGCCATCACGGATGATGACGAGGCCGCCCGGGGGAATGCGCTCGGGCTTGTCGAGATTGCGCTTCACCTCGGCGGAAGGGAGCGCCGCCGTGACGAGCGTCGTAACTGCGCTGATCACCTGTTCGCGCCTGCTGGCCAAATCCTATCTCCAATGCTGCGCGATCAGGCCGGGCACACGGTCGGCCCAGCGGTTTGCCGCCCCCTCGACATCGAGCCGCTTCCGCACGCGGACGGCCGGCACGAGAATGAACATAACGACCGCGACGACAGCGCGCCCCTGCGCAAGACGCTTGGGCGTCCCCGGCCGGAAGCCGCGCTTCGATTTGGCGCCGACCGCCTCGATGAAAGCGATCAGGCGACCGTTCGCGGCCCTGGAGAACTTCAGGTCCTGGTTGTAGATCGTTTCGACCTCGAGGGGACTGGCCTTGCGTCCCCTGCTGCCGAAACCGCCGCCACGCCGCCGGGGTGGGCAGTTGGCAGTGGGGATAGCGAGATACTTCCGGCCGTTCACCGGAACGATGGTGGGCCCGCGCTCATAGGCGTCGATGATGTCGGGGGCCTTGGACCAGACGAAGGCTGCAGAATTGATGCTGGGCTGGGCCTCGGGGAACCGCTTGCCGCGCCAGGTGTTGGCGAGCCGCTGACCGAGGCCTGCGCCCACAACCTGCGCGCGGAGTTCGTCCTTGAGCCCCACCGCGACATCGTTCATGGCGCCGGTGACGGAGAGCTCGACGTCGTCATAGGCACGCTTGAGCACTGAGCCCAGCGCGTCAGCTGTGAATGTGAACCGCATTGTCGTGTAACTCAACGACTAGGAATATTATACTTGGCCGTGACGGCGCGCTGTCGCAGATATTCAAGCCAGTCCTTTCCTATTGCCGAAATTCGGCTATCTTTTACATTTGGCCACCAACCCAAAAACCCTTGTGAACAGGAACTATGGATCGCGATAAATATTATGCCGAGCTAAGGCGACTAGAAGGCGAGAATCGACAGAATCTGCTGGACTTGGCGAATTGGGCCGAGCAATCCGCGTTGCCATGGCTTTGGGATGAGCTAGCTGGGATGGCACCCGACAAACATGTTTCGGCACTCCGTGATTACGATGCCATACGCCAAGGACTTCAAACGACGTATGCCGACCACGAAAAAATGCCGCTTAAACTCAATTTCTACGTCGCGCAGCTCAGTATGATGGACGCTGAAGTTAAGCAGTACGGCAAGGCGATCCGAGCATTTAGTGGGACTTCCCAGCCGCCGTATGCAGATGTGACTATTGAGACCCTACATCGCGCCCTCAATTCCCATCTAAGGCATGGAGTGGTCCTCCTGGAACAGGCTGGCCACGCGTTACTCGACCTCCCGACCGTGTATGGGGCATGGAGTCGGCGCAAAGAGCACCCCTTCGAAATTTTCAAAGGTGCAGAGCAACATATTTATGGTGCCTACTCTTGGATGACGCATGCTGATCGCGCTCCATACGCGCCGGTGGCTGTCCTAAGAACAGCAATTGAATTGCGCATCCGTGGTGCCTTTGGTATCCAGGGCTACATTGATGAGAACAACAACAGTCTGGTACCCATTGATCTAGGTCGCGTCTTCGATGCCATTCGGCCGCACCTGTCTAAACTCGAATTCGCTGTAGAATTTCACGACGTGGTCAGGATATATCGGTGGAGCAATTTTTATCTTCATGCCGGATGGCGAGACTTCGAGTGGGTGCCGGGGTTTGCGCTACAATATCTTAGGCCGCTATTTGCCGATCAGAAGACATCAAACGGCGGATGGTCGATAGACGGCGGCATCCGCATGCCTCGTTCGGTTTGGCGCGATATTCGGAATCATTTTGAGCGTGCAGGCCGTGGCGAGGACAAGCCCTGGATACAACAGGCACTAAAAAAGATTTCTTCTCTCCTGACTGGCCGCAAGGCTCGAAATCTGAAACTCAATGAGGCCGACGAACAGAGTGCTTTGTGCGTCTTCCTTGATTGAAATGCAGCGGAGATGCGTAGGTTCTTCTCGGGTTGCTGAGCATATGTCACCTACCTGCGTTGATCGGCCTCGCACTCCCACACTAGGCCGAGGCTATCGCGCTTGGGCTGGGCGATGATGTCGAACACGACGGCGCCGATCTGCACGGTGTCGCCTGATACAGCTGCTGCGACTTCTGATCCGCGCACCGCGATGATGACCGAGGGAAGGATGGCGCGGCTTGCACCGAAGCCAGCAATTTCATCGGGTGATTTTCGTATGACACGGACCGGGATGCCCACCCCAGTGCCGCCAGCTCGCCAAATGGCATC
>CAYYKK010000406.1:0-5637 GCA_964467935.1 uncultured Polyangiaceae bacterium
GTTCGAGTTGTTCCCGCCGGCGGCGTCGGTGTGGCAGAGGTTGCAGTCGCCGTCCGTCTGCGGCTCGCTCATCACGCGCTCGCCCTTCGAGGAGACCACCTTCGCCGTGTACGGCATCTTGAGCGGCCCCGAGTATTCGCAGCCCGGGATGCCCTGGCCCTGGCAGGCCGCGTCGTAGACGAAGTTGCCCACGGAGTTGGGGTGGACGTTGTGCGCGGTGCCGTCCGCGCCGGTGAGCACGACGACGACGTCGGTCATCGCGGCGCCGTTCACGCCGTCGCAGCGATCGGGCTCGTGGCCCGTGGGGTACACGGTGCCGGCGGCGGTGAAGATCGGCGGGCCCTCCGAGCCGCAGCCGAACTTCGTCGGCGCCTTGTGGCACGCCACGCAGGGCATGCCGGGATCCATCTCCATCGCGCCCTGACAGCCCTGCTTCCACGTCTTGCCGCTCGTGCACACCGACGGACCGGTGAAGGCCGGATCGGGCATGCTCATCCCGCCGCAGTCGCCCTGGGGGTAGCCGGCGTCGATCCACTTCTGGAACGCCGCGATGTCCGCGGCGGACGCGCCGCCGGCGGGGGGCATGGGCGCCGTCGCCGCCGACATGCGCTTCACGCTCTGCACCGCCATCGTCACCGACGGATCCGTCTTCGCGGGCGCCTGCAGATCGGCCGCGCTGAGGAGCGGCGTCGGGGCACCCGCGGTCGGCGGATCGGAGTGGCAGGACGCGCACTGCGCGTTGATGACGTCGGCCACCTCGCAGGGCAAGCCGGTGGCGCCTCCCGAGCTCGTCGAGCTCGTCTTGCCGCCCGTGCCCCCGTCGCTGAGGTTCGCCGAACATGCGCCGAGGAGACCGGACGACGTGACGACGACGGACACGATGCCCGCTGCGAGGGTAGTGCTCTTGATCATCGAATCCACCTCATCGAAAGAAAGCCCCCGGGGGAGGATAACGGCGCCTGGTGCGAGCGTCCATGGCCCGACGTCGTTCGTCGCATGTGGGCGCGGGGAGCCTCACGTAGGGGCGCGACAGCAGGAGCGCGTCAGTAGGGGACGACGATGCGACCGGGAGAGGTCGTGCCGTTGCCGCCCGCGTTCGCGGTGTGGCAGAGGTTGCAGTCGCCGTTCGTCTGCGGCGTCAGCATCGGCCGCTCGCCCTTCGACGAGATCACCTTCGCCGTGTACGGCTTCTTCACCGAGGTGTTGAGGATGAAGTTGCCCGTCGCCGTGACGGGGAGGTCGACCGACTTGCCGTCGGCGCCGGTGATCCGAACCTTCACGTCCGTGTTCGCCGAGCCGTTCACGCCGTAACACCGATCGGGCTCGTGCCCGGTCGGGTACACCGTGCCTCCGCCGTAGAGGTTGTGGCACTTGTTGCAGTGCATCCCGGGATCCATCGAGCTGCCCTTGCCGCTCGACCACGTCTTGCCGCTCGTGCACGTGAGGGGCCCGGAGAACGCCGTGTCCGGCGGCGGGTTCGTGGTGTCGCAGCTGCCTTGCGGCATGCCGGCGTCGACCCACTTCTGAAGCACCGCGATCTCGTCGGCCGTCGCGCCCTGGGGCGGCATCGGCGCGGAGGTCGCCTGCATCCGAGCGAGGCTCGCCTCCGCCATCGAGAGGGCAGGGTTCGTCTTCGACGGCGCGGTGAGATCCGAGTACGTGAGCAGCGCGTTCGGCGCGCCGTTCTGCGGAGGATCGCTGTGGCACGAGGTGCAGCTCGCCGCGAGCATGTCGCTCACGTCGCACGGCAGACCCTCGGGCGTGGTGTTGCTGCCTCCCCCCGCGCCGGAGGTCGTCGTGGTCTTGCTGGAGGAGCCGTCGTTCGCGGCCACCACGCAAGCGCCAGCGCCGCTGGCCAACAGGATCGTCACACCGAGAAGGAGCGTTCGGGACATCGGAACCTCGTTCAAGCAAGCCCCCGCGAGCGCGCGCACTATCCGTGCTCGCGCCGACCACGTCGAGGCTTCATTTCAGGCTCCGAAACGATTTTTGTGGAGATGAAAGCGATGTTCAAGTTCGCGCGCGCGCGAGGTCAGCGCTTCGCCACGATCGCGCTCACTTCGGCGAAGTCGCCGGCCTCGATCGCGCCTTGGATCACGCAGCGGATGGCGCCCGCGGGATCGACGAGCACGTGCACGGGCAGCTCGGGAGGATCCTTCAGGCCGAGGTCCTTCAGGAACGTCGCGCGCGCCTTGCCCTCGGCGAGGAGGAAGCTCGAGCGCAGCCCGTCCTTCGGCTGGCCGTCGAGGAACTTCTTCGCCTGGCGCTCGTCGTCGTCGAGGCTCACGAACGCGAGGTGGATCGGCGTCTTCGCCTTCGCGAGCTCGCCCTTCCAGCCGAGGAGCAGCGGGATCTCCTGCTTGCACGGGCCGCAGTAGCCGGCCCAGAGGTTGAGCCAGGACCACGCGCCGCCGCCCGTCTCGATGGGGCCTTCGAGCGCCGGGGCGCCGTCCGCCTCGACGTGCCCGAGCTCCACCGTGGGCAGCTTCTTGCCATCGGCGGCGGGGGCGCTCGCGCAGATCTTGTGCGGGGGCGCAGGGGGCTTCGGCGCCGCGCTCGCGGGGGCCTTGGCGGTGGAGAGCGCGGGCGCGCTCGATCCGACGACGACGTCGCTGCGCCCCCCCGGATCGGGTTTGGCGGCGTCACCGCAACCCAAGAGCGAGAGCATCGAGAATGCGATGGAAGTCGAGATGCGAAGGTTCATAGCCTGCAATCCACCCAGGAGATGAAGGCGCTGCGGTTGACCGCCTCGGCGTTGCACGGCTTGCCGGGGCGCGAGCTCGTCCACTTGTCGCAGTACTCCTTCGGGAGCTGGGCGAACTCGCTGCCGAGCCAGAGCATGCCGACCTGTTTGTCGAGATCGGGATCCTTCGTCGCCTCCTGGAGGTGGAACATGACGGAGTTGGCGCGCTTGTGGGAGAGGGCTCGGTTCGCGTCCGCGCCGCCCGTCCGCGACGCGCGGGCGACGACGAAGAAGTAGCGAGCGCCTTTGCGGTCGGCCCACTTCTCCTCGATGAGCTTCTTCGCGCCCTCGTCGAGCACGTCGGAGTTGTCGTTGAACATCACGATCGCGCCGCGGTCCGCGAGGGGCGCGAAGAGGGCGACGAAGTCCTCGTCGCTGATCTCGGCGAAGGTCTTCACGTCGGCGGGCTGGCAGCCGCGCCGCTCTTCTTGGCCGACGAGGCCGCACGCGTCGAGCACGCGCTTGAGCACGCCCTCGAACTGCGGCGTGCAGTAGGCCGCCTCGGTGTGATCGGCGACCGCCGCGGTGGGCGCGGGCGCCGCCTCTTTCTCGGGGTGGGTGAGGCGCTGCTTCGCCGCGCGAACCTCGGCCTCGACGAACACGGCGGTGCCGGCCGCGAGCGCGACGGCGGTGAGGGCGGCCGCGACCCAGGGCGTATTGCTCATGGCTTCACCTGCGGAGCGAGCTCCCGGAACGCGTAGCGGAGCCCGAGATCGGTGTCCTCGTCACAGACGCGCGTCTCGCCGAGGAAGAGCTGAGGGGTCGAGACGCGGATCTTGTTGGCGACGGCGAACTGCAGCACGCGGTCGAGCCGCTGCTTCGTCTCCTTCGCGTCGATGCACGCGTCGAGGTCGGGGAAGCGCTGCTTGACCTTGGCGCGGATGACGTCGTTGCCGGCCTTGCCCGCCTCGCGCAGCTCGTCCTGGTTGTCGTAGGCCCACTCGAGCACGAGGCGGGCCTTTTGCGTCTTGTCTCCGCAGAGGACCGCCTTCGCGAGCACGCACGCGCCCGGGTGCAGCGCCTTGTCGAGCATCCAGTTGCAGTCGCTGTCGAGCGGAAAGACCGCCACCGTGAGGTCGAGCTTGTCGTAGAGGCCCTCGTCGACGAGGCGCTGGTGGAAGGCGCGGCACGTCGGGCAGAGGGGGTCCTCGAACGTCAGCGCCGCTTGCTGCGGGCTCGACGTCGGGATCTTCACGAGCGCGCCGTGCTTCTCGGTCGGCTCGGCGAGCGTCCCGCACGAGCGGAGGAACGGCTTGTAATCCGGGAGCGAGGCCGCGTAGACGGCGGCCGGCGCGATCGCGACGACGGCGAGCCCCGCGAGGATCGCCGGGAAGACGAGCCAGCTGCCGCTCGGGATGTCGCCGGCGCCGGGCTTCGCGGCGGCCTCCTTCGCGCCGGTCCTCGTGTTCCTGCCCGCGGCGCCGTCGTCGGCGACGGTGTCGCCCTTCTTCGGCCTGAGCCCCCACGGGAGGCCTGGATCGCGCACCGTGCTGTCCACGTCGGGGCTCGGCGCCGCCGCGCTGCCGCCTGCCCGAAGGAGCGCGAGGACGCCCGCGCTCGCGAGCACGGCCGACGCCGCGTAGAGCCCGATGCACAGCTTGCAGAACTCGCCGAGCCGCGTCGCGGCGAGGAAGGCCATCACGACCGAGACGGGGAGCGGCGTCAGCGCCGTCGCGCCGAACGCCTGCCACGCGCGCTTCGACGCGCGGTCGCGGGCCAGCACGAGATAGAGCGACAGCGCGAAGAAGAGGCCGTACACGCCGAGCGCGAAGAGGCTGATCGGCACGCCGCCCCACATCCGATCACGCAAGAGCGCGGAGTAGGGGCTGTACATCGCGATCTTGCAGCCGCTCTCGCCCTTCTCGACGTCGACGAGGCCGGGGATGAACGAGCAGTGCGCTCCGTGCAGCTGGCGATCGAGGTGCTCGGCGTAGTCGTGCGTGGAGAAGCCCGCGAAGAAGAGGCCGAGCGCGCTCGCTGCGAGGCCGAGGGCGCCCGGGAGGCTGGTTCGTCGAGCCATGTCGATGGGGGTAGTCGCCGTGGGCACTCGCGTCAAACGCCCGAGCCGCCGCGTGGTAGCCTCGCGAAGTGCTCGCGCAGGGTTCGGATCACCTCGTCGCCTCGCCATCGGACGCGTGCCGTCCGCGGGGGCGAAGGACTCGGGAATCACGATGAGCCGTGGGGCGTTCCTAGCCGCGCGGGACTTCCTCCTCGCGCATCGCACCGACTACGAGCGCGCCTACGGCGGGCTCGCGTGGCCCGCGCTGGAGCGATGGAACTGGGCGCTCGATCACTTCGATCGCGTGAGCGATCCGACCCGGATCGCCCTCCACGTCGTTCATGACGAGCCGGGGCCGGGGGGCGAGCCGTTCCGTGAAGAGAAGATCTCCTTCGGCGAGCTCCGCGTGCGCTCGAACCGCGTGGCGTGCCTCCTGCGCGAGGCTGGCGTGCGGCGCGGCGATCGGGTCGTCTTGATGGTCCCGAACCGGGCCGAGCTCTGGGAGTCGATGCTCGCGTGCATGAAGCTCGGCGCCGTCATCATCCCGGCGACGACGCTCTTCGTGCCGAGCGATCTCGTCGACCGCGTGCGTCGGGGCGGGGCGCGCCACGTGCTCGTCGACGTGACCGCGCGCGCGAAGGTGGACGAGGCGCTCGCGCTCCTCGCGCCGGAGGAGCGGGCGAACCTCCGAGCCTTCTTGGTCGGCGGTGAGGCCGAGGGCTACGTGCCCCTCTCGGACGCGTCCCGCTTCGACGGCTCCTTCGAGCCCGACGGCGAGACACGCGCGACCGATCCGCTCCTACTCTACTTCACGAGCGGGACGACGGCGAAACCCAAGCTCGTCCTGCACACGCACGAGAGCTACCCGGTCGGCCACCTGTCCACCATGTATTGG
>CAYYKK010000407.1:0-5636 GCA_964467935.1 uncultured Polyangiaceae bacterium
CAGCGCCTTCGGGGCCGCGAACTCGCCGGTGCCGGTGTTCTTCGCGACGACCTCGGAGAGCTTGGTGAAGGGGTAGTACACCGGCGCGCCCGGCTTCGGCGCGTAGCCGCGCACGGTGCCGTAGGTGACGCGCAAGGTGCGGTTCGCGTCCGGCGCGAGGTTGCCTCCGCGCTGCTCGCGCAGCGCTTCGACGTAGAGCGGGCGCAGCGTCGCCATCTTGCCGGTGAACCGCTTCTCCCGCTCCTCGCCTGAGCGCGTCTTCGGCCGCAGCGCCATGGCGAGCTGGATGAACGGATCGTCGCTCTTCTGGAGGTCGGCGATCCTGGCCGTCCTCAGGAGCGACACGCGTGTCGCCTCGTCGCCCAGCTTGGTCTTGTCGTAGAGCGGCGCGACGAAATTCCACCTCGCGACCGTCTCCTTGTCGACGTGCTTGGCGTCGTCGGCGATGCGTACCGCGATTCGGTGGTCGGCGGGCGGGGATCGCTTCTCGGGCTCCGCCTTGCCGAGCACCGCGTCGGCGAGCCCGAAGCGCTCGTCGACCGGGAGTCTCCGCTCGCGCTCGATGACGAGGTTGAACATCGCTTGGTCGAGCTTCGGATCGTACTGCTTCGTCATCTGGACGAAGCCCTGCTCGAGGCGCTTCTGGTTGCGGTCTTGGTAGTCGGGGTCGCGCTTCTCGTCCGGTTTGGCTCGCTCCTCGGCGTTGCGAACGATCGTCTGCGCAGCGCCGAAGAGACGGACCATCCGGAACGCCTCGCGCGCGACGTGATCGGCGTCGCGGAACTTCGCGCGCTCCGCGTCGAGGGCGCCTAGCTCGGCGAGGACCTTGCCGTACTTCGCCTTGCGCGCCGGGTCGCCGTCGATGAACTTCCCGAGCGCCGCCTCCGCGTCGTCCTTCTTCTTCGCGAGGCCGTCCTTCACGAGGCCGTCGAGCTGGCCCTTCGTGTTCGTCTGCCAGTTCGCGAGCCCTCGGATGAGGGTCTCGGCCTTGATGGCGACGCTCGGATCGCTCTTCGAGATCGCCTGGAGCGCGTCGAGGTAGGCCTGGGTGAAGTCGAGCACGTAGGGCAGCTCGTAGGTCACCGCCTCCTTCGTCTCGCCGGCGGTGGTGAGGCGGTTCGTCCGCGCGGGGTAGCCTGCGACGAGCACCGGCGCGCCGGGCGCGAGCGGCTTCGACGCGATCTTGAGGTAGTGGGCCGGGCGGTAGGGGACGTTGTCCTTCGCGTAGTCGGCGGGCTTGCCGTCCTTGCCGACGTACGCGCGGTAGAAGCCGAAGTCGCCCGCGTGACGGGGCCAGCGCCAGTTGTCCGTCTCGCCGCCGTAGTTGCCGATGCCCTCGGGTGGCGCGAACACGAGGCGCACGTCGCGGATCTCGAGCTGCTCGACGAGGGTGAACTGCGCGCCGCCGAAGTAGGACATCACGGTGCAGCGGACGCCGTCGTGACCCTTCTCGCAGTCGGCGACGATCTGCTTCTGGCGATCCTCGATGGCCTGATAGCGCGCGAGGTCGTCCCTCTTCTTGTCGAGGCCCTCGCGGACCTTCGACGTCACGTCGGTGAACCGGGTCGTCACGAACACGCGCGAGGCGGGCCCGTTCGAGCGCTCGTCGGCGCGGTCCTTCGACGTGAAGCCGTCCCGGAGGAGGTTCTGGCTCGGCGTCGAGTTGTACTGGAGCGCGCCGATGACGCAGTGATGGTTCGTGATGATGAGCCCGTCGGGCGAGACGAAGCTCGCCGAACATCCGCCGAGCGAGACGAGCGCGCCGAGGGGCGGCTCGGTGGGCTTCGCGAACGCGGCCGGGTCGATCGTGAAGCCGAGCTTCTTCAGCGTGTCGCCCTGCTGCGCGACCTGCTCGGGCATCCACATGCCTCCGGGGTTCTCCCAGGTGACGGGCGGGACGGAGAGATCGGCGACGAGCGCGGCGGGCTCGCTCGCGCTCGCGCTCGCCGCGACGGTGGTGGCGGGCGGGGCCGTCGACGCGGGCGACGCGGGCTCGGGCGCCGCGGGCCCGCACGCCGCGCCGAACGACGAGCAGAGGGAGGCGACGACGAGACCGCGAGCGGCGAGGTTTCTCATGGCTCGCCTCATACCCTCGCGCCGCCGCTCGCTCAACCCGGGCCTCTCTGCGCGAGCCCACGGAATGCGCTCGGCGACGCGGTCGCAGGAGGAGGGTGCTTCCGCGTCGCCGAGCTTCGACGAGGCCGCAGTGAGCGCTGCGGCGTCGCCGTTTCGATCGCTACTTGCCGATCGGAATCTTCTTCGGCGTCGCGCCGGCGGCGCGCGGGACGCTGACGGTGAGGACGCCGTTCTTCAGCTCGGCGTGCGCCTTCGCCGAGTCGATGCCCTCGGGGAGCGTGAAGGTGCGGGTGAACGAGCCCCAGCTGCGCTCGGTCATGTAGTACTTGTCCTTCTCGCTCTTCTTCTCTTCGTCACGCTTGCCTGTGAACGTGATGCGGTTGCCCTCGACGGCGACCTCGACGTTCTCCTCCTTGAATCCAGGGAGATCGGCGTGGAAGACGTACGCCTCGGGCGTCTCCTTCACGTCGACGTCGGGCAGGTACGAGCCCGCCCTCGTCTCGAGGGCGCTCATCGCGCGGAACGGATCGAAGCTCGGGAACTCGCGGAGCATGCGGAACGGGTCCCAGGTCTCGAGGTGTTGGGGGATGTTGCTTCCAGGTCGTCGGATGATGTTCATGTCGAGCCTCCCTCTCAGCGGGCGGCCTCGCGTGCCGCCCGGTGCGCCCTCTCTTCTCCGTGGGGCGCCGTCGCTTGTGCTCGGCCTGGAGCAATGGCCGTACCGCCCGAGCCTGGGGTCGAGGGCCTCCGCGAAACCGGCCGGAATCGAGGCGCGTAGACGTCACGAGCGGGGCCGCGGGCCCAGGCCGATGGCGCAACCCTTGCGGAGCAGCGCCCTCCTTGCGCGCCGCTCCGCAGAGACGCGCCGCAACGGAACAGGAGCGCCACCATGAGCCACGCCGATCCGAACGAGAAGCCCGTCGAGGAGCGCTCGACGCGCCCGACCGAGCGCTTCGAGCGACAGCACGTCGAGCTCACGGCGCTCGCCAAGGCGCTGGTCGCGGAGCTCGACACCCGCAAGCTGTCGGCCGATCCGCTCCCGGCTCGGCGCGCGCTCGCGGCGTTCAGCGGAAAGCTGCGCGTGCACGCGGCGATGGAGCAGAACGCGCTCTATCCGCGCCTCCTCGCGAGCCCCGATCCCCGAGTCTCGCTCAAGGCGCGTGAGCTCGAGCTCGAGGTCGGCGCGCTCTACGAGACGTTCTTCGCCTACCTCGACCGTTTTCGCTCGGCCGAGGCGATCCGCGCGGACGCGGAGGAGTTCGTTCGCACGACGATGATGCAATTGCATCTTCTCGGACAGAGAATGAAGCGAGAGAACCGAGAGCTCTACCCGCTCGTCGACGCGCTCGAGGACGAGCGGGCGCCGGCGACGGCGCGTTGACCGAGCGGGAGGCGCGGCTCGGCGGGGCGCGCACGCGGCGAAAGACGGGCCGACGCGAGGCCAGCTAGTATCGCGCGATGCGATCTCTCCTCCTGATCTGGATCGCGCCGCTGCTCGCGGCGTGCGGCGGCACGACGCCATCGACGGAGGCGCCGCGCGACGTCGGCGCCGCGGCGACCACCGCCGAGGGCGCGACGACGGCCCCGACCCCCACCGCGAGCGCGACGGCCGCGCCCTTCGGCGGATCGGCGACCTCCGCGGCCCAGGGTCCTCCCCCGACGGCGAAGGTGATCGCGGCGACGCCGTCGAAGGAGAGCGCCATGTACCTCCACGTCGAGATCCTCTTCGACAACCCGGCGACGCGCGCGTGCCAGATCGACGGCTACGTCCTCACGTGGCCCGGCGGGAAGAAGACGATCTCGCTCGACGGCTTCTCGGTGCCGTCGCACGAGCAGAAGAAGCGCAGCGTGAAGGTCCACCCCGACGACGGCGACCTGAAGTCGCTGACGCCTAGCGACGCCGCGGTCTCGCTGAGCACGGACTGCGCGGTGCCCTGACGAGACGAGCGCGATCGGCGCGTCCGAGGCGCTCAGGCGCCCACGGCGGCGAGCCACGCGGCGAGCGCGTCGCCCACGGCGTGCGGATCGGTGACGTGCGGCGAGTGCGCCGCGTCGAGGGTGACGAGCTGGCCGCGCGAGAAGCGCGACACGGCAGACTCGGCCACCGAGAGCGGGAACGCCTCGTCGTGCTCGCCCCAAAGGAGCAACGTCGGGACGTCGATCTCCGACAGGCGGGCGCCGAGATGGAACGCGGGGCCGACGAGCGGCACCATCGCGTCGAACGCCCGACTCGCGCGCGGGCGCCCGCCTCGGACGCCGAGGAGCTCGAGGCGCAGCCCCTCGAGCTCGCTGCGCGACCTCGTCGATCGAGGCAGCGCGCCGCGGAGCCGCGCGAGGCGCTCGGGGTTGGCGCGGAGGTAGAGGCGGCTCGCCGCGGACACCGTGCCGCCGAGGCCCATCGCGTCGACGAGCGCGAGCGCGCGGACGGGGACGCGCCCACCGAGCGCCAGCGCGAGCGCGACGAGCCCCCCGAGCGAGTGCCCCACGATCGTGACGGGCGTCGCGAGCGACGCGAGCCACGCCTCGAGCGGCGTGACGAAGTAGCGAAGTCCCTCTTCCGCGCCATCGACGTCGCAAGGCGGCGCGCCGGAGTGCCCGAAGCCAGGGAGATCGATCGCGACGACGCGATGGTCCTCGACGAACCGCGCGAGGAGCGGAGCCCAGATCGTCGCGGCGTGACCGCGCCCGTGGACGAACACGATGGTCGAGCCCGAGCCGCCCTCGAGCGTGCGGAGCGACACACCGGCGCCGACGCGCCGATGCACCTCGACCGACGGCGCGAGCCGATCGAGGATGGCGCGCTCGACCGGTCCAGGTCGCGAGACCACGGTGAAGATGTCGTCGTTCCGAGAGCCGCTCATCGTGGGAGGAGTTCGGGAGATCGAAGAAGGAAGACGGCGAGGATCTCACGCGACGCGCTGCGCGCTCGCCGAACCAAGCATGGCGAGGCGACGTGTGTCCACCACCGTCACGTCTCACTGAACATCGGCAGGGGGAACCGCACGCCGTCCTCCCGCTCGATCGATTCGCCGTGGTAGAGTCCCTTCGCCAATGACCCCCGCACCGGCAAGCCGGCAGACCCTCGAGAACGTCCTCAAGTCGATCGCTGGCGCCCCCACCGTCGTGCTCATCACGGGCCATCCGGACCCGGACGCGCTCGGCAGCGCGCTCGCGCACCAGCGCATCTGCACCGAGCTCGGCGTGCCGTGCACCATCGCCAACGTGCTGCCTGTCTCGCACCGGCAGAACCGCGCGATGGTGAAGCTCTTGAACATCGACATGCAGCAGATCTCGAGCGGCGACGATCTGACGGGCTTCAAGTACCTGTCGCTCGTCGACACGTCGACGCCCGAGCCGACGATCGACCTGCCCGCCGATCTGAAGCTGCTCACCGTGGTGGACCACCACAAGCAGGCCGAGGTCGACGCGCCCTTCCACGACATCCGCCCGACGATGGGCGCCTCCTCCTCGATCTACGCGGAGTACCTCGCGCAGGGGCTCGCGCCGCTCAACGAGCACCGCGACAGCTCGCGCCGCGCCACCGCGCTGCTCTTCGGGAT
>CAYYKK010000408.1:0-5630 GCA_964467935.1 uncultured Polyangiaceae bacterium
CCTTTCTCGGCATCATTCTGATGCGACAGGGCGAGAGCGCGGAGGCGGAAGCGCGCGCGCGCGAGCTCACGGCGGCGGGCGCGAGGCGCGAGCGAGATCGGGCCGAGGCGGAGGCGATCCGATCGAGGACCCACGTGCTCGCGGCCCGAGAGCGGCTCGAGCGGCACGGCGGCGACGACCCGTAGGTCGCGCTTCTGCGCCCGCGGCGCGGCGAGCCTCGCGCGCAGGTCGATGAACGAGTAGGGTCCCGCGTCATGCTTGTCGTCTCGCGTTCGCGAAGGATTCGCCCGTCACTCTGGCTGCCGCTCGGCGCGCTCTCGTCGTTGGCGTTCGGCCTCGCGTGCGGAGGAGGCGGCGGCGGAGGCGCGGGCGGGAGCGGCACCGGCGCGACGACGGCGAGCGCGACCACGAGCGCCGCCACGACGGCGACGAGCACCGCGAGCACGAGCACCGGAACGGGCGGCGCGATGCCGGTGCCGTTCACCTCCAAAGGCGCGAGCTCCTACGAGGCGCAGACCTCCCTCGCCGCCGACGCGAGCGGTGACGTGGTCGTCGCGTGGATCGCCTTCCCGGCGACGGGGCCGTCGTCGATCGGCTACGCGGTCTCGCACGACGGCGGCAACGTGTGGACGGCCCCGAGCTACGTCGCCTCGCCGGCCGCGCGCTACGCGAGCAACCCCGTGCTGGCGGTCGACGCGCAGAAGCGCTTCACGCTGGCGTGGCTCGGCTTCGGCATTCAATCAGGCATGCCCGACGAGCACATCTACGTCGCGCGGCTCGACGCGGCGACGAACCAGTTCGGCGCGCCCGCGATCGCGTCGGACGACGGCACCTCGACGACGCTGAACTTCGACAAGCCGAGCCTCACCGTCGACGCGAGCGACGATCTCCTGCTCACCTGGGCCGACTTCACGGCGAACCCGGCGTCGCTCACCTTCGCGCGCTCGCACGACGGGACCACGTTCACGCGCACGACGCTGGCGGCCGACGCCACGTTCGGCAACCTCGCGTCGCTCTGCCTCGACGCGGCCGCGGGGCCGAGCGCGGAGCTCTTCATGGTGCACCTCGGGCAAGGCTCCACCGTCTCGCTCCGGACGAGCACGAACCAAGGCGCGAGCTTCACCCTCCACGCGCCGCTGCCGACCGCGAACGTCGTGTTCACCGACCCCACGTGCGTCGTCAGCGGCAGCGAGGTGACCATCGCGTACGGCGCCGGGACGGCGATCTTCAATCCGACCCAGGACTCGCCCGCCGACGAGATCGACGTGGTCCGTTCGCACGACGGCGGCGCGACCTTCGACAACCCCGTGAAGGTCGTCGGCAAACAAGGCGAGCAATACCTCTTCCCGAGGATCTCGCGCGCGCCATCGGGGAAGCTCGACGTCACGTTCTACGCCGGGACGGACGGCAACCCAGCGACGTTCTCCCACGCGTCGTCGACGCAGGGCACGAGCTACACCGTGTCGCCCATCGCCCCGGCGGGCACCTTCGCGCTCGACCGGACGCTCGCGAGCTGGCTCGGCGACTACACCGGCTTCGCGACCCCCGGCGCCTCGACGGGCTTCGTCAGCTACACGGAGAACTCCGAGGGCAAGACGCACGTGAAGTTCGCGGAGATCGCGCTGCCATGAGCCGCGCGCGAACCTGCCTCCTCGTCGCGCTCCTCGCGGCGCCCTCGGCGTGCCGACCCGAGTCTTCCAGTGAGGACACCGCCGAAGCGCGCGCGGCGATCATCGGCGGCGCGCCGACGACGGGCGATCCCGGCGTGCTCTTGATCGCGTCCTACCCCGCGGATCTGAGCACCTTCGACACGTGCACCGCGACGCTCATCGCGCCCGACGTCGTGCTCACCGCAGCCCATTGCCTCGACGCGGTGGCGCACCCGGGCGAGAAGCACGGCGTCTTCGTCGGCCCCGACGCCTCCGCGTACCCCACCGCGAGCACGATCATCCCGCACCTCGTCGCCATCACCGAGGTGCATCTGCATCCAGACTACGATCGCAAGCCTCCTTTTCACGCGGACATCGCGGTCGCGAAGCTCGCGTCCCCGGTGGCCGTCACGCCGATGGTGCTGAGCCGCGTCGCGCCCGCGCCGAGCGACGTGTCGACGCCGGCGCACATCGTCGGCTTCGGCGAGACGAAATACGGCCAGGAGAACCTCGCGAAATACGCGGCCGACACGGTGATCGCCGCGATCGACGCCGACGACACGGTCACGGTGGGCGACGTGATGCACAAGAGTTGCATCGGCGACTCGGGCGGTCCAGCCATCGTGAATCGCGACGGCGTCGACACGGTGATCGGCGTCGACTCGTACACGGATCTACAGGGATGCCTCGAGCCGGCGCACTACCGGAGGACGGACCTCTACACCGATTTCATCGACACGTTCGTCCCGCCGCCTCCGGATCCGGCGACCACCTCGGCGACGACCTCGTCGAGCGGCGCCGGCGGCGCGGCCTCCGGGGCGGGCGGCGCGTCGGGGACCGGAGACGACGCCGGCGGATGCGCGGTCGCGAGCGGCGCGGCCTCGGGCAGCGGCGCGCCTCTCCTCGCCCTCTTGCTCGGTGCGTGGATCGTCCGCGCGTCGACGCGGCGAGCGGCACGTCGCCCATCGCGCGCTCTTCCGCCCGGCCCCTGACTCGCGTACTCCTCACGATCTCACGCGACGCGCGACGCGCGCCTACCCGGGGGTCTCGTTCATGGTTCCGTTCGCCCAGGTCTCCTGCCCCACCTGCAGGAGCATCGTTCACGTCTCGCCGCAGGTCGGCTACGGCGTCTGTCCGACTTGCCACAGCCAAGTGCCGATGGCGCAAGGCGCGCAGCCGCAAACCCTCGCGAGCGCCGGCGGCATGCCCCCCGGGATGAGCCCGCCAGGGATGAGCCCTCCGGGGATGATCCCGCCGGGGATGAGCCCGCCAGGGATGGTGCCCCAAGGCTCCGCGCCGCTCGCGCCCATGGTCGGCGGCTTCCCCGCGGCCGGCTATTCGCCGCCGTCGAAGGCGCGCATGTTCCTGCCGATCATCGGGGCCGTGCTCGTCGCCGCGGTCGGCTCGGCGGGCTATTTCGTACGCTCGAAGCTGCTCGGCCCCGGCAAGAACAAGGCGAGCTACCTGATGGTCGGCCTCGACGCCGACAAACCCGACGCCGACAAGATGATCTCGGGGGTTTCGGGCCTCGCGAAGAAATGGCGAAGCGACGCGATCTGGTGGAGCGTGAACCTCCAGGCCGTGCACGCCGACGGCACCGTCGACGTCTCGCAGGGCGCGGTGGTCGAGTACGTGTCGCCGAGCCGCGTCGGGAGCGCGGCGAAATCGGTGCGGAAGGACTCGATCAAGAAGTTCTCCTTCGGACCCAGCGCGATCGATTACTCGCAGATGTGGAACGCGCTCAATCAGTGGAAGGGCGTCGAGGAGCCGGCGACACCTCAATGCGGCATCAAGGATCTGATGAAGAAGCTCGGCTCGAAGGGCGTGAAGGGCGACAAGACCGTCCGCGTGAGCTTCGATCCGCAATGGGACTGGGGGCAGGAGCAGACGTGGCACGTCATCGGCCAAGACCCGAAGATCGACGCGCACTATTCGATGAAGAGCTGCGACGAGCTCGACAAGGTGTCGGGCGGCGGCCACTCGTCCGAAGAGGAGTGACGCGCCCTTCGAGCGGGCTCAATACCGATCTTCGATGACGCGCAGGTAATCGAACTTCTCGTCCTCGAGATCGGAGAGCGTGAGGCCCCAGCTCTCCTCTCCGGGGATGAGGTAGAGCACGTCGGATTTGACGAAGGCGAAGTTGACGACGCCGAGCCCGCCCAGGATTCGGACGAACGTCGACTGCTTCCACAGGAACGCCTCGGGGATGTCGCAGAGCGCCGCCAGCGCCCGCTCCGACTCCGTGCCCTGCTGGAGGAGGAGGGAGATCGTGAAGGTCATGTAGCGCGGCTCGCCGCGATAGGGGTCCCCTCCTTCGGACGGGGCCTCGCGCGCGCCCTCCCGCGTGGTGAGGCCCTTGGACCACATGTCGTAATCGCGCTTCGCCTTGTCGTCCTGATCGAAGAAGTCCCAGCAGCCGCGCTCGTAGAGCGGCTGCGCGGAGAGGAGCAGATCGGCGGCCCGCTTCAGCATCTCCCACTGCGCCTGACGCCCCGAGAGCGCGGGGTGACCGACGACGAGCTCGCGCAGCTCGCTCCGCAGGGTCGAGCCCGGCTCGAGGCGCAGGCAGAGCTCGATCGCGAAGATCGAGTGCTTCACGCGGGCTCCCGCGTCGGCGCGGCCAGGGCGAGCGCGTCAGCCACCCCAGCCCCCCGACGCGCGGTTCATCGAGCCGCGCCTGAGGAGCGAGCCCACGACGATCCCGCCGGTGAGCAGCACGGCGACCTTGCCGAAATTGCCCGTGGGCCGCGCGACGGCCGACGCCCGCTTCGTGAACACGTAGCTCTTGAGGGAGGAGTAGGTCTCCGGCGGCGGCGGCGAAGGCTCGGGCACCCACGGGTAGTTCACCCAGAGGCTCGCGTCGCTCGCGGGCGAGCCTCCATAATAGAAGCCAGCGGTCGAGCCGAGCGGCCGCTCGCCGTCGGGCGGCGAGGCGTCGCCCTCGGTCCCGGAGAACTCCGACAGAGCGATGGGTCGGGCCACGATCGCTCCGGCGAGCGCCGCGGACATGCTCGAGAGCGCGTCGTTCAGATCGTCGGGCTCGGGTAGATCGGTCATGTGGGGCATCACGTAGAAGAGGTGCTCCACGCCGAGCGCCGCGAGCGCAGCGGCGGACGCCATGCGCGCGAAATAGCGATTGTCGAAGCGATCCGACTCTTCCGAATAGGCGGCCGCACGATCCCGGTCGACGACGAAGACGGGCATCACGTCCGACGCGGATCGCGCGGCGGCCTGCTTCTCGAAGCGCGGCTGGTAATACGCGAGCGCCGCGAGCGTCATGTGCGAGCGCACGACGCCGCGCGGGTGCGGCCAGTTGTCGAAGAGGAGCACCGGCTCGAAGACGGAGCACGCGCCCGCGGCGAACGCGGCGGCCTCCGCGCCGGGGAGGTCGACGAGCAGGGCGGCTTTGGGTGAACGGTTCGTCGCGAGCCGCGCGAAGGCCTCGCCGACGAGGTAGGCGCGCCGCATGGCGGTGGTCTCGGAGGGCACGACGACCTCGGAGAGGCGCTTGAACGCCGGCGCGGCGACGCCGCTCACGGGACCGGAGTCGTCGTCGGTCCGCGGGTGCGTCAGGACGTCGGTGGGCGCCGCGTCGAGCGAATCGAGGCGGGTCGAGACGTGGAACGCGGCGAAGCGCTTCGGCCGAAGCGCGCTCGCGAGCCGCTGGAGCGCGCCCCTGTCGAACGGCTTTCGCTCGGTGCCGTCGAACACGAGCGGCGCGCCGCGCGCGCCAAAGTCCCATCCGTACTGCTTTTGCATCGCGAGCGTGTCTCGGAGCTCGGTGCTCCGACTCGACCCGCCGGCCGCCTTGGCCACGCCGTAGCCGAGGAGCGCGACGCCGCCGACGACGGCGAGGCCCTTCAGCACGGCGCGCCTCCGCAGGCTCGCGTCCTCGGCGATGAGCGACGCGTGCCACCATCGCGCGCCGACGATGCCCGGCTCGTCGATCGCCACGTCGCGCTGGAAGCCGGGGCGCCCCTC
>CAYYKK010000409.1:0-5624 GCA_964467935.1 uncultured Polyangiaceae bacterium
CCGTCCAATCTCCGCCAAGCATGCTCAAGCTTCACGATTTTTGCAACAGAGCCCGATCACCATTGCGCCGGTGGCGGCGGCGGCGAGGGTAACAGCGAGCAGACCGCGCAGTCGCGGCGTTCTGAGATAAAGTCGCGCGCCGCGGGTCGTATTGTCGTAGATACCCCCGCCCCGCCTGACTGCGGCTGATCGCGGCAGGACTGTCGCCAGCACCAGCAATGCGGAACAGGCAAAACCGATTGCCGTGCCGGCGAACAGCCAGTGGAAATTCATCACTGTCAACAATGCGGCGGCGAGTATGGGGCTGGTCAGGCTCTCCATGTCGTAGGCGAAGCGTGAGAGCGATAGCGCCCGTGTATAATCTTTTTCGTCCGGAAGCACGTCGGGGATCGTGGCCTGGAATGTCGGCGTAAACCCGGCCGAAGCCGATTGCAGCACGAAGATCAGAATGTAGATTTGCCAGATCTGATCGACGAACGGCAGCGAAAAAGCGACAAGGCAGCGGATCACATCCATAGCGATCAGAAACCCCCGGCGCGGCAAGCGGTTGGCGTAGGCTCCGACAATGGGAGCGACGCCGATATAGGCGACCATCTTGATCGCCATCGCGATGCCCAGCACCGCACCCGCATCTGCGCCAGCGATCTCATAGGCCAACAGGCCCAGCGCAACCGTAGCGAGGCCAGTGCCCACCAACGCAATGATTTGCGCCAGGAACAGGTGTCGGTAGGTCCGGTTGGCCAAAATTGAAACCATGCCCCGCCATATCCCCCATGGGGGATAACGTCTATCCCCATAGGGGGATATTGCTCGACATCAAAAAGCGCGCATGAGAGAAGCCGATATGCCGCAAGCCCCTCACACCAGCCATCCGGCCATCGTCAAAAGACTAAATCGCGCAAACGGCCACCTACGCAGCATCATAGCGATGATCGAGGAAGAACGGCCCTGCGTCGATATAGCCCAGCAGCTTCAGGCCGTGGAAAACGCGATCGCCAGCGCCAAGCGCGCGCTTATCAACGATCATATCGATCATTGCCTGATAAATGCTGTCGATGGAGAACGCTCGCAGCAGGCGATCGAACAGTTTCGCGCGATCTCAAAATATTTGTGATCGCAGGGTGCAGAAATACGGCTCCGATCCAATGAACAATTGGCGCTGACTCCCTTGGCCGGATCGGGTAAATTTGCCGTAATTCCGCTCCGGACGCAGGACGCCTCGCATCCCCGAAGGGATCATTGCCGAGCGGGCCGAACATGATATGCGAAAGGAGAGAGGGCCATGCGCGAGCCACGCAGTCGCTATTCGACGGTTTCGATCTTGCTCCACTGGACCATCTTCGTGCTGATCTTCGCCAACGCGACCTTTGGTGGCTGGATGGAGGAAGCCGCCCCGAACGAAAAGCTGGACTATTATCAGCTCCACAAGTCTGTTGGCCTCACCGTCCTGTTGCTGAGTCTTATCCGGCTTGGCTGGCGCATCGCTCATCCCTGGCCCGCCTTTCCCGACGATATGGCGACATGGGAACGCATCTTCGCGCGCGGCACGCATATCCTGTTCTATGTGTTGCTGATCGGCGCTCCGCTCCTTGGTTGGGCAGCGGCTTCAGCAGGCGGCGCCCCTGAAACACCCCTATTCGGCTCACTCCCCGGCCCCAATCTGCCAGTGCCGCAAGGGGAAGATCTGTCCGAGACGCTGGGTGGCCTCCACAAGGCAATGGTGAAGGCGATCTATGTCGTTCTGGGGTTGCATGTCCTTGGGGCGCTTAAACATCATTTCCTCGACAAGGACGAGGTTCTTCACCGTATGCTGCCGTTGCTGCGCGATCCGCGTCGATGAATTGCCTATTCACCGCGAGTTCAATTGCCGTTCTCCAAATTGCGTCTGTTGGGCTTTTCGATGCCCAGGAGAGGTATAATGAAATTTCTGATGATACTTGGCGCTGCCGCGCTTGCGGCCCTGACCCCTTCGGTCGCGATGGCACAGCATCATGGCGATCGCGGCGGCCATGAACGCAGCGTAAGCCGTCACGGCAACACCGGCCATGTCGCGCCCTCCCACAATCGCCATTACGATCAGCGGTATCGTGGCTACGACCGGCATTACGGTTACGATCGCCATGAGCGTCGCTATGACCGGCATGACCGGCCACGTCACGAACGTCGCCGCCATCATCAACGGCGCGGGCACCATTGACGAGGGCGGGAGCTGATTTCTAGTTCTCACTGACACGCGCTGCCATGCGCGCGGCCGCTCCGCTTTTTACGGCGAGCTGCGCGCCATAGCGCAGCACCGTTTTGGGATCGCGCCAGCGGTATGCCTGCATGATCGCGGGTAAGGGTTCGCGCGCCGCGAAATTGTCCTGCGCCACGCCGACACGCAATGAATGGCTCGACACGGCCGCCACCCAGCGGGCGACTTCTGCCTCGCTCATGGAGCCGAGCAACTTCTTGTCGAACGCGCGCTGGACGAGACGCTTGTAGAGCAGGTTGATGCTGTTGGGATGCAGCCGCTTGGTCCCGATCGCCGCGATCGAACCGTCAAAGTGGGTTTCGATGCGGCGGAACAGCGGCCCCTTGTCGATATGCGCCGCCTCGCGCCAGCGCGCGATAGCCTTCATGGTCGCAGGCGACAGATAGCCCCAGGCCCCCTCGCCTTCCTGATCGGTTTTGCTCGATGGGATGAACAAGGCCCCTGCCCCTTGTGCATCTGGCCCGTGGATATGGTCGACGTCGATCGCCACCACCTCCGAGCGGCGCGCGGCCACGTCATAGGCGACACGCATCAACGCCTCGTCGCGCAAGCCCATCACATCGCGCCGGACCGCCTTCAGCAGATTTGCGAGGCAGACGCCGCTTGGCGGGGAATCGAAATCGGCAATATCGCCCTTGAAGCGGATTGCGCGGGCCTGGCGCTGGCGAACCCCGCGCTTCTTGCGCGCAGCCTTCTTTTCGAGCGTCACCAGCTCCCCGTTCGTCGGATCGGCCAGCCCCGCCATGCGATAGGCACGGCCGATATAGGAGACATAGCGTTCGAGCGTCGCCATCGCGCGGATCTCTTCGGCCGACGTGTCGATGCCCGACAGCGCGCGAATAAAGGCCGCCACATGGCTTTGCGTCGCCTGCGCGGGGACGATGCCATGATGGCGGCACCAGTCGCCCCACACAACCAAATCCGCGCGGAAGGCGCGACGGGTATTGTCCGACCAGCCCCGCACCGCGGCCGCCACCAGTTCAGCATCGAGGCGGACGCCGGGGCCGACTAGATCGCGCACGTCCTCGACGACTTCCTCAACGGCAGGATCGGGCAGCGCGGCCGCCGGCGACGGCAGCGCCAGCGGCCCGGACAAGGTTTCAGGGGCATGGGCGCTCATGGCGACGAGGATTAGCGCGGTGACATCCTATTGTATAGGATGTTGATAAGGGTGTATTATCACCACTCTGCATCACAGCACATTTAACCAAGATCACTTTTCGGTTAAGTAACGGCATGGCCGCCCTGCCCTCCGCCCGCCGCTACGGCCCCGAATATACCCCGCCTATGGTCGCCGCGATCGCAGCGGCTACGGCGGCAATCGCCCGTCTCGACGCGCGGATTTGCGTCAGTCCAGTGGCAAAGGCATGGGCGGCGCGCGCGGCCTGGACCGGCTATGCCAAGGGGCTGCAATTGCAGTCGGCCGAAATCGACGAAATCGACGTATTTTCGTGGGGCTGTGGCCTTCCCCTGCCCCACCGGCCTGCGATACCGAGCCATCTCGACCTGTTCGGCCGCTTCGACGAGTGGCACGCGGCCTTGCGCGAAGACGACAGGCATCATTGGCGCGACCGCCTGCCCACCGCGATCGGAGATCCGGCAGAGGCGGCCGATCACCCTCCCCTTATCCGCGCGCTCGATACGCTGCGCCAGCTCGCCCGGATCGACCATAGCGTCATGGCCTGGCTGTCCTTGCCGTTTGCGCTGCGCGACCGTGGCCTTTCCGCCGCCCCCCTGCCCTGTCTTGCCGGGGGCGCGAAGGCGCTCCGGATGAAGCCCCGGCCCAACGAGGCCGATTGGCTCGCTGTCCTGCGCTCGCTCGCCAATGCCGCTGAAATCGGCCTGGAGCGGCTTCACAGCCTCGAAAGGGAATATCGGGACGCCCAGCGCGCGATTGCGGCTGAATACCGTCCTGGCGCGCTCCCTGCCCTGCTGGCGTTGAGCCAGCACCGTCCTCTCCTGTCTCCCCAATCGGTCGCAGGCTTGCTTGGGATGAGTATCGCCGGGGCGAGCAAGCTACTGGACCGCGCCGCCGCCGCTGCCCTGCTGGCCGCAAGAACCCAGCGGCGTGGCTGGCGCCAATTCCTGACCCCGGACCTTGCCGTCGAATTTGGCTATGCGCGGTCCAAGCGGGGGCGGCCCGCCAAGGAACCCCCTCCCCCGCCCGCAAGCCGCGATCTTGCCGAGGTGTTCGATGCTTTCGATCAGGAAATGGAGCGGATCGATCGCCTGCTAGGCGGCGCGGCGATCTAGTCCCGGCTATTTCAGCCGGTCCGCAAGCCGCGTCATCAGGTCCATGCGCTCATGGAAGATCGCGATCACCAGCGAGGGCGCATCGTCGCGCGGCAAGCAAAAGACGTAATGGTGTTCGCAACGCGCCATCCGCAACGCGGGGTAGATCGCGTCCAGAGACTTGAACCGCCCTTCCCCGGCAGCAAGGCGGGCGATACCTTCATGCAGATCGGCCATATAGCGACGCACCTGGGACGCGCCCCATTGCTTGCGGGTATAGCGAACGATACCGCTCAAATCGGCATCGGCCGCGTCAGTGAGAACATAGCCAGCGGTCAAGCGCGGCCATCCTCGCCCAACTCCTCATTCACAATGTCGGCAATGCTTCTGGACGACACTTTGCCCGCCAGTCCGTCAGCAATCCGCTTGTTCAACAGGGTGTTCAATTCCTGCCATGCCTGATCGCTACCATCAGCCGGAAAAAGACGTTCAAGCGCATATTGCTTGATCGTCTTGCCCTGCAACGCCGCGAGCGCCTTCAAGCTCATATGCTGCTGGTCAGTTATGTCGATCGTCAGACGACTCATAAGAACCTCATAAACTACAACAAACCCACATTACCACATTTACGGGCTTGTGGCTATTCGTCTCTTCTATCGCATCGAGCATCCGCTTGCGCCCTCCGGCACAAATTGCAGGGCTGCAATTTGTGCCAGTCAGCTCCCTTTAGGCCAGTGATGATCGAGCAATTCCCGCAAGGCAGCTTCCGTTTCCTCGCGTGTTCCGCCGCCTTTCAGGAATAGTGTCAGGCTCAGCCCCTTCCCTTTGCGGTCCTTACCCTCCACCCGGAACAGAGCCGCACCGCTTCCGTTGCGAACCGTGAAATCGTCCATTCCTGACTTCTTGGGGGCTACCGGCTTGGGCGGAGTGGGCTTGGCCTTCTCCGCATCGCGGCCCGCAGCAGCCGTCAACGAGCGCAGCACATCGGGGACGGTTGCGGGCTGTCCTTCCTCCCCGGCCTCCCTCGCTTCCTTCAACCGCCGCGCTTCATCCATCACGGCGGCGCGCGAGCCATCGCCTTTCAGCCGCGGTTTGCGCTCGCCGACATGCGAACTCTTCAATTCAAAGTGATCGGGAA
>CAYYKK010000410.1:0-5611 GCA_964467935.1 uncultured Polyangiaceae bacterium
GCACGGTCGCGTGCATCTTGCGGCGGCGGTCGATGCGGACGTAGATGATGTCCTTCGGGTCGAACTCGAAGTCGAGCCACGAGCCGCGGTACGGAATGACGCGCGCGCTGTAGAGGAGCTTGCCGCTCGAGTGGGTCTTGCCCTTGTCGTGATCGAAGAAGACGCCCGGCGAGCGATGGAGCTGCGAGACGACGACGCGCTCGGTGCCGTTGATGATGAACGTACCGGTGTCGGTCATCAGCGGGAGCTCGCCGAAGTAGACCTCCTGCTCCTTGATGTCGCGCACGATGCGCTCCCCGCCGTCGCGGGTGTCGTAGATCATCAGCTGGTTCGTGACCTTGATCGGCGCGGAGTAGGTCATGCCGCGCTGACGGCACTCCTCGACGTCGTACTTCGGCGGCTCGAGGTTGTAGGACACGAAGACGAGCTCGCTCGTCCCGTTGAAATCCTTGATCGGGAAGACCGATCGGAAGACCGCTTGGAGACCCACCTCTTCCCGCTGGTTCGGCGGGATGTTCATCTGCAGGAACTTGTCGTAGCTCGACTTCTGGATGTCGATCAGGTTCGGAACGTCGACGATGCGACGAACGCGCCCCAGGTGTTTGCGGACGCGGTAGTTGGTCTGGACGATCGACGGCATCGAATTCCTCCCAAGTCAGTCAACTTCTGGCAGCGCTCCGGACGTCGAGTCCACGGGCGCGAGGGGTCTCGTCGCCCGGCGGCGGGAGGGCTTCCCGTCCGCGGTCGGAGCTCCTGGAGAGGAGCTCGTCACGCTGTCTTCACGCAGAGTCTCAGCAGATGGTGGGGGTGGTGCGGGGCCGCCCCGTGGCGGACCGCCGCGGGGCGGTCTCCTCAACGACCCAGCCGGGAAGCCCTTTCTGCCCTTGCGGACAGCGGGATCCCGGCCGGATCGCCCAGGCGTCCTTCGGGCTCACGCCCTTAGGACAGCCCGGCAACGAGGGACAACTACTTGAGCTCGACGGTCGCGCCGGCTTCGACGAGCTTCTTCTTGAAGTCCTCGGCGTCGGCCTTCGAGACGCCCTCCTTGAGGGGCTTCGGGGCGGCCTCGACGAGATCCTTCGCCTCCTTGAGACCGAGGCCGGTGATCTCGCGGACCACCTTGATGACCTGGATCTTGTTCGCGCCGGCGTTCGCGAGAACGACGGTGAACTCGGTCTGCTCCTCGGCGGCGGCCGGGGCAGCGCCACCGGCAGCGGGACCCGCGGCGACGGCCACGGCGGCCGGAGCGGCCTTGACGCCCCACTTGTCCTCGAGGGTCTTGATGAGCTCCGCGATCTGGATCACGGGGAGGTTGGAGAGGTAGTCGACGACCTGGTCTTTGGTGATGTCAGCCATGATGATGAGCTCCTTCAGAGATTGAAATCTTGTCGGCGGGTCAGTCGGGACTGAGACTCGCCTGAAACTGTGTTGCAGAAGAAAACGCGTGCACCTCGCTGGCCTGGGCGCGCCTCGGGTGCGGTCTCGATCGGGGCCTTCCCGCTCCGCTCCGCGGTTCACCGCGGGGGAGCTGCCTCGCTCTCGTCGAGCGGGGCGAACGGCCCTGCTCGGCTACGCCTTCTCCTCCTTCGCCTTGAGCAGGTACGCGAAGTTCTGCGCCGGCGCGTTGAGCTGCTGGACGAACTGGGTGAGCGGCGCCTGGAGAGTCGCGAGCAGCATGGCTCGGAGCTCGTCCTTGCCCGGCATGGTGGCCAGCTGCGTCTCGACCTCGGCGGCCCCGACGAGCTGCCCATCGACCAGGGCACCCTTCACCTTCAGCTTCTCGACGTCCTTGCGGAACGCCTTGACGACCTTCGCCGCCGCGCTCGGATCCTCGAAGCTCCACGCGAACCCGGTCATGCCGATGAGGTTCTTGCCGAAGGCGGCTGCCCACGGCTTGTCCTTCACGGCGTGCTTGATCAGCGTGTTCTTGACGACCCGATACTCGACGCCGGACTTGCGGAACTCGTTTCGGAGCTTGGTGACCTCCTCGACGTTGAGCCCCTTGTAGTCGAGCAGCACGACCGAGGTCATCTTGTCGAAGCGCGCCTTCAGCGTCGCGACGGCAGCCTCTTTCTGCGACCGCTCCATGGTCAGGCCTCCTCTTTGCTGCTCAAGAACTGCAGCGGATCGACTCGGACACCGGGGCCCATCGTCGAGCAGAGCGTGATGCTCCGGAGGTAGGTGCCCTTCGCCGTCGAGGGCTTCTGGCGGAGGAGCGCGCCGATGAGCGCGTTCGCGTTCGCCTGAAGCGCGTCGGCCGCGAACGAGACCTTGCCGATGCGGGCGTGGACGATGCCAGCCTTCTCGACGCGGTACTCGACCTTGCCGGCCTTCGCCTCGCTGACCGCCGTCTTCACGTCGAACGTGACCGTACCGACCTTGGGGTTCGGCATGAGGCCACGAGGACCGAGGACGCGACCGAGCTTGCCGACGAGACCCATCATGTCGGGAGTGGCGATGACGCGATCGAAGTCCATGAAGCCTTCCTGGACCTTGTTGACCAGGTCTGCCTCACCGACGAAGTCGGCTCCGGCGGCTTCTGCTTCTTTCGCCTTCTCGCCCTTCGCGAACACGAGGACCTTGAGGGTCTGCCCGGTTCCGTGCGGGAGCACGACGGCGCCGCGGACCATCTGATCCGCGTGCTTGGGGTTGACACCGAGCCGCACCGCGATGTCGACGGTCTCGTCGAACTTCGCGAACGCGGCCTCCTTCACGAGAGCACACGCTCTGTCGAGCGCGTACTTTTGAGCTCGGTCCACTTTCGTCTGGGCCGAAGCTGTCTTTTTGGCGACTTTAGGCATTCATGCCTCCTTTTCTCTGCGGCTTTCGCCTCCCACGGCTCGCCTGAAAAACCGTGGTGAACTCGGGTGGCGGCGCGTGTGCTCCAGGGAGCAGCCCCGACGATCTCGGAGCGTCCGCCTGACGGGGCGTCGAGGGAAATCACCCGAGCGCCGCGTCCGTGATCGACTTCTCAGTCGGTGATGGTGATGCCCATCGAGCGCGCGGTGCCGGCGATCGACTTCATCGCAGCGTCGACGCTCGCGGCGTTCATGTCCTGGATCTTCTGCGTGGCGAGCTCCTTCAGCTGCGCGCGCGAGATCGAGCCGACCTTGGTCTTGTTCGGCTCCTTCGAGCCGGCGCCGGGCTTCTTGCTCGTGGGGAGGCCGGCGGCCTTCTTGAGCAGGACCGACGCGGGCGGCGTCTTCATCACGAACGTGAACGAGCGGTCGGAGTAGACCGTGATCACGACCGGGATGATGAGGTCCCCCTGGCTCGCGGTCTTGGCGTTGAACTCCTTGCAGAAGCCCATGATGTTGACGCCGTGCTGACCGAGCGCGGGGCCGACGGGCGGCGAGGGGTTGGCCTTGCCTGCAGGGAGCTGGAGCTTGACGAAACCGGTGACTTTCTTCATGGGGGGACTCTCTCGTCATCACGCTCGAGGCCGAAACCTCGAGAGAACTCTTCGTTGGCGCTTCACGCTGCGGAGGCTCCGTTAGGAGCTTCGCGGCGCGACCGCAAGGACCGCCCTCTTCGGGCAACTCAGGTGGAGTGCGTCAGCGCTTCTCGACCGCCGAGAAGTCGAGCTCGACGCTCGTGGGTCGGCCGAAGATCGACACTTTGACCTTCAGCTTCTGCTTGTCGAGCTTCACGTCGTCCACCGTGCCGGTGAAGTTCGCGAACGCGCCGTCGAGCACGCGGACCTCCTCGCCCACCTCGAACGAGAGGCGCGGCTTCGGCTTCGCCGTGCCCTCGACGATGCCCTTGCGCAGGTTCTCGATCTGCGAGATCGGCACCTCTTGGGGCGTCTGATCGCCGATGAAGCCGGTCACCTTCGGCGTGCCCTTCACGAGGTGCCAGGTGTGCTCGTTCATCATCATCTCGATGAACACGTAGTTCGGCAGGCTGCGGCGCTCTTTCGTGCGCGTCTTGCCGCCAGGGCGGTTCTCGGTGACCGACTCGGTCGGGATGAGGATCTCCCCGAACTTGTCTTCCATCGCGTGCTGCTTGATGCGCTGGTTGAGCGAATCGCGCACCTTCGCCTCGTACCCAGAGTGCGTCTGGATGACGTACCACTTCTTCGAGGGCTGCTGAGCTGCGGCGGACATCACGCGTGCCTCCAGTGACGGGTCGGGAGCTGCGGAGCGTTCTCTGGTCGGTTGGGGAGACATCGGGGGTTCATGTTCCCGCTCCGTAGACCAAGCCGGTGACGAAGGCCCACAGACGGTCCAGGAGGAAGAGGTAAGCGGTCGCGATGGCGCTGGCCGTGATGACGACGATCGTGGAGTTGGTGACCTCCTTGCGCGTCGGCCAGACGCACTTCGTCATCTCGGTCGTCACCTCTTCGGTCCACTGACGGACGTCGGGCTTGCGGTAGGTCCGCACCAGGAAGAGCAGCGTCAGGACGCCGGCGAGCACGGTCGAGTAGGTCTGCTTGCCGTCGTCGGAGACGGCCGCGAGCGTCGGCACGGCGGAGACGAAGAAATCGCGGTTCGCGTAGTGCGACCAGACGCCGTGGATGGCGCGACCGAGCACGTACGCGACCAGCATCCCGCCCGTGAGGTACGCGGCGAAGATGTAGCGCTGGGTGCCGAGCTGGGTCGGAAGGACGACCTCTTCCTCGCCGTCCTCGCCCTCGCGAGCCGCGAGCGCCGGCTTCTCGGCGAGCTCCTCGCCGTCCTCGTCCTCGTCCTCGTCCTCGTCCTCGTCGGCGGTGCCAGCCGACTTCTGAGACGTCGACTTCCCAGAAGCCGACTTCGCAGAGGCCGATTTCGCCGCGACGCGGTCCTCTTCGTCCTCGTCGTCCTCTTCGTCGTCGTCCTCCGAGGCGTCCTCCTCCTCGGCGTCGCGCTCTTCGGAGTCGTCCGACTCTTCCTCGGAGCGCTCGTCGCCCTGTTCTTCGCGCGAAGCGTCCTCGTCCTCCGGCGAAGCGTCGGCCGAGGACTTCTCGTCGGTCTCGGACTCTTCTTTTTCAGTTCGCTTCGCCATGGTCTTCTCTTTCGAGGGACGGTTCGTTCACGGGGCGCTGGGCGCTTCGCCTCGACGACTGTCGGCGGCGTTCACCGGGGGGCACGGGCAGAGAGGCTCGAACTCCCGACCTGCGGATTTGGAATCCGCTGCTCTACCAACTGAGCTATACCCGTATTTGAGTTACAGTAACCGGTCTCAGCCTCTACTTCGGTCTCAGCCTCTACTTCGGTCTCAGCCTCTGCTTCGTTGTCGAGCCGCTCGGTTCGTCGAGCCGCGGGAGCGATCCCGCCCCAGCGAGCCCAACCGAGCTATTTCGCCTCGCGGTGCAGCGTGTGCTTCTTGCACTGCTTGCAGAACTTCTTCAGCTCGACGACCTGGCCGACCTTGGCGTCCGTCTTGTAGTTGCGGGCGCCGCACTCGGCGCAGGCAAGCGAGACGCTGATTCGATTCCCGGTCATTTTTCGATTTCTTCTCGGCGCCTCGTTCAGGCCCATCTGACACCTGATGGGGAGGGCCTCGAGGGCCGCTCCCCAACCGGTGTTGCTGCGAGCTTTCGGCGCGGATCAGCCGCGCCGCGAGCCGGTCAGCTCACTCGACGATCTGCGTGACGATGCCCGCGCCGACGGTCTTGCCGCCCTCACGG
>CAYYKK010000411.1:0-5583 GCA_964467935.1 uncultured Polyangiaceae bacterium
AGCAGATCGAGAAAGAGGACGTCCCCTCGGAGGTCGCGCGGATCGCGGTGCCGGGTGCCGTCGCCGAGAGGCCGAGCGATCTCCGGCCCGACACGCGCGACGCGCGACCGAGCACGGGCCGCGCGCCCGTCGAGACCGGCGCGGTGGATCCCGGGACCACGCCGCCGACGGAGACCGGACCCACGCCTCCCGCGAACGAGTACGAGGACGCCCCGCCGGGCGCGAACACGTGGACGATGCCTGGCGCCCCCGGCGGCCTGAAGGCCTACGCGCTGCCCGGCGTGCTCGCCGACACGGGCCCCGCGCCCGCGGCCCCCACCGCGGCGCCCGCCGCGAAGAAGGTCGACCGGGACAAGGCGAACGAGATTCTCTCGGCCGACATCCGCGAGAAGGACAAGAAGCTCGGGCTCAACCTGCCGGCAGCGGGCACCGTCGCGAGCTTCGTGCGCAGCGCGGTCTGGGGCTCGGACGTGCCGACGGAAGCCAGAGCCGCGATCCAGGTGTCGGTCGGGGCGAACGGCAAGATCCAGAGCGTGAGGGTGTTGAGCCAGAGCGGCGGCTCGAGCGCCGCGTGGGAGGCCGTCGCCGCGAGCGTGAAGGCCGCGCTCGCGGCGCAGCCGCTCAAGATGGGCGGCGACTACGCCAAGGGCGCGATCATCACGATCAACGTCCAATCGAAGATGCAGATGCCATCGGGTAACAAGTCCGGCGATCCGGTGAGCCTCGGGATCACCAAGAGCGGCCCGGGCGGCAGCTTCGACCTCGCGGACATCGGGGCGAAGCCGATCCGCCAGATCCTCGTTCCGTTCAGCGTCGTGCCGGTCAAGTGAGCGCGCGCGGCGCGCGCCGAGCTACTCCGCCGACTCGAGCCACGACCTGAAGTCGGTCGCGGCCGCCTGCACGGTGGCGTCGGGGCCGACCAGGCGGAAGAACCAGTTGCCTCGATCCGAGGTGTGCACCACGGCGGCGAGCATTCGGTAGTGCTCCTTCACGATCTGCACCGGCGACTTCGTCATCCCCGGCCGCTTCGGCCCCATGTTGACCTTGTACGTCCCGGCGAACTCGAACGTCTCCACCTGCATGCCGCGAACGACGAAGCTCGTGCGCTTCGCGTCCTTCTTCGCGTCGCCGTCGAACTGCGCGAACCACTCGTCCCAGATCTTGTCGCGTTCGCCCGGGGTGCCTTGACCGAAGAAGAGCACCACCGCCTCGCCCTCCTCTTTGTCGTCGCCGACCGGCGGCACCTTGAACACCGCGCGTCGCGGTCCGGTCTCGCTCGACTCGCTCTTCTTCCAGCTGGGGGGCGCCTTGTAACTCAGCGGCGCCGCCGGCGGAGTCGCTGACGCCCGGGAAGCTTCGGGCTCGTCGGGGGTGCGCGAGCACCCGTCCGCCGGGCCGAGGAGCACGAAGAACGCCGCAGCCGCGAGGAGGGCACGTACACTACGGGGCCGACACGTCTTCTCGGTCACGAAATGGTCCTCTGGGGCTACTCCCTGCTGACGCCGGATTCGTAGCACGGCGTTTCAGGAAAATCCGACCCCGTGGCCATGTCGCACGTCTCAAGCCAAGTCCGAGCCCTCTTCGAGGACCACGAGCGCATGGAACAGTTTGGGGAGTACCGCGTCCGCCGGCTCATCGGCGAGGGCGGCATGGGCAAAGTCTACGAGGCCGAGGAGCGGCTCTCGAAGCGGCGGGTGGCGCTGAAGGTGCTGCACCCGGAGCTGTCGAAGAGCGATCACGCGCGCAAGCTCTTCATGAACGAGATGCAGATCCTCGCGCACCTCGAGCACCCCAACGTGGTGCGGAGCCTCGCGAGCATCGAGGTGGGCGGCGAGCTCGTGATGGTGCTCGAGTACCTGCACGGCCGCACGCTCCGCAGCGTCATCGCCGAGCGCGGCCGCCTCGGCTGGGAGGACGCCGTCGCCGTCGTGCACTCGGCCGCGAACGCGCTCGTCGCCGCGCACGGGCAGGTCCCGCCCATCATCCACCGGGATCTGAAGCCGGAGAACATCATGGTGCTCGCCGACGGCACCATCAAGGTCATGGACTTCGGCATCGCCAAGGTGATCGAGGCGATGAACCAGACCAACACGCAGAGCGTCGGCACGCTCCAGTACATGAGCCCCGAGCAGATCGACGCGCACACGATCGACCACCGCTCGGACCTCTACTGCCTGGGGCTCATCCTCTACGAGCTGCTCGAGGGCAAGCCGCCCTTCACGTCGAGCTCGCCGCGTCAGCTCTTGAACCTCCAGTGCACGGCGGAGCCTCCGGCGCTCTCGGACGACGTGCGCAAGGATCTCCCGAAGGAGGTCGAGGCGCTCCTGTTCCAGCTCCTCGAGAAGGCGCCGGAGGACCGGCCGTACCTCGCCGAGGACATCGTCGAGCGCCTCGAGCCCTTCCTGACCGACGCGGGGACGAGCCTCGGGACCGAGCCGAGCTCGCCTCGCTCGCCCTCGCGCCAGGGTCGATCGCCTTCCCCGCGCGATCGGTCGGCCGGCTCCGGGAGGCGCTCTCTCGGATCGACCGAGGGCGAGGCGGCGCGCGCCGAGAGCGCCGAGGCTTCGCCGCGGGGCGACTCGCCGAGGCGCGGCGCCGAGAGCGCCGAAGCGCGCCGAGCGCGCGACGGGGACGCGCGACGAGACGAGGCGCCTCGGGCAGACACCATCGCGCTCATCGAGCGAGGCGAGAAGCCGCGCGAGGTCCCGACGAGGATCGCGGTCGCGGTGATCGTCGTCCTCTCGTTGTTGGCCGGGGCGGCGGCCTACGCCGCCCGCGCCGTGAGCGCCCCGCCCGCGGCGTCGTCGACGATCGGAGGCGCGACGTCCGCGCCCGCGGCAGAGCCCTCCAGCCGCGCACGCGAGGGCTCGCCGAGGAACCAGAGCTCGAGGCAGCGGCGGTGAAGCGCGCGACGGCGGCGGGCGCGGGCTACGTCGCGGGACGGGCGCTCGACCCCGTCGGACGCGCTCGTCGCTTCGCGCTCTCCGACGAAGAGCACGCCTCGCGCGAGCTGTGGCTCGTCCCGCCGGCCGACGAGGCGCTCGCGGTCCGCCTGTGCGAGCTCGGCGCGCTGGGTGTCGGCGGGTTCGTGGACGCGGGGACGAGCGAGGAGGGCGTCTGGCTCGTGCGCCGGCTGGGGCATCGGACGCTCGCCGGGGCGATGCGCGGACAGAAGGCCCCGTGGTCCGCGCGCGCCGCCGCGGCGTTCGGGCGCGATGTCGCGCTCGCGCTCGGTGCGCTCGAGAAGCGCTCGCTCGGCGCGGGGGCGCTGACCCCGGATGGGATCTCGCTCCTCGAAGGCCGCCCGGTGCTCGTCGCCGACGAGCTCGTCGGCGCGCTCCTCGGCGCCCAAGCAACGGCCCGAGGGAGCGTGATCTCGGCCGCGTCACCGCTCTACACACCGCCCGCGCAAGCCGACGGAGCGCCTTGGGACGCGGCGGCGAACCGCTACGTGCTGGGCCTCTTGCTCTATCGCCTCCTCGCCGGGGCGCACCCGTTCACCGGCGCCGGGCTGCGCCACGCGCTCGGTGAGGGCGCGCACCGAGAGGCGCCGCCGTTCGAGGACGCGATCGCGCGCAGCATGCCGCCGGGGCTCCAGAGCTTCGTGCTGCGCTCGATCGATCCGAGCCCGACCGAGCGCCCGAAGCGCGCGGCCGACATGGCCGAGGCGCTCGCGCAGTTCGTCGACCCAGATCGCGCCGAGCGCACGCTCGTGAGCGGTGAGGCCCCGCCCCCGCGCGCTCCCGGCCCCGCCCCGGCGCCACGCCCGGTCGAGCGACGCGCCCGCCCGACGAAGCCCGAGGCGCCCGCCGGGACGAGGGACAGACCCGACGCCGAGAACGCCGGGGAGCGTGACGATGGGCGAAGGGTCGGGCGCCCCGCGAAGCGCAGCCGCGCCGCGACGACGGGCCGTCGCGCGCTCGGGGTGGCGCTGCCGCTCGTCCTGGGCGTCGCGATCGCGGGCGGCGCGTTCGCGGCGCTCGCCCCTGCCCCCGCGAGCCCCGCGCGACGAGCTCCCGTCGGCACCGTGCGCGCCCTCGTCGCGGGCGAGACCGAGGCGCACGACTGCGCGAGCTGCCATCCGCGCCAAGCGGCGGAGTGGCGCCGCAGCGTGATGGGCCACTCGGTGAAGAGCCCGCTCTTCAACGCGCTCGAGTCGCTCATCGAAGAGCAGGTGGGGCGCGACGAGGACTGCCCGAACGGCGCCGGGATCCTCCGCAAGACGACGCCGACCGACGCGTGCCGCAACCCGCAGACGAACCTCCCCGTCAGCGGCTCGGGCGGCGAGCATTGGTGCGTCAACTGTCACTCGCCGGGCGAGAACCTCGATGGCCGCATGCCCGCGTGGCAGGGCCGCGCGACGGGCGATCCTCGCTCGCGCTTTCCCGTGCGCGATCTGCTCTCGCAGCAGGCCATGGAGGGCATCAGCTGCGGCTTCTGCCACCAGGTCCACGGCCCCGTGTCGCCGCGCGGCGGGGCCTACCAAGGCAACCCCACGTGGACCTCGTTCCTCACCGGCGCGACCTTCGCCTCGCGCCCCGAGGACGCGCGCGGGCTCTTCGGCATCGCGAACAGCGGCTACGAGCTCCGCCCCTCGGACTTCCTCCTTCCAGGAGGGCGCGTCGATCACGCGACCGCCGGCTCGCCGATCGTCCATCGCCGCGCGAGCGCCTCGACCGAAGGCTACCTCCGCTCGAGCGAGTTCTGCGGCGGCTGTCACGACGTGCGCCTCTTCGGGACCGACACGCTCGGCGCCGCGAAGGGCGAGCGCTTCAAGCGCCTCCGCAACGCCTACTCCGAGTGGGACGCGTGGGCGCGTCTCGAGGAGCGCAAAGGCAAGAAGGTCTCGACGTGCCAGGACTGCCACATGTCGAGCTTCCCCGGCGTTTGCGCGCCGGGCGCGAGCCCCAGCGGCGGACACGACGAGGATGAGCTCTGCCCCGACGGGACGCACTTCGAAGAGCGCGCGCCCGGCAGCTACCCGGAGGCCCGCGTCTCGCAAGCCTCGAGCGAGCGCGCGACCGTCACGACGCACTACCTCTCCGGCGTCGATCTGCCGCTCTCGCACGAGTACCCCGACAACCTCATCGACGAAGAGACGCTCGACCTCTTCGGCACGCCGCTCTCCGCGAAGCGCCGGCGAGATCTGCTGCTCGCGCGCACGTTCCGCTTCGACGTCGCGGGCGCGCGGACGCGCGGGACGCGGCTCGAAATCCCGATCGAAGTGGAGAACGTGCGCGCGGGCCACCGCGTCCCCGCCGGCTTCAGCCAAGAGCGCGAGCTCTGGGTCCACCTCAAGGTCACCGACGCGCGCGGGCGCGTCGTCTACGAGGTCGGTCGGGTCGAGGGCCCCTCCGACGATCTGCACGACAAGACCTTCGTGCGGGTCAACACGAGCCCCGACCTCCTCGATGGACGAGGGCGACCCGAGGGGATCTTCGGCGCGGACGTGCGCGACGGCCCCGACAAACCGGAGTGGTCGCCTCGCCCCGAGCTCGGGGGGACCACGTTCCGCGGACGCGGGCTCATCAACTTCCAGAACGGCTTCTTGCGCTGCGTGACGTGCATCGGCGTCATCGGGCC
>CAYYKK010000412.1:0-5580 GCA_964467935.1 uncultured Polyangiaceae bacterium
GGAACGACCGCCGTTCGTCTGCTACGCTGCTCCGCGTGACCCGAGGGCGTGGGCAGGTTCGTGCTCGACGAGAGCGCCTCGCGGAGCGCGCGCCCGCGTCATGGCGCGTCGCTGCGCCCCTGCTCGCCCTCGGCGCCTTGCTGATGGGCTGCCGTCACGCGGGGCCCGGCGCCGAGAGCGCCCTCGCTCGGGGGGGACGCGAGGGCGAGCTGCCCGCGTGGCTCCCGCCCTACTCGGCGGAGCAAGAGAAGCTCCTCGCCCCCGGCTCGGCCCCCGTGCAGGTGCCCGCGCCTCGGACGTTCCCGAACCTCGCGCGCTTCGGCTACGCCGCTGATCGCGTGCTCGTCGATCCGCGCGAGGCCGTGCGGGTCACGCAGATGGTCGCCGAGGTCGTCGAGAAGTCCCCGCGTCAATACGCGCTGCAAGACGCGCGACCGGAGCTCGCGAACTGGGTCGCGCAGTACGGCCCTCCGGGCGAGGACGAGCCGGACGGCTGGAAGATCGCCGCCGTCGACGGGGTCGGCGAGGCGCGGCTCGTCCCCGCGACGTACACGGCCGACGCGAGGTCGAAGTTCGACGAAGCGGTCGAGAAGGAGCGCGCCGGCGACGGGCCCGACGCGATCGCGCTCCTCGACGCCGCGAACCGCGAGAGCCCGGACGTCCCTGCGATCCACGTCGCGCTCGCGCACGCGCTGGAGGCGTCGGCGCCGGAGCGCGCGGAGAGCGAGTACCGACGCGCGGTCGAGGTCGATCCCACGCTCGCGACGGCGCACACGGGGCTCTCGGCGCTCCTGTCGAAGCGGGGCGACCTCACGGGCGCTCGCAAGGAGCTCGCCCACGCGCTCGCGTACCATCCGAAGAGCACGGTCGCCCTCGCGCTCGCCGCCGCGATGACGAAGGGGCCGCCGAAGCGGGCCCGCATCGAGCCGTTCGCGGTCTTCCTCGACGTCGACGCGATGGGCGTCATCCACGTGGCCGCGCCGCCGACGCCCGGGGCGCGCATGTACGCGGGGTGTCGCGCGATCTTCCGCTACGAGCCCGAGCTCCGCGCGTCGCTCTTCGAGATGCCGCAGGACGAGCCGTACTTCCTCACGGCCGTCGAGGAGATGCTCTGCACCGAGTCGGCGATCGGCGCGCTGCTCATCGAGCGCGGCAACGCGAGCGAGGAGGGCAGAAAGCCCACGCCCGATCCGCAGACCGAGGCACTCCTTCGGCTCGCGCACACCGACGGGCTCCTCGGCTACGTCATGTTCGAAGTGCTCGGAAAGCGGCGCCCGGAGCGAGCTCGCACGGCGCCGTCGAGCGTTCACCAGGCGATGGTCGGGTACGTCGAGAAGTACCTCCTCGACTACGACGCGTCGGGCGAGGACGGCCGGTTCGTCGCCGTGTCGGAGCGACCATGAGCCAAACGCTTCGCGTCCTGCTCGGTGCGGTCGGCCTCTCGCTCGGCCTCTCGATCGTCGTCGCCGCTCCTCTCGGCGCGCGGGCGGATGGGCTCGCCGCGGCGCCGCCGCTGCCCTGGCGCCTGACGACGCGGTCACCCGATCCGGACGCGTCGAGCGGGGACGACTCCGCCATCTACAAGATCTGTGGGCGCACCGACGCGTCGCTCGTGCAGGTCGCGGGGAGGAACGTGGGGCGACAGCTCCGGGGCGAGCCGCCGTTCGCCTCCGACGAGCTCGGCTGGACGCTGCGCGCTGCCGGCGCGCCCGAGGTCTGGCCGCGCGCGTGGTCGATCGAGGGCGGCAAGCTCGAGGAGGCGGACGTCCAGAAGCGGGTGACCGAGTGGAGCGAGCAGATGCACCCGCTCGGGGAGCGGCGCTGTGGTGTCTCGCGCGCGACCTCGCGCGCGGGCGTGAGCGTCGTCAGCGTCGTCGCCGTGGACGCGCTCGCCGATCTCGATCCGCTGCCGACGCTCGCGCGCACGGGAGAGTGGGTGAAGCTCAAGGGGCACATGCTCGTCCCGGCCACCGAGGCGAAGGTGGTCCTGCTCGGGCCGCGTGGCCTGCCCAAGACGGTGCTCGCGAGCTTGGACGATCAGGGCGAGATCCGCGCGACGTTCTCCGTCGATCAGCCCGGCGTCTGGTTCGTCCAAGTGCTCGCCACCGTCTCGACGGGGCCGCGCCCCGTGCTCGAGGCGTACATCCACGCGGGCACGATGCCGCCCGATCACTTCGCCGAGTCGCCCGCGCCCGGCGAGGATGCGGGGCAGAACGCGCCCAGCGACGTCGAGGGCGTGCGACGCATGGTGAACGCCGCGCGCGCCGCCGAGGGGCTCGCCGCGCTCACCGCCGATCCCCGCCTGGATCAGCTCGCGCAGGAGCACGCGCAGCGGATGTTCGACACGAAGACCGTCGGCCACGACGTCGGCAACGGCGACCCCCGCAGCCGCGTCGCCGCCGCGGGGATCAGCTCGCGCGCGACGGGCGAGAACGTCGCGGCGGCGTCGACCCTCGAGCGCGCCCACCGCGCCCTCTGGGCGAGCCCGTCGCACCGAGGCAACGTGCTCGAGAAGCGCTTCTCGAACCTCGGCATCGGCGTGGTGAAGGGCCCCGACGGTCGCGTGTGGGTCGCCGAGATCTTCACCGGCTGACCTTCGCCTCTCGCGCGCGCTCCGTCAGCCGTGCACGGCCTTGCCGAAGGCGCGCATCCACTCGCTCTCGTCACCCGAGAGCGGGCCCTTCTCGACGGCGGCGAGGTTCTCTTCGAGCTGGGCTCGGCTCGCAGGCCCCGTGAGCGCGAGGTCGACGTGCGGGCTCGACAGCTGGAACCGGTAGCAGTCGCCCGCGGTCATCGCGCGACCGTCCCAGCCCTTCGGCTTCTTCAAGAGCCGCCTCCACGCCGTGCCCGTGTAGGCGAGGATCGAAGGCCGCTCGCTTTGGACGTGCGGGAAGATGTCGCGCTCCGCGCCGGGGTGCGCGGCGTTGTAGCGGATCATGAGGAGATCGAGCGGGGAGGTCTCCGCGAGCTTCCCCGCGCGCGGTCGGTCGTGGATGCTGACGCCGCTCGAGCGCACCGTGCCGCTCTCGCGCAGGTGGACGAGCTCGCGCTCCGTCGTGCTCGTCCAAGCGGCGCCGACGCCCACCCAGCCGAGCAGGAACAGGTCGAGGTAGTCGGTGCCGAGCGACTTGAGGAGGCTCTCCGCCCCGCGGCGGACGCCCCAGCCGAACCACCCGACCGTCGGGAAGCCCGCGACGACGATGTCCTCGCGCCGCTCCTGGATCGCCGCGCGCAGCGGGTTCTTCATGCTCTTTCCGCGCGACGTCCAGAGGAAGAAGTTCACCCCTCGATCCATCGCGGCGCGCACGCCGTCTTCGTCGATCCCGTAGTTCGCCGCGAGGCCGAGGCGGTGGACCTGCTTGCCGCCGAAGGCCTTGGGGGCGCGGTGGAGCCAGTCGTTCATGGCGTCGATGGTAGGCCGACTCCCTTGCCTCCGCCCGAAAAACCTGGTCCGAAGGAGGTCCGACGGGCGCCTCGCCGGCAGGAGACGAGATGAGACGAGCTATCTATGGCATCGTAGCTGCATTTGTTTTGCAGATGCCGTACGTGGCGTGGGCCGAGGGAGACGCGAGCGACCGGGCGGGGGACGGGCCCCCAGCCGACGGGCCTTCGAGCGACGATCTCGGGGGCATGCCGGCGGTCGATCCGAGCGAGCCCGCGCCGCTGGTCGATCCCGCGCTGTCGCGCGGCCGAGGCTCGGACGCATTCGACCCGACGCCGACGCCACCCTTCGCGAAGCGAAACGACATCCCGGGGATCGTGCTCCTCGGTCTCGGCGCGGCGGGCGTGGGGATCGGCATCGCGGGGGTCGTGGTCGGTGGTCACCAGGGCACCATCGCCGAGCGCGACGCGGCCTCCATCAAGAAGGACGGCGGGCTGTGTCAGCCGACGACGCCGGGCTTCGCGTCCCGTTGCAGCGCCGTGAGCGACGCCGCCTCGGCGCACAACACTTGGCAGAAGGTCGGTCGCGGCGGGCTCGCGATCGGCGTCGCCTGCGCCGTCGCGGGCATCGTGTACCTCTTGTGGCCCGAGGGGCGACCGGCCGCGCGCAAGGGCTCGGCGTTGCTCCTGCCGTTCGCGGGGCCGGGCGAGGGCGGGCTCGTGCTCACGGGAGCGGCGCTGTGAGCCGGCGCGCCGTCGCCATCGTGATCGGCGTCGTCGCCGTCGCCGCGGTCGCGTCGTGCGCCGACATGGACCAGTGCTCGCTCGGGCTCTGCGCGCCGGCGTGTCCGGCGGTCGTCACCACCTCCGCGACGGGCACCGGCGGCGCAGGTGGAGCCGGCGGGGCGGGCGGCTCGTCGGTCTGCTCCCCTCGCGGGACCGTCACGTCGGGCAACTGATCGGCGCGATCTCCGCGTCACCGCAGCCGGCGATCCTCGGCGGTCGCTTCGTCCACGAGGGCGTCGGCGATCGCGTCGGCCTCCAGCTCCTCGGCCTCCCGCGTCCCGTTCTTCGGCGCTCCCGAGGGCGCAGCGGCGATCCGAACGCGCTCGCCGCCCGTCGCGGGCTCGGCCGGCGCGCGCTCCTCGAACGCCTCGAGCGCCCTCGGCGCGGCGCGCTCGAGCCACCTCCGGACCGACGGATCGGCGAGGTCGCGCTCGAGCCGCTGGGCCTCCGCGAGGCCGAGCCCCGCGGGCGCGTGCGTCGCGCGAACCAGATCGGCGAGCACCTCCACCGGCCGATCGAGCGAGACGCCCGGCGGCCGCGCCTCGGCGAGGCGCGCCGCTTCGAGCAGCGCACCCTCGTTTGCGAACGCGACGAGCTCGACCGAGAAGACGGCGCGACCCCGCGACGCATAGTCGTCGCCGAGGGCCTCGACCTCGCTCCTCGCGTCGTCGACGCGACCGAGCGCGGCGTGCGCGAGCGCGCGCGCCGCTCGCAACGAGGGGATGAGCGCGTCGGAGGCGACCGCGCGCATCAGTCTCCGCTCGAGCCGCGAGAGGGCGCGCGCCGCCTGCTCGGCGGAGGCCTCGAAGTCGCCGGCGCGCGCGTGGAGCTCCGCGAGCGCGAGCCGCGCTTGCCCGCCGATGATCGGGTCGGAGGTCTGCGCGATCGCCTCGAGCTCGCCGCGCACTTCGTCGTCGGGCGCGCGCGCGACGCCGACCAGGCGATCGAGCAAGCGTCGACTGCGCGTCGAGAGCGACCGGACGCGCATCGCCGAGAGCGCGACGAGCGCGACGACGAAGAGCGCGGGCAGGCCGATCGTGACGGCGAGCAGCAGCTCGCTCGGGTTCGCCGCGCGATCCTGTCCCGTGGCGAACCAGAGGCCGGCCATCGCGGCGACGAGCCCGACCCAGACGCCCACCGTCGCGGCGATGCGCTTGGCTGGACCCCAGTCGATGGGGGCAGGCGCCTCGTCCGGCCGACGCGCCGCGGGGGCGGCGACGCGCTCGTCGGTCTCCGCCGCTGACGCTTCGCGGACGAAGGGCGCGACCTCCGGGAGCACGCGCTCGATCCAGTCCTCCTCGTCGAGCGCCTCGTCCGCCGAGCGCCTCGCGGTCGTGGTGCGGCGGTACGCGGTGCTCGCGGGGGACGCGAGCATGCGCTCGAACCCGCGCACGAGCGCGCGCTCGCGGGGCG
>CAYYKK010000413.1:0-5574 GCA_964467935.1 uncultured Polyangiaceae bacterium
ACTTCGCCAAGAAGACCGGCGTGAAGTTCACGATCCTCTGGGACAAGCAGAAGGGCACCGCGAAGTCCTACAACCCGCCGAACATGCCGACGAGCTTCATCATCGACAAGGACGGCAACATCACGAGCATGCACGCCAAGTACGAGGCGGGTGACGAGAAGAAGATCGCCGACGAGGTGAAGGCGCTCATCAAGAAGTAGCCGCTCGATCACGCGACGAACGAGAGAGGCCCCGCGCTCCCGATGGAGAGCCGGGGCCTTCGTCGTCGGGTCGTCTCGGCCGATGACGACTAGAGCGCCGTTCCCGGGCCGCAGCGCGAGTCCCCGGGCGTCGAGACGACGAGATCGTAGTCCCCCGCGGCGAGATCGCGCGGCACGATCACCGAGCCGTCGAACGCGCCGGCGTCGTCCGTCGACAGCGATCCGATGGGAATGCCGTTCGGGTGCGCCTCGCTCTTGAGCCTCACGTCGACGCGGATGTTCCGGCACGCCGCCCCGCTCTCGGCCTTGCCCTTGACGCGCAGGCTCGTGCCGCGCCGAACGTTCTTCTCGACGGTCTCGATCTCGAGCTTGGTGGGCGGCAGATCGCTCTGCTTCGGCGCGCTCGAGGGATCGGGCGACGCGCTCGACGGAGACGGCGGGGCGGACGAGCCGTTGGGATCGCTCGCGCCGCTGCCGGAGCTCTTCTGCGGATCGCCGAGCCCCGCGTCCTTGCGCATCCGGTTCGCGAGCCCCTGCCCCGAGCCTTGCTGCGCGCTGTCGGGCCACGCGAACGGATCGGGCGGCGGCTGGTACTGAGGCTTCGACGCGTCGGGCGGATCGTCGAGGTTCAGCGCGGCCCCGCCGAGATCGATCCGATGCCAGAGGTTCCCGTCGTACACCTCCACCCAGGCGTGCGCCTCGTTCACGATCATGCGCGCCGGCAACCCGAGGTGCAGCGCGGTCACGAGGAAGGCGAACGCGCGGTGCCGGCAGACGCCCTTCTTCGACAGCGCGAGATCGAGGTAGATGTCGCCGTTCTCGTGGGGCGGATCGGTCGACGGGGTGAAGTCGCGGAAGTACGCGACGAGCTTCGCCGTGGCCTGCGGCACGCTCATCGACCTCGAGACGCCGATGGTGTCGAGCACCTTCTGCGCGGCGGCGCGGTGCGCCTCCGGCTGCGCGGGCACGAACGTCGAGAGGCGATCCCAGCTCACGTCGGCGATCTCGCTGCCGAACGTCGCGCGCGCGATCGCGATCTCCATGACGACGCGCACGCGCTTGCGCTCCGTGCCGCGCATGAACCAGTTGTCCGCACCGTCGTGGAGGATGCTCGCGGTCGTCTCCGGGGTCGTGTGGAGCTTGAGCACGCGCGCGCCGGGCCCGACGCTCGGGATGCGGACCGGCTCGTCCGGCAGGAGATCGACCGAGAAGTCGGCGAAGAACGGCTCGTCGTCGCTGCCCGCCTGACCGCCGACGGTGATCACCGACAGCGCAGCGTGCGCCACGCGCAGCGTGTAGGCGGGATCGACCGTGTCGAAGGCGCGCAGGCGCTTGAACGGAGAGGTCGACGGCGAGAACGGATCTTCGTAGTTCTCGACCTCGGGCTGGCGCGTGTCGCGATCCGGCTCGTAGGTGCTGTTCGGGCTGTCGTCCGAGGTGCCGCCCGAATAGAGGTTCTTCGCGTCCGGCGGACGCGTGGGATCGGGCGCCGTGGCGATGCCGCTCGGCGTGTCGAGGGCCGCAGGGAGGTTGCCGTCGATCGTGGTGGCGGCGAACGAGACGTCCTCGTTCGCGTCGGGCGCGACGTATTCGTGGAGCGGCGAGCTCGGCGGAACGGGTGCCTCGGCGCCGGCGGTCATCGGACCTCCGGCCAGCACCACGAGGGCGACGAGCCCGAGGGGGGCCGCGAGCTTGGTCCAGGCTCGGATCATCGACACCTTGGAAAAGAGAGCACGAGGATCGTTCCCGAGCAACGGCCGCGCGCGAAGTCGGTCACTCTCGTGAGCGGGACCTCGGCGACCGCGCGCGCGATCCGGGCTCGCCGCGGGTCGGACCGTCGCCGCGGCGGGCTTCGCCGCGGGCGGCGGGCTCGTTCTGCGCGGCCGAGAGCAGCGGCTTCAGGGTCGTCGTCGGGAGCCCGCGCGCCGAGAGATCGGCGTACGCGACCTGGAGCGCGAGCTCGAAGATCTCCGTGCGCGCGAAGCGCCCTGCCCGCCCGCTCTCTAGCCGCGGCAAGACGCCGAGGATCCGGCGCATCGAGTCGGCGAATCGCCTCGGGATCGCGAGCCTCTCGACGAGCGGCTCGAGGAAATCGGCCACCGCGACGCCGCGATCCTTCACGCCGTCGCACGCCTCCTTGAGCGGCTCGAGCAAGAGGAGTGTCCAGAGGAGCGCGTCGTCGAGCGGACCTTCCTTCTGGGTGCGTCGATCGATGTAGTCGAGCAGGCGGAAGACACGCGCGCCCGCCGACGGCGGGGGGCTCGCGCCCTCGGCGCCGGGCGCCCCGCTCGGCGGTGCGGAGTCCTCGCTCGCCCACGCGTCGTAGAGCAGCGACGACAGCTCCGGCAGCAGCACGTCGAGCACGCCGGTCTCCCAGGCGAGGAAGATCGTGCGGCGCGCGGCGCCTCCGCGCATGAGGCGGAGGATCTCCTCGGAGACGCGCGGGCGCGCCGCCAGGGCGAGGCTGTCCCGGCAGAACACGATGGCGTCGTACACCGCGGGCTCGATCCCGAGATCCAAGCGGCCAGCGAACTTGAGGGCGCGGAGGATGCGGACGGGATCTTCGTGGAATCGGACCTCGGGCTCGCCGATCGTGTTCACGACCCGCCTCTCGAGATCGCCCATCCCGCCGACCCAATCGAGGATCTCGCTGCGCTCGACGTCGAAGAACAGCGCGTTGATGGTGAAGTCGCGCCTCGTCGCGTCCTCGTGCGCCTCGCCGAACACGTTGTCGGCGCGGATGAGGAGCGTGTCGCTCTCGGGATCGTCCTCGCGGGGATTGCGTCGGAACGTGGCGACCTCGATGACCTTGCCGCCGTGGAAGAGGACGTGGACGAGTCGAAATCGTCGCCCGATGACGCGCGAGTTTCGGAAGAGCTCGCGCACCTGTTCGGGTCGCGCGCTCGTCGCGACGTCGAAGTCCTTCGGCTGCTTGCCGAGCATCAGATCGCGGACCCCACCGCCGACGAGGTAGGCCTCGTAGCCGTGGCGCGCGAGCCTTCGGCAGACCTTCTGGACGTCGGGATCGATGCGCGACTCGTCGAACATGCACGGGTGCCGGCGGGGTGCGTTCGGATCGTCCGGAGACGGCTCGCGGGGACGCGCCGGTGCGCCGCTCTGCGCGTCGGCCTCGGGCCAGGGCGCGCTCGATCCGAGATCCGGCCCGTCGCGCCGGTCGGACATCGTCGTGCGCGGCAGCGGCTCGTCCTCCGGGCTACGCGGAGCGCGGCCGCGACGGCGCCCCCCTTCGTCGACCGGCCCGTCGGCGCGCGCGCGTTCAGGCGACGTTCCGCGGGGTGCGCCGTCGCGCGCGTCCGCGCCTCGCGACGCCGCATCTTCGAGGATCGGATGAGCGGCGGCTGGGCTCGGCGCGGGCGGACGGGCGCGCGGCGGGCGCGATGCCGTCGCCGCGGGATCGCCGATGGATGCGCCCGCGCTCGTCGTGCTGCGCGACGCGCGCGTTGCACGGCGTCGAGCGCGTGGAGCCGGTGCTTCGGAACCGGCGTCTTCTTTTTCGTCGACCACGCTGGGCCACGCTTCGCCGTCGAGGCGAGAATCAGTCACTGTCATGGGGGGTCGACCGACCCTTGGAGGATGGGGGACCTGTGCGAAATAGCAGATCCCACCCTTGCCTGAAAGTATCCCCTGGGGTCGGACCGTCCGCACCCCATTTTTCCGGTCCGAGCCCGGGGATCAGCGCGCCTCGGGCAGGGCGGCCAGCGCCGCTTCGACGTCGGCCATCGAGGCGAAGCGCCGGCTCGGATCCTTGGCCAGCGCGATGGAGAGGACCCTCCGCAGCTCGGCGGACGCCCCGAGCAGCTCCGGGACGGCGGCGCGGGCCTGGAGATCGGCGATCTCCTGCCAGCTCGGGGCGGCGAACGGCACGCTCCCAGAGAGCGCCTCGTAGAGCACGATCCCCAGCGAGTAGACGTCGGCCGTGGGGTGTCCCTCGGCCCCCGCGAGCTGCTCGGGCGCCATGTACTCGGGCGTGCCGACGGCGCCGGAGCGGGACGTGATGCGGCGCGCGCGAGCGCCCTCGTCGCCGAGCAGCGACGCCGCGCCGAAGTCGAGGACCTTCACCTCCTCGCTGCCATCGGGAGCGTGGACGAGGAAGAGGTTCTCCGGCTTCACGTCGCGATGCACGACGCCCGCCGCGTGGGCCGCGCCGAGGCCACGCGCCGCGCCGCGCACGATCCGGAGCGCGCGCGCGAGGGGGAGCCGCCCGACCTGCGCGAGCGTGTCGGCGAGGTCGAGCCCGACGAGGAGCTCCATGGTGAAGAAGCGAGTCTGTTGTAGCACAGTCACAGGACGGTGCACGGTGAGGACGTTGGGGTGCCTCACCCGCGACGCCGCCATCGCCTCGCGCTCGAAGCGGCTGACCACGTGCGATCGGCTCGAGAGCTCGGGCCGGAGCAGCTTCAGCGCGAAGCGACGCGGAGGGTCCTCGGCCTGCGCCGAGGCCGCGACGTAGACGTGCCCGATCCCGCCGGAGCCGAGGAGGCCGAGGAGGCGAAAGTCGCCGGCCAAGGTCGTGCCGACGAGCGACTCGGGTCGAAAGGCGGTGTGCACGCCGGGCCCTAGACGAAGTCCGTGATGGTCAGCACGTCCACACTCTCCCCTGGAAAGCGAGCGGCGTCGAACATCTTCGCGAGCGCCTCGAGCGGAGGCGCTTGCTCCGTCACGACGTGCCCGTACGCGGCCGCGATGGCGCGCACGAGGACCTCGGGGCGCACGTCGCGGGCGCGAAAATCCGCGATGGTGACGCCACCGTCGCGCTTCGCGAGGCGCTGGCCCCCCGGGCCCAAGAGCAGCGGCACGTGAACGTAGCGAGGGGGCTCGGCGCCGAGCAGCTGCGCGAGCAGCGCTTGTCGTGGCGCCGACGAGACGAGATCGCGGCCACGGACGACCTCGGTCACGCCCATCGCGAGGTCGTCGACGAGCGTCGCGAGCTGGTAAGCGAAGACGCCGTCGCCGCGACGAAGGACGAAGTCGCCGGCGAGGCGCGCGAGGACCGAGCCCGAGGCGCCATCGACGTAGGCGACCGGCTCGTCCGGCACGCGCAGTCGGATCGAAGGGGGGCGCTTGAACCGGCGGGCGCCCATGCCCGTGCTGCGACACGTGCCCGGGTAGGGAGGCCCTTCGTCGCCCTCGTGCGGCGCGCTCGCGACGCGCGCGATCTCGGCTCGCGAGCAATCGCAGAGGTAGGTGTGGCCTCCTCGCGCGAGCACGTCGATCGCGGCCTCGTAGAGCGCGAGGCGCTCCGACTGGCGGTAGGGCGCCGAGGGACCGCCCGCGGCGGGACCTTCGTCGAGGCGGGCGCCGAGCCACGCGCGGTCGGCTAGGATTGCCGCCTCGGCGCCCGGCCCGTCGCGCG
>CAYYKK010000414.1:0-5568 GCA_964467935.1 uncultured Polyangiaceae bacterium
CGGCAGCTCCTTCTCGATCTTCTCGAGGGTCGCGCCAAGGGCGAGGAGCACGAGCTTGCAGAGCCCCGCGCGCGACGCCTCGTCGGAGGCCTCCCGCGTCTCGAGCACGCGCTGCGACACCGTGGCGCCGGCGTCGACGAACGCGGGAAAGCCGGTCATGCGGAGGCCGCGCGCGTCGACGGCGATCTCCTCGGGCCAGCCGCCGGGGGGGAACGAGGTGATGCCCTCGCGCTCCCACGTGTCGCGCGGGCGCGCTTGGAACGCCTTTCGCGCGACGGCGCCGAACCTCGCTTGGAGCTCGGCGAGCTCGCGGCCTTCGCCGAGCGTCTCCTTGCCGTCGACGACGACGAAGCGGAGCCGCAGGTGGGGCGGGAGCTGATCGAGGGGGAAGTCGTCCGCCGTCACGCGCTCGCCCGTGCGCTCGGTGACGGCGCGCGCGAGCGACGCGACGAAGGGACTCTCGAACGGCTTCAGCGTCTCGGCGATGGAGATCGCCGCCTCGCGGATCGCGCCGAGCGCCTTGCGCGGTCCCTTCGGAAGGTCGTGGAGCAGGAGCGAGATCTTCTCGACCACCCACCCGCCGATCGTCCATTCGAGGACCGCGGGATCGAGCTGCGGGAGGAGGGCGACGGGCACCGTCGCGGTGACGCCGTCGTCGTCCGCGCCGGGCTCGAAGCGATAGGCGAGCGACAGCGACGCGCCCGCGACCTCGATCCGATCCGGGAAGCGCTCCTTCGTGAGGTCGGCGTCGTCGCCGACGAGCACGTCCGAGAGCGAGAGGCAGAGGCGCTTCGGGTCCACGCCGGCGCGCCACGCGTCGAACGTCTTGCCCGAGTACACGCCCTCGGGGACGCGCGACTCGAAGAAGGCGCCGACCGCGTCGTCGTCGGCGAGCATGTCGCTCCGGCGCGCGCGCGCGCGCAGCGCGTGCACCTCCGCGAAGAGCGCGCGGTTGTGCTCGACGAAGGGCGGCAGAGGCCGCGGCGACCACTCCTGTCGAACGAGCGCGTGCAAGAGGAAGAGGCGGCGCGAGGCGGCGGGATCGATCGGACCGAAATGGACGCTGCGGTCCTTCACGATCGGCAGGCCGTAGAGCGACACGCGCTCGCGGACCATCACCTGGGCCGAGCGCTCGGACCAATGCGGCTCACCGTAGCTCTTCTTGCATTGCGCGGCGCCTACGGCCTCGAGCCACTCCGGATCGATCTTGGCCGCCGTGCGTCCGAAGAGCCTCGACGTCTCGACGAGCTCCGCGACGACGACCCACGGCGGTGGCTTCTTCGCGAGCCCCGACGAGGGGTGCAGCGCGAACCGCGTCTGGCGCGCGCCGACGTAGCTGCGGTCCTCGGCGTGCCACATGCCGATGCGGCTCAAGAGGCCCGGGAGCAGCGCGCGATGCAGCGCCTCGACGCTCGCGGGCGCGTGGTTCGGGCGGAAGCCGAGATCGTGGGCGATCGACGAGAGCTGCTGGTGCGTGTCGATCCACTCGCGCATCCGCGGATACGAGAGGAACGTGTCGCGGCAGAGCTTCTCGAGCTGTCGGCGGGTCTTCGACGCCTGCGCGCTGCGATAGAACGCCCAGAGCGAGAGGAGCGAGGCGAAGTCCGAGTCGTCGTTGCGAAAGCGTCGGTGGATCTCGTCCGCGCGCTTCGCGTGGGCGTGCGGGCGCTCGCGCGGATCTTGGATGCCGAGGGCGGCCGCGATGACGACCACCTCCTTGAGCGCCCCCTCGGCCTCGCCGCCGAGGATCATTCGGCCGATGCGCGGATCGAGCGGGAGGCGCGCGAGCTTGTCGCCGATGGGGGTGAGCGCGCCGTCGTCGTCGAGCGCGCCGATCTCGTCGAGCACGCGGTAGCCCTCGTCGACGGCGCGCTTCGGCGGGGGATCGAGGAAGGGGAAGTGGGCGATGTCGCCGAGCCCCGTGGCCTTCATTTGCAGAATGGCGCCCGCGAGCCCGACCCGCAGCACCTCCGGATCGGTGTAATCGCTCCTGAGCGCGAAATCGGACTCCTCGTAGAGTCGGAAGCACACGCCGCTCCGCACGCGGCCGGCGCGGCCCCTGCGCTGATCGGCGCTCGCCTTCGAGATCGGCTCGACGAGCAGCTGCGTCACGCCGGTGCGCGCGACGTAGCGGTTGATGCGCGCGAGCCCCGTGTCGATGACGTAGACGATGCCGGGGATCGTCAGCGACGTCTCGGCGACGTTGGTCGCGAGCACGATGCGTCGCTCGGAGGCGGGGCGGAAGACCCGCTGCTGCTCGGCTTGCGAGAGCCGACCATAGAGCGGGAGGAGGACCGTGTGCGGCAGCGCGTGCTCTTCGAGCGCGACGAGGGTCTCCCGGATCTCGCGCTCGCCGGGGAGGAAGACGAGGATGTCCTCGCGCGGATCGATCGACGTGATCTCCTCGACGGTGTTCGCGATCGCCTCCGCGAGATCGCCCTCCTCGGCCGTGGGCGGGCGATAGATCGTCTCGACCGGGAAGGTGCGGCCCGAGACGCGGATCACCGGGGCGTCGTCGAAGAAGCGACGGAAGCGATCGATCTCCAGCGTGGCGGAGCTGATGACGACGCGGAGGTCGGGGCGCTTCGGGACGAGCCGCTTCACGAAGCCGAGGAGAAAGTCGATGTTGAGCGTGCGCTCGTGCGCTTCGTCGATGATCAGCGTGTCGTAGGCGCGGAGCGATGGATCGCCCTGGATCTCGGCCAGGAGGATGCCGTCCGTCATGAACTTCACGTAGGTGTCGGCGCCGGCGCGCTTCGAAAAACGGATGTGGTAACCGACCTCGCGCCCGAGCTCGACGCCGAGCTCGCTCGCCACGCGCGCGGCGACGCTGGTCGCGGCGATGCGCCTCGGCTGGGTCACGCCGATGTGCGCCTCGAGGCCGCGCCCCATCGCGAGGCAGATCTTCGGCAGCTGCGTCGTCTTTCCGGAGCCCGTCTCGCCGGCGACGATGACCACGGGGTGGCCGTCGATGGCCGCCGCGATGTCGCGCACCGAGGCGGAGATCGGCAGCTCCTCGGGGAACGTGATCGGGTGCTTCGCGCTCACGGGCTCGGATCGTGAGGCGCCGTGAAGGCGCGGACGGCATCGGACCAGGCGTCGGGCGCCTCGACCTGCGGGTAATGGCCGACGCCCTCGAGGCGCGTGAGCGTGACCATCGGGATCTCGCGGGCGAGGAGCTCCGCGATGGCGACGACGGCCACGGGATCGAGCACGCCCCAGAGCAGGTGCGCCGGGAGATCGAGGCGCTCGAGCGCGCCGATCCAGCGCTCGGCGAAGCGGTAGCGCTCGGGGACGTAGGAGATCGTCTGGTGGAGGCGCGCGCCGCCGTCCTCCCGCGAGAGCAGCGCCCACATCGCCGAGAGCTCGCGCTCGTCGACGGGCTTTCCGAAGAGGCGCGTCATCTGCGCACGAAAGAGCGCCTCGCTGCCGAGGCGCGCGACGAGAGGGCCGACGCGCGTGAGGAGCGCGCGCTGCGAGAGGGTGAGCTGCGACAGCTCGATGTGGACGCTCCCGTTCGTGAGCGTCACCGTGCGCGGCGCGAAGCCGAGGAGCCCGCGCTCGCGACGCGCGAGCAGCTCGCACACGACGCTCGTGCCGAGATCGTGGCCGAGCAGGTGACACTCGCCGACGCCGAGCGCGCGCGCCACGCATTCGACGGCGTCGGCGTGCTCGAAGATCGAATAGCCGAAGCGCGCGGGCTTGTCGGACAGGCCGAAGCCGACGTAATCGAGGGTCACGATGCGGTAGCGGTCGCCGAGGCGATCCATCGCGGCGACGAAGTCGTACGAGCTCGTCGGGAAGCCGTGGAGCAGGAGGAGCGTGGGACGCCCGACGGGCTCGGTCTCCATCGCGAAGACGTGGTGGGCGCCGACGCGCACGCGCCGTCCGCGCTCCTCGAATGCACGCACCTCCGCCGGCAAGGGCATGGCGCATGGTGATTCGAGTTGGGCCGGCGAAGCAAGCCGAGCGTTGGTCGCTGCACCTGCGCGAGGTTTCGGATAAGCACGGAGGATGGCTCCGGCGGCGCTCACCCTCCGTGATCTCAATCGCGCGACCCTCGCGCGGCAGATGCTCTTCTCGCGAGAGAAGATCACGATCCCGCGCGCGATCGAGCGGCTCGTGGCGATGCAGGCGCAGGTCGCGCGGCCGCCCTTCGTCGGCCTCTTCGCGCGCGTCGCAGGCTTCCGCCGTGAGGCGCTCGCGAAGCTCCTCGTCGATCGCGAGGTCGTCCGCGCGACGAGCCTGCGCGGCACGATCCACGTGATGACCGCGCGCGATTTCGCGGGCCTCTACGGCAGCCTCGCGCCGGCCATCGAGAGGGGCATGAAGCAGATCCTGAAGGCGCGCCTCGACGGCCTCGACGTCGACGCGTGGGTCGGGAGGGCGGCCCGGTTCTTCGCCGAGCCGAGGACGTTCGACGCGTATCGGAAGCTCCTCGCGAAGGAGGCCGAAGGGCTCGACGTGCGAGCCATCGCGTACGCGGCCCGGTGCCGGCTGCCGCTCGTGCAGGTGCCGACGAAGGACGCGTGGTGCTTCCCTGCGTCCGCCGACTTCACCGTGGCGGCGTCGTGGCTCGGCGCGAAGATCGACACGAAGAAGGACGATCCGAAGGAGCTCGTGCGGCGCTACCTCGCGGCCTTCGGGCCCGCGGGCCCGGCCGACGCGCAGACGTGGTCCGGGCGCGACGGGCTCAAGGCGATCTTCGAGTCGATGCGCGACGAGCTCGTCGTCCTTCGGGACGCGAAGAAGAAGGAGCTCTTCGATCTGCCGAGCGCGCCGCGCCCCGGCGCGGACGTCGACGCGCCAGCGCGCCTCCTCCCCGAGTTCGACAACCTCGTCCTCTCGCACGCGGACCGCGCGCGGTTCGTCCCGCCCGCCCACAAGAAGCGGGTCTTCCTGCCGGCGCTCCGCGTCGCGGCGACCTTCCTCGTCGACGGCTTCGTCGCGGGCACGTGGCGCGTCGATCGCGAGAAGGCGAGCGCGACCTTGGTGTTGAGCCCGTTCGAGAAGCTCGCCAAGGCGGCGGCGGTGGCCCTCGAGGAGGAGGCGTCGCTCACGCTCTCGTTCGTGGAGCCGTCGGCCGAGAAGCGGCGGATCGAGATCGAGCGCGCTCGGTGAGCCGCCTCCCTCGGCGCGCCTCAGACGTCGATGGCCTCGATCGAGCCGACGCGCTTGCGGAGCTCGAACTTCTGGATCTTGCCCGTCGAGGTCTTCGGGAGCTCGCAGAACTCCACCGCGCGCGGGATCTTGAAGCCGGCGAGGTGCTCGCGGCAATGCCGGACGATCTCCTCCGCGGTCACGCTCGCGCCGGGGCGCAGCTCGATGAAGGCGCACGGGGTCTCGCCCCAGCGCGGGTCGGGCTTCGCGACGACCGCCGCGAGCATCACCGCGGGGTGACGATAGAGCGCGTCCTCGACCTCGAGGCTCGAGATGTTCTCTCCGCCCGAGATGATGATGTCCTTCGAGCGATCCTTGATCTTCACGTAGCCGTCGGCGTGCATGACGCCGAGATCGCCGGAATGTAACCAGCCGCCCCGGAAGGCGTCGGCGGCCGCCATCGGATTT
>CAYYKK010000415.1:0-5566 GCA_964467935.1 uncultured Polyangiaceae bacterium
CCCGGGCTGCGACCGGCGGCGGTCTCCGCGCCGAGCTCACGCCCGAAGCGCGCCTCGGCGAGGCCCAGAGCTAGGGCGTCCTAATCGCGGGGGGTGACCAAGCTCGTCTGTGGGCTGTCGTTGATAACCGAGGTGAGACCGCGAGCGGCCGAGAGCCACTTTAAAGATGCGCTGGATTCACGCCGACACGGGTTGAACAGGAACGCCTTGCGCGCTGCACGGTCGACAAGGCTCGCCGCCGGGCGCTGCCCTTGGGTCCCGATATGCTGCCCACATGACGAGTGGGCAGATAGAACGGCGCACTCTTTGGCGAACGATTCGCACGGAGTCGGGTTCGGCTGTGCTCTTGGTCGTCGTCGCAGCGGTCGCCCTGCTCTGGGCGAACTCGCCACTCTCCGAGGCCTATTTCGGGTTGTGGGATGTCGAGATTGGGGTTGATGTCGGCGGGTTCGGACTGCACATGAACCTGCACCACTGGATCAACGACGGCCTCATGGCGGTCTTCTTCTTGGTCGTTGGCCTCGAGGTGCGACAGGAATTCGCGCATGGGTCGCTCCGAGACGCGAGCCGCGCGCGTCTCGCGTTGATCGCTGGCGTCGCCGGCGTGGCACTGCCCGCAGTTTCTACATCCTGATCGTGGCTACCGCGGGCGGCGACGGGCTCGGTGGATGGGGCGCGGTGGTCGGTACCGACACCGCGTTCCTGTTGGGTGCCCTCGCGCTCGTCGGCCCGAAACTCTCCGGCCAGTTGCGGGTGTTCCTCCTCACCCTCACCGTCGTCGATGACTTCCTCGCCGTCTCCATCATCGGCATTGTCTACAGCGACGAAATCCGGCTCGTTCCGCTGCTGATCGCAGTTGCCTGCCTCGCCGGGTTGTGGCTTCTGGGTCATTCGCGCCAATGGAGCGCCATACCGTACGTGCTGATTGTCATTGTGCTCTGGTTCGCGACCGTTGATTCCGGAATCCACGCCTCCCTCGCGGGCATGGTCGCAGGACTCCTTGTCCCCGCCTACCCGACGCGTCGGCAGCAGGTGGTCGCGGCTCGTCAGCTGTTCCGCGACTTCTGGCAGTCGCCGAGCGCGGCATCGGCGCGCGCAGTCGATCGAGGCTTGGCGCGAGGTATCTCGGTAAATGAACGCATGCACGAGGTCTTGCGCGTGCCGACCGCGCTCGTCATCGTCCCGATCTTCGCGCTCGCGAACGCTGGCGTCGACCTGCGCGGCGGCATGCTCGTCGATTCCTTCCAGTCCTCCGTGACGTGGGGAGTCATCGCGGGTCTCGTGCTCGGCAAACTTCTCGGCATCGGTCTCGCCACCTTCGTCGCTGTGAAGCTTGGAGCCGGTCGGCTACCCGAGGGTGTCGGGATGGGCAGCGTGTTTGGCGGCGCGGCGCTTTCAGGGATCGGGTTCACCGTGTCGCTCCTGGTGATCGGCCTCGCGTTCGGCTCGACGTCCGACCTGGGTCGGCGAGCGACCGTCGGCGTGTTGGTGGCGATGGTGCTCGCTACCGCGCTTGGTTGGTTGATTTTCCGGGTTGCTGCGAAACGCTGGGGAGAGGAGACGGCAGATCTGCCGATGGTGCTCACACCACCCGTTGATCCGGAAGTCGACCACATCCGCGGACCAGAGGACGCCCAGCTCACGCTCGTCGAGTACATCGACTTCGAATGCCCCTATTGCGCGCACGCAACGGGTTCCTGGGAGGACCTCCGCAGCCGGTTCGGGGACGATCTCCGGTATGTCGTTCGCCACCTGCCACATCACCCCCACGGCCCCATAGCCGCACGAGCGTCGGAGGCGGCGTCGAATCAGGGGATGTTCTGGCCGTGGCTGGACTTCGTCTTCACGCGGCAAGATGCGCTCGAGCGCGAGGATCTGATCCGTTACGCCGAAGAGCTGGGCCTGGATGTCGCCCAGTTCACGACTGACCTCGACAGTGTCGCCGTACGCGCCCGTGTGGAGCGGGATCTCGAAAGCGCCGATGCAAGCGGGGCGCACGCCACCCCGACGTTCTTCATAGGCGGCCGACGGTTGCTGGGTAGCTACGACGCTCGAACGCTCACCTCAGCCCTCGAAGCCAGCCGCCGAGGCACACGAACCCAGGAAGTGCGCTCCTGAGTCGAGGTCGACCGAGTTGGCCCTCGCAGGGTGATCGGCACCGGACAGGTGCTCCGCGCCATCGCGATGCTCGTCTACCTACTCGTACCCGGTTGGCCCGGGGCAATTAAACAGCCGCATCATCTTGCCTCCACGGTCGATGAACCTGCTTACCGCGAGACCCGCTTGGTACAGTTCCGAAATGGACGACCTTTCCTCAGTGTCCACCCACGTCCAGCCCGATGTCCGGGTGCGTGGTGCCCGCGAACACAACCTCAAGGACGTCGATCTCACGGTTCCGCGTGACGCGATGGTTGTGTTCACGGGCGTGTCCGGATCCGGGAAGTCCTCCTTGGCTTTCGGCACGTTGTACGCGGAGTCGCAGCGGCGCTACTTGGAGTCAGTTGCCCCGTACGCGCGGCGACTGATCGACCAGGCGGGTGTCCCCGACGTCGACTCCATCACCGGGATGCCGCCCGCAGTCGCCTTGCAGCAGCAGCGCGGAGGGCGCAGCGCGCGCTCCTCTGTAGGCAGCATCACCACGCTGTCGAGTGTGGTTCGGATGCTCTATTCGCGAGCCGGTGAATACCCAGATGGTCAGCCGATGCTCTACGCCGAGGACTTCTCCGCGAACACCGTGCAGGGCGCGTGCCCCGAGTGCCACGGTATCGGCAGAGTGTACGCGGTCACCGAGGAGCGGATGGTGCCCGATCCCTCACTCACCATCCGGGAGCGCGCCATCGCATCATGGCCGACCGCCTGGCACGGCCACCAGTTGCGGGACGTGCTCGTCGCGCTCGGCTACGACGTCGACGTACCGTGGAAGGATCTGCCGAAGAAGGATCGGGACTGGATCCTCAATACCGACGAGACCCCCTTCGTTCCCGTCCACTCTCGACTCACACTCGCCGAGGCGCGCCGGGCAATCCGAGCAGGAATCGAACCGAGCTACTCGGGCACCTTCGTCGGCGCGCGGCGGTACGTGCTCGACACTTTCGCGAACACGAAGAGCGCGTCTATGAAGCGCCGCGTAGCCCAGTTTATGAGCGCGGCGGTCTGCCCGGTGTGCCATGGGAAGCGGCTCAAACCCGAAGCACTGACGGTGACGTTCGAAGGACTCGATATCGCGGACTTTTCAGCCTTGCCACTGCGTGAATTGGCTGCGCTCCTCGAGTCCGTCGTCGCCGAGTCTGACCGCGAGGGCGAGACCTCCGGCGCCGTGGTAGACGTCGCGACTGGACGTGAAGCCGTCGAGCAGCGCGTTGCTGCTGGCGGCTCCGCGCACTCCGCTGCGCCGGATGTCCGTCGCACACCGAATCAGTCTGTCGAGAAGCGCGCCGCGGCAGCCCGCCTGGGCGCAGAATTGCTGGACCGCCTGCGCCCCATCATCGATCTCGGACTCGGTTACCTCTCGCTAGGTCGCACGACGCCGACACTGTCCGGAGGGGAGCTACAACGACTTCGACTCGCCACGCAGCTCACGTCGGAACTGTTCGGTGTGGTCTACGTCCTCGACGAACCGTCAGCCGGTCTCCATCCGCACGACGTCACCGCGCTGCTGGGTATCCTCGACGGACTGAAGCAGCGCGGCAACAGCCTCTTCGTCGTGGAGCATTCCGTCGACGTCATGCGGCACGCGGACTGGCTGGTCGACATCGGCCCCGGAGCCGGGGAACGCGGCGGGCGCGTGATCTACAGCGGACCCACGGACGGGCTCGCGGAGGTCGACGAGTCGGTGACGCGCGGATACATCTTCGGGGGCAGCGGCCTTCCACCGCACCAGCCCCGTGCCGCCCACGACTGGTTGCAGCTGAAGCACGTCACCCGCAACAACCTGCGGGACGTTTCTGTGGCGCTCCCGCTCGGAACGCTCACGGCTGTCACTGGCGTGTCAGGGTCGGGGAAGTCCAGCCTTGTCAGTCAAGTCCTGCCTGCCCTCATCGGCGCCAGGCAAGGAGACGCCCCTCGCGTCGAGGAGGAAAGCGCTGAGGCCGACGCCCTGCTCCTCACTGACGAGTCCGACGAACTCGGAGGGTCGGTCGAGGGCGATCTCACGACCGTCCGGCGTGTGGTGAGCATCGACCAAAAACCCATCGGCCGCACGCCCCGCTCCAACGTCGCGACCTACACAGGACTCTTCGATCATGTGCGGCGCCGGTTCGCCGAGACGCCGGAAGCTCGGACACGTGGATACAAGCCCGGTCGGTTCTCCTTCAATGTCGCAGGCGGCCGTTGCCCGACCTGTGAGGGTGAAGGCTCCGTGATGGTCGAGCTGCTCTTCCTGCCCTCGGTCTACACCGTGTGTCCCGACTGCCATGGCACCCGCTATCAATCGAGCACCCTGGAGATCACCTGGCGAGGGCGCAACATCGCGGAAATCCTCGCGATGAGCGTCGAAGAGGCTCACGAGTTCTTCGCCGGCGAGTACGACGTGATGCGCTCCCTCACCTCGCTGGTCGATGTCGGGCTCGGTTATCTGCGCTTGGGACAGCCGGCCACAGAGCTCTCCGGTGGGGAGGCGCAGCGTGTGAAGCTGGCCACCGAACTGCAACGAGCGCAGCGCGGCGACACGCTGTACGTGCTCGATGAGCCGACCTCCGGATTGCACTGTGCCGACGCAGACCGTCTCGTTACCCACCTTCAGACTCTCGTCGATGCGGGCAACACGGTCGTGATGGTGGAACTCGACATGCGAGTGGTCAGCGCAGCCGACTACGTCATCGATCTCGGGCCGGGAGCCGGTGACAACGGCGGCACAGTGGTCGCGTCCGGAACGCCAGCAGAGGTCGCCGCGTCGAGAAACAGCGCTTCAGCACCGTATCTCGCCGCCGCCCTCGCCGAGGCCGCGACGGTGACGTCAGGAGCATAACCGGCGCTTCGCCGTTGAATGTGAGTATCGGGTGACGGACCGGTAGCCGGGGCTGCTCGGGAGATGGGTCGAGATCCCCGAGGATCAGAGGACTTCTACCTCATCTGATCGAGAGGACCTCGACGATGACCGAGCCTACGACCTGCTGACGCACGCTTGAGGATCTCGATCTCCATCTCCAGCACCCGGTTCCGGCGGCGCAACTCGACGAGCTCCTTATGCTCGTCGCTGGTGACCCCGGCCTTGCGACCGGAGTCGACCGCGTCACGGTTCATCCAGTTCCGCAGGCACGACTCACTGATCCCGAGATCGCGGGCGGTCTGGCCGACAGGATTGCCCTGCGCGACAAGGTCGAGGGTTCGACGCCGGAACTCCGGCGGGTGGGCAGCAGGCATCTCACGGACTCCTTCCGAGACGATCATCGCCTCAAGTCAGGTGTCCGGAAAAGCGGGTCAGGCTCCCATGGCCTGTGCTGCGGGCGTGTCGAGTGGGTCGTCTAGGGGCGACGCGGGAGCGTCGACGCGACGTGCTGAGAGGTGGTTCTAAGGCATGGCGATAGGTCAGGAACGGCGTCGCTCCCTGCGCAGGAGGGAGCGCAGA
>CAYYKK010000416.1:0-5539 GCA_964467935.1 uncultured Polyangiaceae bacterium
GTTCGTGCCCGGGTGACCGAGAAGATCCCGTTCGCTGGAGCGCTGTTCCGAATGGAGGACTCGAACGCGCGAGGGCAAGCGCCGATCTCCGCAGCGCTCTCCAGGGTTGACTCAGTCCTTTGCGGCACGCCCATCGGGCTCCTCTCGATGGAGGGGGTCAAGAGCGCGGAGCCGGGTAGCTTCGGCTTGCTCATCGTGGACGAGGTGTCGAAGATGACGCTGTCCGAGTTCCTCGCGATCGCGGTGAAGGCGCGTCGCTGGGTACTGGTGGGCGACCCCGCACAGCTGCCGCCCTTCAGCGACGGCGAGGAGAACGGGGCGACGCTCGATGACCTGGTTCCCCCGATGGTCGAGCTTGCCTGCTCGGTCGGGACGCTTCTGGAGAGCACTCGTCCGCAGGACTTGGCTCGCAAGGCCGTCGTCGTGGTGTCATCCCAGCCTGAATCGGCGGCGCTTGCGATTCGCGCTCACCTCCGCTCCGTGATGCGACCCAACATCCCGAACGTCAGCCTTCTTGGTGCCGGGTGCGCTTCTGGAATCATCGTCTGTGCGCCCGAGGACGTCTCGAGGGCGTGCGAGGTCGCCGCATCCTCAAAGGCTGGTCCGTTCGGACCTGCGAGAGCGCAGGGCCTCGAGATCCTCGTGGAGCGCGGAGCTGCCCCGCCCGCGGTGAACGATGAGCGGTTGGTGGGCGCAGCGGGCCGGGCTCACGCAGCGATCTTCGAAAACGCTTTCAGCGTCTACCATGCACAGCCCTGGGGAGCCCGAAGCGGAGTGCGTCTCCAGTCCCTCGGGTCTCGCCATGGGCTCGACAAGAGCATGCCCTCGCCCGAGCTCATCGAAGCTCTGGAGGGCAGCCTTGCGACAGAGAGCTCGGAGCGCTGCGCGGCGTTGAGACGAGCCATAGCATCGCGCTTCGCGCTCAACGCGGTCTCCGTCTACGACTGGCTCACGGGTATCCAGGTCTCGCACTTCGACAAGTCGCCACTCGTGGAACTGGGCACCCTCTCCTCACCGGCCCTGCAAGACGCCGTGAAGCCGTTTGTCGGCACGCTGAAGAAACAGTACCGAATGCACGCGAGTCTCTCGCGCGTCCCGCGGGAGCTCTTCTACTTCGGCGACGCGCTCCACGACGGGCAGGTCGATCGTCGCGGGGACTGTCGTGTGACGCTCCTCCGTGTCACGACGCAGGAGAATCGAGGCGAGTCGAACCTTGCCGAAGTCGACGCGATTCTTCGGCAATTGCAGGCGCTCGACATGGAACGAGCGCCGGAATCTCGCGGGGTGCCGGTCATGGTGATCACGCCCTACCGCGAGCAGGAAGCACGCCTGAGGGAACGGCTGATTCCCCCTCGAGGAGGGAGCGCGTTCGCTCGTCTGGACCTCGAAGTCTGCACCCTCGACCGCTGCCAGGGACGGGAAGCGGACTACGTTCTCATCTCGCTCGTGCGAAGTCGGTCGACTCGGTTCTTCGACATGCCGAAGCGCTGGAATGTCGCTCTGACGAGGGCTCGACAGAGGCTCTTCATCGTCGGAGACGTGGAGAGCTATCTGGCGGAGGCCCTCCAGGCTCGCCGCGAGCTGGGCGCCGATGGCACCGGTCGTGATGCTCGGGTCCGGCCCGGCGAGACGAGGCCTCGGATGAGCCTTCTGGCCCGTGTCCTCGAGGCGTACGACTGGCAGATTCGCGAGGCCAACGAAGCTGGGAGGGTGGATCGTCGAGCGGCCGGCACTGGGTAGGCGGGGAGGGAGATGGTGATGCACGACGCACGCGACGCGGGAAGCGATGACACCAAGCCCATGGTCCCTCGGCCATCGCGAGAGGAGATCGAGAGCCTCTGCGTCCTCCATGCCGTGGGGTCGGGTGGTTGCTCGACTGCCGATCTCGCAGCTGGCCTCGGCTTCTCGCGAGAGCTGGGCCGTACCCTCGATCGAGCGGTGCAGCAGCTCGTCGCATCCGGCTGCCTCGAGGTCCGGAGTGAGGGGATCTTCGTGTCCAGCGGGGGGAACGAGTGGATGCGGTCGCGCCTCGCGGCGCTAGGGGTGTGAACCCACATCGCGCGCTCGCGTCGGGTTTTTGATACCGTGGCCCCGTGACGACTCCGGACCTTCCAGGCGACTTGCGGTCCACGTTCGACCGACTCAGCGATGCCATGGGCAGCATGGTGGGCCTCGATCGCGAGCTCGATGCGTTGGAGGCGCTGCTCAGGGCGGAGGACGTCGCCGCTGCGACGCTGAGCATTCGCAGGATCGTCGAGGCGCTCTTACGTCACGCCGCTCGTGAAGAGGGCATCAAGGTCTCCTCGGGACCGGAGAGCGTCATCCAACGGCTCAGCGAGGAGCTGAGGCCGAAGCTGAAGGACAGGCTACCGCCTACGTTCTGGGCCCACCTCGAGCCGATCCAGAAGTTCGGCAACTGGTACGCCCACTCGCAGATCGACGAGGTGTACCGGCCCGCAGCTCCACGCCCGTCGTCGATCTGGGGTGAGGTGCGGCCGTGCATCGACCACCTGACGAGTGTGGTCGATCTGTTCATCAGCGTGTACCCACCCCCCAGAGGGGCGCGCTCACGCCGGCCGGAGCGTCCCAAGGGAAGTGGCGACGATGTTGCCCAGCCGGCCCCCGCGAAACCTGCGAAGAGGGTCTCCAGCGCGGCTCAGCTGACGGCCGAGGAGCTCGGCGCGCTGTCGGTCACGCAAGCGCTCACGCTGGAGGGAGCCCACGAGCGGATCCAGGAACTGTCTGGAATCAGCCCGGCATGGGTCACGCGTCGCATCAAGAAGGTCCACGGCAGAACGCTGCTTCGGAACCTCTTCCCTGGCCTGGGCCAGCCTGAGGACGACGAGGATGACGAAGAGGACGATCCCGGCGGTGCCGACGATGGCGACGATGGCGACGAGGTCGGCTTCGACTACGACGCCCTCGGCGAGCTCACCGTGAGGGCGGTCCGCGAGCATGATCTCGTCCCGGAGATCGCGGCGCTCACCGGGTGGTCGGAGCTGAAGGTCACTCGTCGCCTCAACGACTTACCCGGGCGTGCGATCGTTCGTCGCCAGTTCCCATGGCACGATCCCGAGGTGATCGGAGAGCTGACCGTGCGCACCGCGATCGACTTCGGGATGGCACGCGCTCTCGGACGCCAACTTCACAAATGGCCCAAGACGATCGCGGGGCTTCTCGCGGACCGGCCCGGGCAGACCAAGCTTCGGACCGTGTTTCCGGAGCTCGACGAATAGGTCGGAAGTAGATCCATCCGGCCTGTCAGAAAGGGGCTCGGTCGTGCGTGGCATGGGCATGAACACCTCCCCCCTGTCCCCCGCGCCCATCGTTCGTTGTTCCACCGTCGTCTCTCGGGACGACTCCTTCAGCCTCGACGTCGCCTGTGACGGGTCGAGCGTCCGCGCGACGATCGTCGACTCGCGTCCCGAGGTCGTCGCCGTGTTCTCCGATTGCACCCCGGCCGAGCAGGTCGATCTCGCGGGCCAGAGCTGGTCCGTAGGCTCACGAAGCATCCTGCGGGCGCAGCGGCTCGCCGAGGAGTCGCGCCTCGCCGACATCGGGCGGACGCTGTGCGACGATCTCGAGGAGAAGCTCGAAGGCCAAGCGAAGCTGCAGCAGCAGCGTTTCGAGGCGGCGCTCACCAGCTACTTCGACCCGAAAGACGGTCGCGTCTTCTCGCGGATGGAGAACTTCCTCGCGAACGGAGGCGAGCTCGAGCGCACCATGGCGAAGTTCCTGGGCCCCGAGAACGGCGACCTTGCGAAGACGTTCGCGCGCGTGCTCGGCGAGAACAGTCCGCTCCTCAAGCGGTTGAGCCCGACCGACAGCGAGGGGGTCGTCTCGCTGATCGAGAGCAAGCTCAAGCTGGCACTCGCCGAGAACGGGAGCGCGGTCACGAAGGCGCTCGACCCCCTCACCCAGGGCGGCGCCGCGGCGCGCTTCATGGAGGCACTGAAGAAGGAGCTGCAAAGGACCGAGAACGATCGGTCGAAGCAGCTCGCCACGCTGACCAAAGCGCTCGACTCGAACGATCCGACCTCCGCCATCAGCCGCTTGCTCCGCGACGCGGACAAAGCCCAGAAGGCGATGATGAAGGCGGTCAACGCGGACGACCCGAGCTCGCCCCTCGCGATCGTCCGAGCCTCGCTGACGCGGCAGCTCGAGACGCACTCGAAGGAGCAGCGCGCCGAGCTCGTGAAGCTCGTCGAGCGCGGCGAGAAGCACCACATCGAGGTGCTCGATCGAATCACGCGCATCGAGGAACGGAAGCGCGCCGAAGCGTCCTCGGCGGCTGGCGGCGCGACGTTCGAAGACGCGCTGGTCGCGACGGTGCAGGACCTCGTCGGCGGCGCGGCCGTGACCGTCGAGGCGACCGGAAACACCGTCGGGCTGACGCCGCACTGCAAGGTCGGTGACCTGGTGTTGCAGTTCACCGAGGAGAGCAAGTACGCAGGCGGAGCGCTCGTCATCGAGGCCAAGCACGACGCCAGCTACACGGTGCCCCGGGCCCTCAAGGAGCTGGAAACGGCGCGGCAGAACCGTGGCGCCGCCGCCGGCCTCTTCGTGATGGCCCGGAGCCACGCCCCCGCCGGGTTCCCCCGATTCGCGCGCTACGGGCAGGACGTGCTCATCCTCTGGGATCACGAGCGTGACGACCTCGACCCTTACCTCGACGCCGCACTCTCGCTCGGGCTAGCGCTCGTGCCCAATGCACTCACGAGCCGCGATGCCGGCGACATCGAGGCGCTGAAGGCGATCGAGGGCCGGGTCATGGGGGAGATCGATCGCTTGGAGTCGATTCGCAAGTACGCCGCGCGCGTCCGCGCCGACGCCGCCAAGATCGGGAAGGAAGCGGGCCCGGCCTCGAAGAAGCTCAACATCCTCCTCCGCGACACCAAGAAGACGCTGCGCGCCCTCGACGTGAAGCTGGTCGACTTCGCGGAGCAGCGCGCGAATCCCATCATGCTGCCGGAACCCGACGCTGACGCCGCCGAGTGAAGCGCCCGGCCGAGGCCTGCGTGCCCCCGGGGTGCGGCGAAGCCGCAACGTTGGCGCCGAGAGCAGCAACGTTGGCGGCAAGAGCAGCAACGTTGGCGTGGGCGCGGGAGAGAACGATCGTGCGGGAGACTACTCAGGACAAGTGGTCGGCTCGCGATTGCCCCCGATGTCGAAGCGCGCGCTCAGCTTCCCTTCTCGCGTAAACGAGAGACAGGTCTTGCCGCAAACCAGGGTGACGCTGTCGCGCACGCTCTGTGGTGTCGCAACTCGGCACTCCGAGAAGTAGGGGCCCGACGGACTACCGGGATGGGCGGCGAACTCGTCCTCGTAGGTTCGGCGCGTGAGCCGCTCGCTGGCCGACTTGACCATGAAGAACCTGGTCATCGGAAACGTGTGAAGCGCAACGACTCGCTCGACGTCGTGCGACCTCAGGGCGGCGTCGTACGCCTGCACCCACGCTTCCGCCAAGACGCGATCGGTCACCAGGTCGGGGGCGAGATCGCGCGGCGGCGCGGTCTCCGATGCGCTCGCAGCCCGAGGG
>CAYYKK010000417.1:0-5529 GCA_964467935.1 uncultured Polyangiaceae bacterium
AGCCGCTCGGCAAGGCCGACGACATCCTCATGAGCGAGGACAAGAACCCGAACACGACGGGCGTGATGCAGCTCTGCTCGACGACGCCGCCGAAGCCGCTCGCCGACCTCATCAAGGGCACGCAGAAGTACGAGTTCGTGATCGCGCTCGGTGCCGACGTCGAGACCGACGCGGCCGAGGCGAAGGCGGCCCTTCGTGGCAAGAAGGTCGTCACGATCGCGTCGCACACCGGGCCGCTCGTCAACGCCGCGAAGATCGCGCTGCCGGCGTCGGCGTGGGCGGAGACGGACGGCACGTTCGTCAACAAGGCGGGCAAGGCGCAGCAGAGCGAGCGGGCACTCCGCGCGCTCGGCGACGCGGAGCCGGGCTGGCTGCTCGTGGCGAAGCTCGGGCGCGCGCTCGGCTACGCGATCAGCTGGAAGAAGCTCTCGGAGATCCGCAAGGCGATGGCGCCCGAGGCGTCGGCGGCGGTCGTGGTGGAGAAGAAGAAGGAACCGGAGGCGACAGCATGAATCCGCAGGGTGGAATGAGCCTCGTCGAGCTCGTCCTCGCAGTCGTCAAGATCGCCATCGTCGTCGGCTTCTGCCTCAACATGTCGGCGATCGCGACCTGGGCGGATCGTCGGCAGAGCGCGATGGTGCAGCACCGCGTCGGTCCGAACCGCGCCGTCATCTACCTCCCGAGCCTCGTCGTGCGGGGCATCCTCTTCGCCCCCGGCCTCTTGGTCGGCGCGGCCGCGGCCTACGGGCTCGGTCACGCGACGAACGTGGTCGCCGCGAGCGACAACATCCTCATCGGCCTCGAGCTCACGGTCCTCGTGACGTGGTTCTCGCTGATGCTGCTCTCGTGGCGCGTGCGTCACACGACGGCGCTGAACCCGTTCGAGCGGCTCGTCGGATCGCTCCTGCCTTCGAACTTCTTCTACGCGGGCCTCGCGGCGCACGGCGTCGCCTTCATGGTGTCGCGCGCCATCCCGCTCGGCTCGTTCTTCTTCACCGCGCGCGTCGTCGGCGTGCTGCTCGGCACCGTGATGGTGGCCGCAGGGCTCTACGCGTCCTCGCGCGTCCCGGCCGGGAAGATCGGCGTCCGCATGGCGGGCACGCTCCACGCGCTCGCGGACACCGTGAAGATGATCTTCAAGGAGGACCTCGTCCCGCCGAACGCGGACAAGCTCCTGCACGCGCTCGGGCCGATGGTCGCGATGTTCCCCGCGCTCGTCGTCATGGCGGTCGTGCCGTTCGGCGACGGCCTCTGCTTCGCCGACACCGGCAAGAAGGGCGAGTTCGAGTTCGCCGATCTCGCGAACCTCGTGCCGCAGATGGCGCGCGACGGCGTGTGCGCCGGGCACTTCGTGCCGCTGCAGATCGCCGATCTGAACGTCGGCATCCTCTACCTCTTCGCGATCTCGTCGACGGGCGTCATCGGCGCGGCGATCGCCGGCTGGGCCAGCGACAACAAGTTCTCGCTGCTCGGTGGCCTCCGCGCCGCCAGCCAGATGGTGAGCTACGAGGTCGCGATGGGCCTGTCGCTGATGGGGCTCCTGCTCATCTACGGCACCGTGCGCATGAACCCGATGGTCGAGTGGCAGAACGGGCACGCCTGGGGCGTCTTCGTGCAGCCGTTCGGCTTCCTCATGTTCCTCGCGGCTTCGATGGCCGAGACGAAGCGCGTCCCGTTCGACCAGCCAGAAGGCGAGAGCGAGATCGTCGCCGGGTACTTCGTCGAGTACTCGGGCTTCAAGTGGGGCATGTTCATGGCGGGCGAGTACGTCGAGGTCATCACCTCGAGCGCGCTCATCTGCACGCTGTTCTTCGGCGGCTACACGCTCCCGTTCCTCTTCGCCGACGGCATCAACGTGCAGCTCGGGGACACCGTGCTCCTCAGCTACAAGATGAACCACTTCGCCGTGAGCCTCATCCAGGTGCTCGCGTTCTTCGGCAAGACGACGTTCGTCGCGTTCATCCAGATCTTCTTCCGCTGGACCCTGCCGCGCTTCCGCTACGACCAGCTCATGAAGTTCGGGTGGACGAAGCTCCTGCCGTTCGCGATCGCCAACCTCGTCGTCACGGCGATCGTCGTCGTCGCGATCGACCACGGCTCGCCCTCGCTCGGCGCGGCGCTCCAGACGCTCGGCGACGTGACGCAGTTCATCGTCGCGATCGCGATGTTCGCCTTCCCGGTCTACATCGTGTCGCTCATGCTCCGTCCGACGAAGCACGGTCAGTTCCTCCAGTCGACCACCAACCGCTTCGCGGCGGCCGCGGGCGGCGTGAAGCCGTCGCCGATGCAGGCCTGAGGCTCGTCCCACCATGCAGAAGACCAAGAACACCCCCTGGATGAAGCCGAAGGGCGCGCCCGTGACCCCGAAGGTCATCGAGCGTCCGCACCGCGACATGGAGGTGCAGGCCTACGTGCCCGCCGTCGTGAAGGGCCTCGCCCAGACGATGAGCACGTTCTTCCACAACACGAAGGAGATGGTCCTCGGCGAGCGGCCGGACCCCGTGCTCGGCTCGCTCGAAGAGGGCGTGACGACGATCTCCTATCCCGAGGAGAAGCGGCCTTATCCGGAGCGCTTTCGCGGCGTGCACCGGCTCACGCTGCGCGAGGACGACTCGCCGCGTTGCGTGGCGTGTCTCTGCTGCTCGACGGCGTGCCCCGCGCAGTGCATCCACATCGAAGCCGCGGAATACCCCGAAGGCGATCCGCGCCGAGGCTACGAGCGATTCCCCGAGACGTTCGTCATCGACGAGCTGCGCTGCATCTTCTGCGGCTTCTGCGTCGAGGCTTGCCCGTGCGACGCGATCCGCATGGACACCGGCATGCACGCGGTGCCCTACGACTCGCGTGAGCAATTCATCTACAAGAAGGATTTGCTCATGGCGTTCACCGATCGCGACGGCGAGCAGCTCACGGCGAACCCGAGGCACGAGCCGGGCGACCCGTCGCACCCCGGCCTCGACCGCGACCACGTGCACTGATCGTCGCTATCGTCGCCGTCGTCCTCGTCGTCTTCGCGGTAGCTGTCGCGCCGCGGGAGATGACGTGCGGGGCGCGACGGAGGGAAGTGGCCCGCGGCTGGCTGAACCCTCGCTGGGGCCCAGCCGCTTCGCGGCTACCCAGCGAGAGCTAAAGGGGTTAACGCCGTAGCCGGCCGCGGTCTGACATCGCTCCGTCGCGCCCCGCACGTCATGTCGTCTCGGCGTTCCGCGCCTATCTGGCTTGTGGCGTTCTCGCCAAGGGCTTGCTCAGGCTGCGTTGCGACGGCTGTGGCCATTCTCATCTCGTCGCGTTCTCGTGCAAGGGACGTGGCGTATGCCCGAGCTGCAACGCGCGCCGGATGACGAACACCGCGGCGCACATGGTCGATCGGGTGCTGCCGAACGTGCCCGTCCGCCAGTGGGTCCTATCGCTGCCGTTCGAGCTGCGAGGCCTCGCAGCCGGTCGGCCTCTCGTGCTCAACGCGCTCTCGCGCATCTTCATCGAGGAGATCGTGCGCCACCAGCGCGGAAAGCTTCGAGCGCCGAAGGGGCACGCCGGCGCGATCACCTTCGCGCAGAGGTTCGGCGGCTCGCTCAACCTCAACGTCCACTTCCACGTGCTCGTGCTCGACGGGCTCTTCTTGGAAGGAGCTCCTTTCGAGCTGCGCTTCGTTCCGCTCCCAGCGCCGACCAAGGAGGAGCTCTTGGAGGTCGCGCACCGCATCGAGGCGCGAGCCCTCCGATGGCTCCGGCGCCACGGACATGCGCGGCTTCGACGTGCATGCCTCCGTCCGCGTGGCTGCGGACGACGACGTGGGCCGCGAGAAGCTCGTCCGTTATTGCGCGCGCCCACCGTTCGCGCTCGAGGGCCTGACGGTGCTCGCGGACGGTCGCGTCGCCTACCGTGTGAAGTATCCAAGGGGCAATGCCACGCATCGCTTGATGACACCGGTCGAGCTCCTCGCCCGCATCGCCGCGTTGATACCTCCGCCACGGTATCCGCTCGTGAGGTACCACGGCATCCTCGCCCCTCATGCGAAGCTGCGAGCCGCCGTCGTGCCACGCGTTCCAGCGGCGGGGGCTCGAGGCGGCACGTCGAGCGAGCCGAGCACGCCGCCCGGCGCGAGCGGCACGACGCCATCCGCGGCGCTCGAAATCGGCGAGCGGGCGCGCGTCGCTTCCGTCCATGCGGGCAAGACGCGGAGCCGAGGCATCGCTGACTGCGAAGCGTGGAGGGTCTCACCCTCGCCAGGCGAGCGTCCTCTGAACGAGCTCTCTCGGAAGCACCTCGCGCGACTCGCCGGAGGGACCCTTCTCGCGGCCACCCCTCGAATCGACTGGGCGAGGCTGCTCCGCCGCACGTTCGAGGTCGACGTCCTCTCGTGCCCGAGCTGCGGCGGCCGACTCCGACTCATCGCCGAGATCACCGACCCCGCGGTCATCTCGAAGATCCTCGAGCACCTCGACGAGCCGACCTCGGGCCCCCCGCTCGCGCGGGCCCGCGCGCCGGACGACGAGCCAGACGCCTACGCCGACGCGTGATGGACGGTTCGCACCAGGCTCCGCCAAGGGCCCGACCGCGTGTCGCCCCACCAAAGCTGCCGGGCCGATTCCCTGCGGCGCCGTCGACGTGTGCCTTTGGAAGTGGTCAGATCGGAGCGTCCGGGGTGTAGAGCCCCTCGGACTGCGCATAAGTTGCGTTTCGTGAACTTCGGGGGGCCGGACCTCGTTTGCGTTTCCTATGCTCCCCGCTTGGGGGTCGGTGCAGCTCGTTCGCGCTCCGCGTGTCGAGACGTACGTAGGGCTTTGCCAGGATGGGGGGCCAAGGCGTCTGCGACGCGGTGGTTCGCGCGACTGCTCCGCAGTCACGCGTGAAGGCGAGGGCGCTGCCCTCGCGCTCCCGTGGGGTAGGCGCGAGCTGGCGAGGTCGAGGGCGAGGTCGATGGCGAGGTCGAGGGCGAGGTCGAGGGCGAGGTCGAGGGCGAGGGCGAGGTCGAGGGCGAGGTCGAGGGCGAGTGCCAGGGCGAGACGGGCCGTTGGCTGGGAGCTCCGTCCGACGGGCTGTCGGGCGCTCGGGCTTTGCGCGTACGCTCCGCGGCATGAGCGTCCTGGCGGTGGTGGCGAAGGCGGTGTTCGAGAAGGAAGCGCGCGTGGGCGGCAAGCTCGTGGGGCCGGGTGATGTGTGGCCCACGGCGCTCTACGCGAGCCAGAACCCGGGGCTCGAGTCGCTCGCGTCGGGCGGGGCGCTGTTCCTCGCGACGGTGCGGCCCGGCGATCAGCTCTGGCTCGTGGGCGTGCTCGAGGCGCCGAAGAAAGGCAGCAAGGGCTGGAGCGCGGCGGCCAACACCACGCCGGTGCGCGACATCAGCGCGCTGATGCCGAAGCTCCGCTTCTCCACCGGCAAGGGCATCACCGCGGAGCCGGGCAAGCTCGGCATGTCGCTCCAGACGCCGCGTCAGCTCACCGCGGAAGACGAGGCGCTGCTTCGAGGCTCGTCCTCGCCCTCGACCTCGCCCTCGACCTCGCCCTCGACCTCGCCCTCGACCTCGCC
>CAYYKK010000418.1:0-5529 GCA_964467935.1 uncultured Polyangiaceae bacterium
CCCGGCGGGCCGTGCAGGTGCCCCCACGCTCCTCCGCGATCAAGGTCGGCGGCCGGAAGGGCTACGATCGCGCCAGGAGCGGCGAGGACTTCGACCTGGAAGCGAGGCCGGTCCGCCTCCTCGACGTCGTCGTCACCGGTGCGAGCGCCGACCCGGCCGCCCTCGATCTCCGCCTCGTGGTCTCGAAGGGCTACTACGTCCGTTCGCTCGCGCGCGACGTCGGTGAGGCCCTCGGCACGAAGGCGCACCTGTCCGCGCTGCGACGCACGCGGAGCGGCAGCTTCTCGCTGGACGGCGCGGTCGAGCTCGAGGGGCCACCGACGCGCCTCTCGGCGGCTCTCGTCGCGGTGGTCGACGCCGCGCGCCTCGCGCTCTCCGCCGAGACGCTCACCCCGCGGGGCGTCTTTCGCGCCGAGCGGGGCCAGCCACTTCAGGCGGACGACTTCGCGTCGGGGCTGCTTCGGGCGGGCGCGTGGCTCGACCCGGAGGGGCTGCTCGTGGCGATCGGGAGCGTCGGGGACGAGGGGGTGGGCCGGGTCCAGCGCGGCTTCGCGCGTCCGGGCGCGGCAGCCTCGACCGGACGTTCGTCTCCGGACGAGACCTGATCACGTGGGGAGTGCCGGTTGCGCGGGAGGTGGGGCGCCGGTATTCTCAGGGTTCACTCCGCGCGGGGGGCGCGGGCAAGCGTATGGCCGTCCCACTTCCAAAAATCGCCGTCGCCGTCGCAGCCGCGCTCCTGGGCGCCGTCTTCAGCTCCGCGGACGCCGCGCTCTCCGCCCTCTCGCCCGCTCGAACGAAGGCGCTCCTCGACCAGGAGGACACGCCGAACCGACCCGCGCTCGAGCGCTACGCCGAGCAGCACGGGCGGATGCGCTCGACGTACGTCGTCGGCCGGGTCGCGTGCGCGAGCCTCGTCGCGATCCTCATCGACGACCTGCTCGACGGGGCGCTGCCCGGGTGGCCTGGCGTCGGGCTCGCGATGTTGCTCACGATCGCGACGCTCGCGCCCCTCTCGGACGCGGCTTCGACCCTCGCGCGCAGCCGCGCCGACACGGCGGGCCCTGCTCTCGCCACGTACCTCCGCGCGTTCGAGCTCCTGCTGTGGCCGCTCGCCGCGCCCCTGGGGACGTTCGCGCAGCGCCTCGGTGACCGCTTCCACCCGCCGCCGGAGGAGGTCGACAAGAGCCTCATCAGCGCCGAAGTGGAGCACATGGTCGATCAGGGCGAGCTCAGCGGCGCCGTGGGCGCCGAGCCGGCCGAGATGATCCGCAACGTCCTCGGCTTCGCCGATCTGCGCGCCAAGGACATCATGATCCCGCGCAACAGGGTCGAGGCGCTCGAGCTGTCGCTCTCGCTCGCCGAGGTCCGGCGGCGCGTGACCGACAGCGGCCACTCGCGCTATCCCGTCTTCCAAGGGCAGCTCGACAACGTCGTCGGCATCCTGTGCGCGAAGGACGTGTTCAAGGCCGAGGCGCCGTGCGCTCAGGGCGACGCCGACGCCGAGCGCGCCGCCGCGCCCTCGCTGAAGGAGATCTTGAGGAGCGAGCCCATCTTCGTCCACGAGATGCAGAGCCTCGCCTCGCTCCTGAAGGAGATGCGCGCGAAGCGCCACCACCTGGCGATCGTGGTCGACGAGTTCGGCGGCACCAGCGGCATCGCCACCCTGGAAGACGTCCTCGAGAAGATCGTCGGCGACATCCGCGACGAGCACGACGAGGCCGAGGCCGCGCCGATCCAAGACCTCGGCGACGGGCGGTTGTTCGCGAACCCGAGCGTGTCGATGGGCGATCTCTCGGCCTACCTCGGGGCGCCGATCCCCGAGGACGCGCACGACGAGCCGCTGCACCGCGTGCTCTCGCTCGGCGCCGCCGAGCCGCCCGAGGTGGGCACCTCGATCGAGAAGTACGGGCTGCAGTTCATCGTGCGCGACATCGAAGGGCGAGAGGTTCAGCGCGTCGAGGTCGTGCGCCCGCCCCTGCCCTCGACGCCGTAGGCGGCGCTCGGCGTCTCGCGCCGACGAGACCGGCTGCGCGCCGCGCCGATGGAACGCGAACGGCCCAGCATCCTTCGCCGGGCCGTCGCGACGCCGCGCGTGACGCGCGAGCTACTTCTTCAGCGAGATGTCGTTCAGCTGCGCGCCGAGGACGTCGCCGTCCTTCAAGAGGCCCGACGTCTCCGCCTGGGGGTTGCTCTTGTCGCCCTCGAGCATCTGCTTGATGTCGACGATGCCCTTCTTGAGCTGCAGCACGACGCGCTCGTTCGTGAAGTCGTTCGAGCTCGAAGGATCGACCGGCATCGCGAGCGGGCTCGAGCCCGTCAGATCGCCCTTCACCCAACGCGTGACCTTCTTGTCGGCGTCGACGCGGCGGCCCTCGCGGACCTCCTTGCCGATGACGGTGTAGTCGGCCGGCCACTTGTCGGTCTCGAACGGCTCCTTGTTGCGCACGAGCTCGACCATGGTCTTGTCGCCGCCACCCTTGAAGATGACCGAGAGGTTGAAGACCGGCTTCTTCTCCTCGGCCCACGCCTTCTCGACGTCGGGCTTCAAGATGCCGAGGAGGTTCTTCAGGCTGTCCTTCTTGTCGTTCACGTCGGACACACCGCGCGTGTAGGAGAACAAGAGGCGCATCGTCTTCGGCGGGAGATCGCCGACGTACTTGCCTTCGAACTTCGACTCGTCGAACGGGATCTGGGTCGCGGCGAGCGCGTTCAGGAGATCGTTCGGGTACTTCTTGTGGTCGAGATCGTCGAGGCCTTGGTCGAGGACCGCGCCGAACTCCTTCATCTTCTGCGTCGCCGTCTTGACGAGCCCGTCGAGCTCGCCGGCGCCCTTCACCGCGCGGCTCGCGCGGCCGGTCGACTCGCTGCGACCACCGGCCAAGAACCCGATGCCGATGCCGACGACCGAAGCGATCGCGACGCCGATGACGACGTTGCGACGCGAGGCCTTGCGCTGCGCCTCGACCTCTTCGCTCACCTCGACCTTGATGGTCTGGGCTTCGGCGCTGACGGGCTTGGCCTTCGGCGCCGCCTGCTGCACGGGCCGCGGGCCGAACGGCGGCAGCGAAATCCCCGCCGGGGCGATGCCGGGAGGCGGGGCGATGCCCGTCGGCTTGAGGCTCGTCGGCGGCGGGGGAACGGGCACGGGCGTGCCGTCCGCGGAGACGGCGGGCGGCGGCTGAGAGCCCGGCGCCGATGGCGCGGGCATGACCGGCGCGATCCCGGCGGGGGCCGCTCCCTGGCTGGACTTGCCCAGGCGCGCCTTCAGGTCGATCTTCGGCTTCTTCGACTTGTCTTCAGCCATCGGCTCCTCGGACGTGACTCGCGAGGGAAACACGACCCACGATCGGGCTCGTCGGTGGCGCCGGAATGATACCCCGGCGGCGCGGGGGACCTTTGGCGTCGGAAACGATGCACCCGACTGGCCGATGGTCCGGATCCCCGAGAGACGTCGGGGCCGCCACCACCTCGCTTGTCGGGGCCACGTTAACGGGGCGAAAGCTTCATTGTCAACGCGACGGACGACGTTCGTCGTTCGGAGCTTCTCTCGGGCTCCGCGCACGAGCCCTCGCGTCCGGTGACGAAGGATCGTAGACGGGCGTGACGGATGGTCTCCTCTCACGTCCCGATCGAGAACCGAGCGGTGTCGGCGCGCGACGGCACGCGCCTCGCCTACCACGTGACCGAGGCGCCGGCGCCCGACGCGAAGGTCATCGTGCTGGCCAACGGTCTCGGGGGGCCTCACCTCGCGTGGCGCGGCCTCATCGACTACCTGGCCGACCGTTACCGGTTCCTCACCTGGGATTACCGCGGCCTCTTCGGCTCGGGGCGACCGCCGCGCGACGAGCCGCACGCCTACGCCGTCGAGCGCCACGTCGAGGATCTCGAGGCCGTCCTCGCCGCGGAGGGGATCGCCGAGGTGACGCTCGTCGGTTGGAGCATGGGGGTTCAGGTGTCGCTCGAGGCGTACCGCGCGCTCGGACCGAGCGTCGTGAAGAACCTCGTGCTGTTGAACGGCACCTTCGGTCGCCCCCTCGACACGGCGGTGCCCGTCCCCTTCGCCAAGCACGTCGTGCCGTCGGCGCTCGAGCTCGCCGATCGCCTCCACGGGGCGGTCGGGCTCCTGACGCGCGGCTTCGCCGAGCGGCGCGACGCCGTTCGCTGGATGAAGCGACTGGGGTTCCTCGGCGAGACGCTCGACGAGGAGGACTTCGCCGACGTGGTGCGCGCGTTCTCGGCCCTCGACATGCAGGCCTTCTTGAGGAACCTGCGCGCCCTCGGCGAGCACGACGCGTCGCGGATCCTCGGCCACATCCGCGTCCCGGTGCTCGTCGTCACCGGCGATCGCGATCGGATGACGCCGCGCGGGCTCTCGCAGCAGATGGTGCGGCGCATCCCCGCGGCGGAGATCCTCGTCGTCCGAGGCGGCACGCACTACACCGCGGTGGAGTTTCCGGAGCTCGTGGGGCTTCGGATCGAGCGCTTCCTCGCCGATCGGCGCTACTGACGCGCGCCGGGGCGCGCGCCCCGATCACGCTGCGTGGAGCGGAGCGATCTCGTAGAGCAGGTTCGCGAGCTTCAGCCGGTCCGTCTCGGACTGGCTGACGAACCGAAGGGCCTCGTACGCGCCCACGCGCCACACAGGGGTCGCGCAGAGCCACACACGTCCCTCGCGGCTCTTCGCCGAGGCGATCTCGAGCGCGTAGGTGGCGCGGTCGAGGGTGGGGCCGAGGACCCTGCGCACGAGCGCGCCTGTCATCGACATCTCGAGCGCCTCGGAGAGGCACGGCGTACCGTCGATGTACTGGTTGCAGAAGAGGTGGATGGGAGCTCGGCGGGCGGAACGTCGCTCTGTGTCCATGAACCGAAGGGTAGTCAGCGCGTTCTCGCTGGGCCAAACTCGCCGTGCTCGCGCGATGCACCACGTCCTCGTCCTCGACAACTACGACTCGTTCACGTGGAACCTCGTCGCGCTCCTCGAGGTCTTGGGCGCGACGTGCGACGTGGTCGCGAGCGATCGGATCGACCTCGAGGGAGTGCGCCGGCACCCCGCGGCGGCGATCGTGCTCTCACCCGGCCCGTGCACGCCGACCGAGGCGGGGGTGTGCATCGAGGTCGCGCGCGACGGCGATCCGCGGCGACCCATCCTCGGAGTGTGTCTCGGGCATCAGGTCATCGCGGCCGCCTTCGGCGGGCGCGTCGTGCGCGCGGCGCGCCCCGTTCACGGCAAGACGTCGTGGATCGAGCACGACGGCGCGGGGATCTTCGCCGACGTCTCGGGCCGGTTCGAGGCGATGCGCTATCACTCGCTCGTGGTGGAGGCGTCGTCGCTTCCGGCGGAGCTCGTCGTGAGCGCGCGCGCGGAGGGCGAGATCATGGGCCTCCGCCATCGGACGCTGCCGATCGAGGGCCTCCAGTTCCACCCCGAGTCGGCGCTGTCTCCTGCAGGGGCCGTGCTCTTGCGCCGCTGGCTCGCCGACGTGGCGGCGAGACGACCCGGCGAGGCTCGCCCGTGAAGCTCGGGCCGAG
>CAYYKK010000419.1:0-5527 GCA_964467935.1 uncultured Polyangiaceae bacterium
CTGAGATTCGCGTCAAGCGCGCGTTCTACTCCGGTGGAGCAAGGCAGGCCTTTGCTTCCATGCATGGCACCCAGGTGGTCGGCGAGTATCAGGGTGGGACAGGGGCGTGGGGGAAGCTGATCGACCGTACCTCGTCGCGCAACGGACTGAGTGCTCTGCTGACAAAGCACGCAGGGCCGACAAGGCTCTCGACGTCATGCCGCGTTGGTTGGCGGAGAAGCGCGTCGCCTGGCTCGTCGAATCCGCCGGAGTGTCGGGCGAGCGCCCCCCGGAGCAGGTGGAGAACGATGTCTGAGTTTGAGCAGCTGGGCATGAAGGAGCTACGGTCGTGAGGTCTACCGCATGGCACACTGATCGGCGCGTGAGCGTCATCATCCCGACACTTCAACGTTCTCCGCGACTGGCGTCTCTAGTCGACAGACTGGCGGACGAGCCTGCTGTACTCGAAGTGATCGTCATCAACAACGCTCCTGCGCCTCTGCATTGGGAGTCCGAACGGGTGCGGGTCATCGACAACGCGGCAAATCTCTACGTCAATCCGTCCTGGAACCTCGGTGCCACGATCGCAGAGGGCGACATTCTGGCCATCTCTAACGACGATATCGACTTCGACCCGGCTTTCCTGTCATACGCGACGCGTCTGCTCGACCGCCGCCGGATCGGTATCGTCGCTCCGAGCGAGCGAGCGAGCGTTCGATTCGCCTGCGGGCCGATGGAGAAGGAGACGGGTGCTCCGCCGCCCGTGGGGCTTCGGGACTCTGATGGTGCTCAGGCTCGACGACTACGTACCGATTCCCGGAGGCCGGGTGTTCTATGGCGATGACTGGATCTTCTGGTCGCAACGGCACCCGAGCGTCGTCGTGGACGGATTCGTCATCGAGACCGAGATGTCGACCACTTCCGGGGATGATGAGTTCCAGCGAATCGCCGAGGACGATCTCCGGTGGTGGGTGGATGAAGCTGAACCGAGGATTCAAGGGGCACGCGACTGGCACTTGTGGGGCTCGCGCCTCGGTCGGATGCGCCCTGTGCTCGATCGGTTACGAGAATGTCTATAGCTGGCTCGAGTTCGTTGCGGGGCTCGAACGCCTCGCACCGGGCGTGCCGTTCATCCCCGAGATCTGGCAGGGTCACGTGAACAACGGCGAGGGTTTCTGGACCGCGCTGGACCGCCTGGAGGTGTGGCTGTGACGAGGCCGGAGGCGAGTATCGTGGTGCCTTCCCGCGGGGGTGCTGCTCGGCTGCCTTTCCTATTTGATGCGCTGCGGACCCAGACGAATCCCTCCTGGGAGGCGATCATCGTCGTCGACGGGGACGTGGACGGCTCCGCCGACGTCATCGAAGCGGTGCGTGGCGAGCTGCCGGTGACGGGGATTGTCTTCCCGGAGAACCGAGGACGCTCCGCGGCGCTTAACGCTGGCTTCGCGGCTGCTCGCGGGGACGTGCTCATCCGTTGCGATGACGACCTCCGGCCCAAGCCGGACTACGTGGCGCAGCACGTCGCGCAGCACGTCAGCTCGCCCCGAGGGGTCATCGGCCTCTACCGAAACGAGTATCCTGACACGCCCTACTCGCGGGCGTATGGGCGTCAACGCGACGGGCTATTTCGTGCTGAGGCTTACGCCACCGCACCCGCTGACCACTGGCGCTACTGGGCGGGCAACGTTTCGGTGACGAGAGAGACCTACGACCGTGTCGGCGAATACGACACCGATTTCCGTGCCTACGGATGGGAGGACGTGGACTGGGGATATCGCCTTCATCAGTCGGGGGCTGAGGTGGTCTTCGTTCCGGAGTTGGAAACACCACATCACATCGCCGCCGTAACGACTGAGATTCGCGTCAAGCGCGCGTTCTACTCCGGAGCAGCGAAGCAGACATTCTCCGCGAAGCATGGCGTCGAGGTGCTCGGCGGGCAAACGCCGGGTGCAGGGGTCTGGGGTAAGCTGATCGACTGGACGGCCCAGAGGGATGGCCTCGGTAGGCTGCTCGAGAAGGCCCGCAAGACCGACCGCTCGCTCGACCGGATGCCGCGTTGGCTCGCCGAGAAGCGTGTCGCCTGGCTCGTGGAATCTGCGGCTGTTGCCGGGGCGTTACGTCCGCAAGAGGTGGCCAACGATGTCTGAGTTTGCTCCCCGGAACGAGTCCGATGTTCGCGCCGAGGTGGATCTCGTGCCGATACGGACGGCCGGACTGTACTTCCCCGTACTCAACGCACGCGGTGGGGCCGAACGCCTTACGCTGGTCATGGCGCTAGAACTCGCCAAGGCTGGAATTGAGACGACGATCTTCGCCTCGCGGACGGCATCAGTCGCCGAGATCGAGGATGATCTCGGCGAGTCGATTGAGTCGATCACGATCGAGATGTTGCCCGCACCCATGAAAGCGTCCCGCCGCCGCGCGGTGCAGCAGCTCAGCATCGATCGAGTGGAGGCGGCCGCGATCCGCGCACGACGACCGGATCTCTTCATCAATTGCGACTATCACTCAACATTGCCGGGGTGCGGACGACTGAATGTCTTCTATTGTCACTTCCCGCATGAACTCCACATCCAAGAAATGCATCTTGCCCGACGGGCGTACCTTGGGGCGATAGAGCTCGCCAAACGTGCCCTCGTCGATCGGAATATTCGAGGATCCATCGACACGTATCAGCAGATCTGGGCCAACTCCCACTTCACTGCCGACAACGTCAAAATCATGTGGGCTCGGAGTGCAGATGTGGTCTATCCGCCGTGCGACATGCTTATGCCTCTCGCTAAAGAGCGGCGGATCGTGGCAGTGGGCCGGTTCCAATCAGGCCGAGGACCCGGGGTGCCGCACAAGTCCCAGGGATACCTCATTGATGCGTTCCGTCGGCTGACAGATCTCCACGCGGAAGGGTGGCGGTTGCAGCTCGTCGGTGCTGCCTCTGCGGATGACGAGTCGTTCGTCACCGCTCTCCGTAAGCAGTCAGCAGGGCTGCCCGTCGACATCATGGTGAATGCCTCTCGTACGGACGTTGCCGATGCCATGGGAGCAGCATCCATCTTCTGGCACGCACAAGGGGTGGAAGGCGATGCCATTGCCCACCCGCGTTCCCAAGAGCACTTCGGTATCAGCACAGTCGAGGCGATGTCTGCCGGAGTGCTGCCTCTCGTCTACGGGGAGGCAGGGCCCGCGGAGATCGTAGGGAACTTTGCGGCGTTTGCTCCCTGGTCAGACTTGGTCGAACTGTTGGAATCCACACGGCGACTCGCGAGGCTGTCGGAAGCTAATCGCGACGCGCTGGCCCAACGGTGCATAGCGCGGGCGCGGGACTTCGATCGTGATCATTTCGGCACGCAACTTCAACTGCTGCTAAGGCTTGGGCCAGGCTTGAACAGGATAGAATCGGTGGTCTCGTGAGTTCGCAGGAACATCCGGGCGCTCGGGATGGACGACCATCTAGGCGGTCGTCCAGTGCGCGGGATTCTCAGGCGATTCCTGTGTGGTGGCCTCAATGGTGTCGGAACGTGATCATTGTCGCCCCACGATACCCCGAGGTCAGCGGGGGTGCTCGGTTCGTCGAAAACTTTGCTTCTGCATTGTCGGCGATCGGGGTGTCTGTGAGAGTGTTCTCGGTCTATCCAGGTGAGGGAACCGTGTCATGTCGCACTCGCACCGTCATCGAGCGCGAGCACCTGCATCGACACCCGGTGCTGCAGAGGACTGCCGAGCGGCACTCACTCTTCGCGGTTGCTCGTGCGATTCCGGTGCTGCTGTTCAAGCGGCTCGATCGATTCCGTATCCGCCGGCACATGGTCAAGGCGTTCGCCCGAGAGACGAAGGATGCGGTTGTCGTGTTCACCGATATGACCGCAAAGCGCGCTTTTGATGAGTTGGGCGTATCGAATCGTATTCAGCAGGTCCAGATCGGCCAGCATCATTCCCCGTTTGAGCCGTTCGAATCCAGTGAGACATTTGCGACCGCGCTGGGAGGAGCCTTTCGCTCGGTCGATGCCTTCACCGCTCTATCGCAGAAAGATGCGGATAAGTTCGAGGAACTCCTCGGAGTTCCTTGCTTTGCCGTTCCGAATATGCTGTCGCCTCTACCTTTTTCGGAAGCCCCCAGCTCTCGGATTGTGAGTCGCAAAGCCGTGGCGCTGGGCAGACTCTCCGGCGAGAAGCAGTTTGAAGCACTGATCCTTGCGTTTCTACAGGGGACAGACAGGGAAGATTTGCGCGACTGGACTCTCGACATCTATGGCGAGGGCGAGGAGAGAAGGTATCTGGAGGCGCTGATCGTTGATAGAAGCGCGGGGGACCGCGTGAGGCTATGCGGAGTTGCTCACGATATTTCCCAGGTGTTCAACGATGCCGCCCTGCATATTTCTTCTTCGCGATGGGAAGGCTTCGGAATGTCTGTGCTCGAAGCGGCGCAGTACGGTGTACCCACCGTCGCTTTCGATTGTTCCCCTGGGCTACATGACCTGATGGTCGTAGTGCACGGCGTGCTGGTGCCGCCCGCGGAGGGGATTGACGGGCTGGCATCAGGCATTCGAGAACTGGCTGCGGACGTCGACTCTTTGCGTGAACGAGGATCGTGGGCGCGTGATGGTGCGGCGACGTACGAGCCGGCACGTATACTCCGGCAGTGGGTCACCGTCCTTCATGCCGCACATTCGAGGCTGACTGCTGTGGATGGAAGCAGTAAGAACGGCGGTGACGCGTGACGCACATTGATCTTCTCTACATAAAGCCGCGTGGCTTTGGCTGGGCGCCGATAAGCGAGTTGGCGCGACTCGCGACACGGCTGCTCGGTGCTCGACTCGTCGTTGTCGACGATAGAGGAGAGGTCTCGACGGTTGTAAAGCTCTCCTCCTATCTGCCTCGCCGTAGGAGTGGCTCGCGATCGTTGTTCGTGCTCGCACCGAATCCGGCACACCTTGCTTATGCGGCACGGATGAATCAGTGGCTTCGTGGATACGAGTCGACCGCCGCGTGGGTGATTGATTCCTTCTCGACCGAGTGGATCGCGCGCTTCGCGCAACGACGTCAGTTTGATCAGATCTTCATCACTGATCGCGATCTGATGGATGAGTGGCACGCTCGTACGGCCACGCCAATCCACTGGGCGGCTTGGGGCTCCGACACGCTTGACAGGCCCGAGGTCGTGCCTGTGCGACCTCACGACGTGCTGCGGCTCGGTCGGCAGCCGACGGCGTGGGCTGATGACACGCTGACGGCGCAGGCTTGTGCGGCTGAGGGCATCGGTTTCGCGACCACCCCGCGAATGTCAGGTGACGAGGTCGTCGACTACTCGAACGTGCGGCGCGGCCTGGGCGCAACCAAGTTCGTGCTGGCTTTCAGCAACCTCGTGAGCCCCGGCGAGTACACACACCACACGCGAGAGTATGTCACTGCGCGGTGGGTGGACGCACTCGCCGCCGGTGCGACGGTGGCAGGCAGAGCACCCGCCATTGCGAGAGACATGTTCTGGGATGGTGCCACCATCGAGGTGTCTCCATGGAACCGCGTTTCAGGTTCGAATGTGATGGCAGAGTCC
>CAYYKK010000420.1:0-5517 GCA_964467935.1 uncultured Polyangiaceae bacterium
CTCAAGGCATGTCGCGAAAGGGCAGTCCGGCGCGTCGGAGGAGCTCCGCGTAAAATCGCTTACGCCGCCACAAGGGTCTATCGAAGCGTATTTCGATGCTGCGATAGCGGCCCACGACGCGCACCCACTGATGCCGAATGACGAATGCCTGGTAGTAGACCCACGCGGTGAGCGCTGCGAAGGGGATCGTCGCCACGCTCACCGCTGGCGACTTGAAGGTGGCGACCGAGAGCGCCAGCGTGATGGGCAGGAGCGTGAGCGTGGCGAGCACCGCTTCGAGCCAGCCGAGCTTGCGAAAGAACGCGACGTAGACGATGTCGGGGAACATCACGCCCGACGATTCCATGGGGATCATGCCGAGGATGGGATCGTTGTCGCCGGTGCCGACGCCGTGGGGCTGGAGCTCGCCGAACTTGTACGTGAACGTGCTCGCCCATTTCACGCGCACCACGGGGAGGCTCGGATCGAAGGGGGGCGGCACGACGGACGCGTCCATCGCGTAGCCCGGGTAGAGGGCGAAGCGGCCGCCGCAGCCGGAGCACGTCTGAGGCGCAGGCGAGGGCGACGCGGGCGCTTGGCAGCGCGGGCACGCGATGGGCGCGCCAGGGGGTGGAGCGAGGTGGCCAGCGGCGCCGACCGGCGCGACGCCGAACGCCGCGCCCTGATGCGGTGCGAAGGGAGGGGGAGGAGGCTGCATCGTTCTTGCGCGGGGCGGCTGCGATCGCGGTCTCGGCGATCGAAGCGCGGCCCCCTCGACTACCACGGGCCCCTCGCGCCCACAGCTTCCGGTTGCGATCACGGCTTCGATCCGCGATCCTGCCGCGAGAGATGACCGTTTCGCTCCGGGACGCGGCCGGTGTGAGCATCGGGCTCTCCCAAGGAAGCCTGCTGATCGGGCGTGCGCCGAGCTGTCACGTCGTCGTCTCCGATCCGCACGCGAGTCGGCGGCACGTCCTCGTCCTCGAGGGCGAAGCCTGCGCCCTCGTGGTTCCTCTCGGACGCACCCAGATCGAGCTGCGCGGGGCGCCCATCAGCGAGCCGACCGAGGCCCGCCACGGTGACGTGCTCGTCGTGGGAGGCGCGCGCTTCACGTTCGAGATCCCCGAGCTCTCGACGAGCCCCGCGTGGAGCCTGGAGGTCGGCGGTCGACTCTATCCGGTGCGTCGCTCGGGCTTCCGCATCGGGGGCAGCGAGTCCGCCGACGTGCGGCTCCCCGGCTGGCCGCCCGACGGCGCGAAGCTCTTCCCGGTGACGGGCGCGCTGCTCGCCGAGATCGAGGGGCCCGTCACGACGACCGAGCGCGTCGACGAGTCGGGGCTCGCGCGGCTCGGGGATGGCTCGAGGCTCTCGTGCGGCGGATTTTCGGTCGTCGTGCGCGCGTCGATCGCGGCGCTCGAGACGGCCGACTACAACCCCGCTCCTTCGCACGCCGCGATCGAGCTCATGCCGAACGGCGCGCTCCTGCGCCTCACGCTCGACCGCGAGCATCGCGTGTGGCTCCCGCAGAAGCGAGGCGATCTCGTCGCCGCGCTCTTGTCTCCTCTCGCGGGCGTGCGACCCGGCGACTGGGTGTCGGACGATCTCCTGGTGCAGCGCGTGTGGGGCAGCGAATCGGTCACGCGCACGCAGCTGAACACGCTCATCCACCGCACGCGCATGTCGCTGAGCGGCGCGGGGCTGAACGGCCCGTCGCTCCTCGAGCGCGCGCCCGGCGGCGGAGCGACCCGGCTCCGGCTGGCGAAGGACGCCGAGGTCTCGGTCGCGTGATCTGATATCGCCCTGAGATTGGCAGCACGGTGTCGAGGGGCTTAGCCTGAGTCCGATTAACATGCGCTCCAAGTCCCGCCACCTGGCACGCCACGGGCGCTCCGCGCAGCCGTCCTCGGCGTGCCGTTCCGAGGCCGGATGAGCGGCCCCGCCGATCGCGATGACGATCCCTCCGCGAAGACCCTGCTCGGGGCCGACGTGGCTGGACAGCGGTTCGGGCGGTACGAGGTCGTTCGACTCCTCGGCTCGGGCGGGATGGGCGACGTGTTCGAGGCGCGCCACGTCGACCTCGACAAGCGCGTCGCGCTGAAGGTCCTCAACCGCAAGACGGCGACGAGCAAGGTCTACCTCGAGCGCTTCCTCCGCGAGGGCCGCATCGTCGCGAAGCTCGATCACCCCCACGTCGTCGCCGTCTCGGACGTGGGCACCGAGGGCGGCAAGCCGTACCTCGTGATGGAGTTCCTCACGGGGACGGATCTGTCCGTGTCGCTCGAGGAGCGCGGGCGACTGCCCGTCGAAGAGGCCATCGATCTGATCTTGCCGGTGCTCGCGGCGCTCGACGTCGCGCACCGCATGGGGCTCGTGCACCGCGATCTGAAGCCGGCGAACATCTTCCTCGCGCGCGCGGCGCACGGCGGCGTTCACCCGAAGCTGCTCGACTTCGGCATCGCCAAGCCGAATCAGGACGAGGTCGCCGCGCTCACCGGCACGGGCGAGGTGTTCGGCACGCCGCAATACATGGCTCCCGAGCAGGTGCGACGGAGCCGCGACGCCACCGCGCAGAGCGACCAATACTCGATGGCCGTGCTGCTCTATCGATGCCTCACGGGCGTCGAGGCGTTCGAGTTCGGTGACTCCTCGGTGTACGAGCTCTTCGAGCGCATCGTGTCGGGCACCTTCTCGCCGCCTCGATCGAAGGGCGTCGATCTCCCCGCACAGCTCGAGGCGGTGATCGTGCGCGCCATGAGCCGCGCGCCGGCCGATCGCTATCCGTCCGTGAAGGCGTTCGGCGCGGCGCTCCTGCCTTTCGCGAGCCCCACGGCGCGACACATTTGGACCCCGACGTTCGCGTCCGAAGGCGCCGACGCGGAGACCCTCGCGCCGGCGGCCGGCTTTGCGAAGGTGGAGCGACAGGAGGACGCGGTCGTCGCCTCGAGCAGCGCGCGCACGCCGCCTGCGCTGACGGGCGCGGGGACGCTCGTCGCCGCGTCGCGCGACTTGAGCCGAGCCGCGCCCGCGACGGGCGGGTTTCGTGGGCTCAAGCGGCGCACGCTCGCGCTCGGCGCGCTCGGCACCGTGATCGGCGTGGGGCTCATGGCCCTCGTCGTGAGCACGCTCGGACGAGGGCCGCGCGACACCACGACGACGCTCGTGAACGACGCCGCGCCTGCGCCGACCACCGCGGATCGATCGGCCGAGACGCAGGCCGCCCTCGCGCCGCCATCGGTTCAGCCGGCCGATCCGCCCACCTCCACGGCGTCGGCCACCTCGGCCCCGAGCCCGACGAGCTCGAGCCAAGCGCCGCCGACCGCACCGCCGCGCACGACCGCGCGGCCTGCGGAGGGACGGCCCGCGTCGTCTTCGTCGGCTGCGCCGAAGGCGAGCGCGACGCCTGCGGAGACCGTCGCGCGACCTCCCGACCCGCCGCCTCGCCCCACGAGCTCGGGATACGTCATCGAATGAGCCCTCTTCGCCCACGAGCCAATGAATGAGCCAAGGCATGAACCGTCCCGTCTTCCTCGCCCTGGGCGCGCTCGTCGCGCTCGCTGCCTCTTCCACGTCCGCGCTCGCCGACGATCTCTCCGCCGAGGGCGTGGCCACGCGCCGACAGCTCATCGAAGAGGCGCAGAGCGCGCGCGGCGCGGGGGACGACGCCAAAGCCCTCGATCTCGCCTCGCGCGCAGGAGCCTTGCAGATGAGCGTCTCTCTTCGTCGCTTCATCGCCGAAGAGCAGCTCGCGGTGGGGCGCTCCGCCGCGGCGCTCGGATCGGCCGAGCTCTGCGTCCGAGAAGCGAAGGCCGATCCGCGCGGCGCCGAGCACGGCGTCGCGTGCGAGGGGGTCCTCGCGACCGCGCGCACCCGCGTCGCCTTCGTGGTCCTTCGCGTGCGCCCCGCGAACGCCGGAATCCACGTCAAGGTCGCGGGCCAGGACGTGCCGAATGCCCTCCTCGGCGAGCGCTACGTGGTCGACCCTGGTGAGACCACCATCGACGCAGCGGCCGATGGTTTCTATCCCCTCCAAAGGAAGGTGACGACGGCGAGCGGCGACGTGACGTCGGTGAAGCTCGAGCTCGTCCCGCGCCCCCCGTCGAAGGACGCGCAGAAGCGGGGCGGATTCACCCTTTCACCGCTCGTGCCGGTGGGCGCGTCGGTCGCGGTCGCCGGCGGATTGGTCGCGCTCGGCGTCGGCGTGAGCGGCAAGGTCGCGCTCGACGATTACAAAGGCCGATGCACCGTTTCGAGCGCCCCGTCCACGTGCGGCGCCGAGCAGCGCTCGCTGCAATCGGATCTCGATCGCCGGGCGATCGCCGTCGACGTCGCGCTCGGCGTCGCGGCCGCCGGCTTGGTCGCGGGCACGGTGGGCCTCTTGCTCCCTCACCCCACGAAGCAGCAGAAGGCCGCGATGTGGGAGGGCAAGATCCTCTTCTGACGCGCACCCCGAGAGCGCGGCTCGCTCGGCCACGAAGGGCTATTTCGCGAGACGGTAGGGCACGAAGTTGTCGATGAAGTAAATGCCTTTGGCGTCGACGCGGAAGTCCCAGAGCTGCGTGCCGCCCGGCGGAAACACTGTCACGAGGGACGCGAAGGCGGGCGAGGCCACCGGCGGATCGACCGCGGCGTCGAGCGCGGACGTCGCTGCGCGAAACATCACGACGACCGGGACCGTCGGGTCGACGACGACCCAATAGAGCGTCGCGCCGTCTCGAAAGATGGCGACGCCCGCGTCGGAGGACGGAAACGACATCAAGCCCGTCGCCGTCGACGTGCCGACGTCATAACGACGAAGCTGCAGCTCGCTCACGTTCGAATCGTATCCGAAGAAATAGAAGGCGCTCGCCGTCGCGTTCACCGCGAACGAGCGCCCGGGATCGCGCGTGAGCTGCGCGATGGGGAACGTCGTATACGTCGCGAGGACGCCCCCGGCGACCAGATCGACCAGCCGAACGTGGCCCTGCGTGCCGGCCGTCGAAATGGGGTGCACGAACGCGCGCGCGGCGTTCGTCGGATCGACCTGCATCGACGTGGGGTAGCTCGGCGTCCCGCTCGCGAAGCACGCGAGATCGACCGGCGACGCCAGGTTGCGCCGCAAGCAATACTCCGTCGCCCAGAGCACCTCTGAGCCCACGTGCGTGACGAGCGAGAAGGCCGAGGGGCTCGACGGCCCGTTCGCCAAGCTGCCCCAGGCGCCCGACCGAAGCGGGCCGGCGAGGTTCACGCCATAGCCGAACGCCAAGTCACCGAGGCTCGCGTCCATGGAAATGGAACCCATCACGCCGCTCAGCGTCGAGTCCGCCGTTTGAATGGCGAGCCCGTCGCCGAACCGATAGAGCTGGCCGTTGACCCCGAACGCGTAGAGCGTCGACGGCGACGTCGAGGCGTCGACCGAGAGGGCGCGCAGGTTGGGCAGGGAAAGCGTCGGGTCGGCGACGGCTCGCTCGCAGCGGCCCATGTTGCATTGCGCGTTGGGGAGCGTCGGGCTCGAGCAATCGTGGAAGCAGGCCCCGCAATGGGCGGCGTTCGAATCGAGCG
>CAYYKK010000421.1:0-5516 GCA_964467935.1 uncultured Polyangiaceae bacterium
CCAACTACTTCAGTTCATGCGGATATGATCCAGACTGATCGAAAATCGCTCTAATTCTTTGGGTCGAACGAGAGTCGTCTGCGCTTTCCTGCCAGGACAAGGAGACATCTGACAAATATCTGGTCAGTTTGGATGACCGGCTTGTAAGTGAAGGCATTATTCCGCCTCGTTCCCAGAACGCAAGCAAGGCGCATTTCATCCGTGACGAACCCAAGCTATGGAATAAACTAGGATTGCTCCACAAGAGAAATGAAACAGAATATTTCTTTCCAGAACACGGCTATCGTTTTGATTGGCGTCGGATCATATCCACTATAGAATCAGACAGGTTAGATATTTAATTTTATATATCTCTCTCATTCATCATCGCTATCAAAGTTTGTTTTAACTATCTTAGCATAGCACAGTTCAATATCATCTAGCCGGTCGGCAAGTCCCAGCGCGGTGGCCCAAATCTTGTCGGATTGGTCTGTGGTGCCGCGACAGCGAGCTAGGTTGAAATTGCCTACCCGCTTTCCTGCGTTCAGCTTGAATACCACATTGTCGCGCATATCCGCGTCAAGCTGCGATGACAATTTCTGCAATTGCGTCCCGTCGCACCCATTGAGCGCAGGCAGCGGGAGATATTCAAAATCTTTTTTGGTTACGTCGAAGTCATCGCCAACGACGCACCACCAGATAAATGCGATTTTCCCGTTTAGCAGAGTATGAATCAGGCTTCGGTCATCGTCACTGGCCAAGTAGATTTGGCCGACTTTCGTTTGGGCGATCAACTGCCCGCCGGGCGAATAGGACGGAGCTTCCTCATTGGCGAAGGAAACCCAGTTATAGGCCGATTTCTTGAAGTGAAGAGGATAGCCTGTCGGCTGGTTGGAGATCCGACTGTCCAGATTTGGAAGGGCTGCTTTCGCGGCTTCCAGAGCGGATAGAAGCGGCTGGTTGCTTAGTTTCGGTATGAGGCCGTTCCAGACGCCGGGGTTGAAAGCGGCGTATTCGAGGCAATCAATCAAGTGTGGGCGTGCTTCCTCGAACCAGCGATGTGTGATGGTGGTATGATTGCCCTGTGCGCCGCCGCGAACGCCGACAAAGATCGTGTTGCGGACGCGCACTTCGGCGCTGAACAGCGCCGCCGGAATCCGCGCGAAGGAGGAATACCACTTTGCACTGAAATCACGGCCCAATTCATCGCGCAAAAGCTGAAAATTATTCGAGAACGTCAGGCTGTGCGGCACGATCATGCCATAAGCGCCCTGCTGCGACGCCAAAGTCGCCGCCCGTTCCATCACCCAAGCATAAATGTCCGGGCATCGTTCGGTGTTGTAGTTGCGGACAGTATATTCCTTACGGGCGTCGGAGGCTTTGACGTAAGGCGGATTCCCGACCACAACATCAAACCCACCCGCCGCGATGATCCCGTAGAACTCCGCAAGCCAGTGAAACGGCTTGTGGCTGGCTTTCCATGCACGAAATCTCGCGGCGTCGGCAAGATCGCCGCCGCCCTGGATTCCGTAGTCCTGCGCCAGAAAGCTATCCAGTTGGGCATCAAGCGCCCCCAGTCGGGCGCGAAGATCGGCCTTGTGTGTGCCGTCGATGTGCCCGTGAAGCGTGGTCTGCTGCTGGCGGAACAAACGGAAGGCTTCAGCCAAATCCTGCGCCGCCTTCTCGATCTTACCCGCGCGGTCGTCGAAATCGAAGCCCTTGGCCTCGGTCGCCTTCCGCACGTCTGCGAATGACGTGTAGCCGATCAGCGTGTTGCCCGCGCGGATGTTGAAGTCGATGTCCGGCAGCGGCTCGATCTGGTCGGCGCTTTCCAGTTGCGCGGCCAGTTTCAGGAAGAGGCGGAGCTTACAAATCTCCACCGCCTCATCCATGATGTCCACACCATAGAGATTGTCGAGGATGATGGATTTGTAGATGAAATAGGCGCGATTGGGGTGGCGGGTGATCCGGATCAGCACGTCGCGGAAGTCCGAATATTGCTGGCGCGGGCCGCTGCCTTCGGGGGTGCTGGCGACGAACTGCTCCATCCGCTCAAGGCAAGCGTCATATAGATCGTAGAGGATGTTGAGCGCGGCGAACAGGAACGCACCCGATCCGCAAGCCGGGTCCAGCACCTTTACCGCCGAAATCCCCTTCCAGAAAGCGCGGACAAGATCCGGGCTTTCGGCATATTGAATGGCGTCCTGCGCGAACTGGCGGATGTCCAGATTGAGGGTAATCAGTTCCTCGATGCTCGTCACTTCTCCAGCCGCCAGCTTGGCCCGGATGGCGGCGTAACGCTCGCGCCGGGCGATGACCTCCCGCCATGTTTCGGTGGGCAGGCCGATGTTGGGGCTGGCAACCTTGCTCCAGTCGCCGCGCTTGGCGACATCGCCAACGCCGGCGGCGACATTATCTGGCAGCGGCATGTCCGCGCCGTGACGGACGGATTTGAAGATATAGGTGTCGGGGTCGTCGGCGAGCATCCGCCAGACCGCTCCGCCCGGCTCGAACGCCACCTTGTCATGTCCCTCGGCATTGCGGAACAGCCACGGGATAACGGTGGAGCGGGTGATATAGTCGGTGATGTCCTCCTTGGTGTAATAGGCCCCCATCTGCTTCTGGTTGATGTATTTCTCGAAGATGTGGCCCAGCACGTCTGGGTTAATCTCGCGCCCGTTAGTTTCGGTGATTGCGCGGGTGTCGAGCGTCCATTCGTATTGATCGAAGAAGCCAAAGACGGCCTCAAAGGCCGTGTCGGCGATCTGGATTTCGTGGCCTTCGCTTTCCAGCGCGTGCGGCTCGAACAAGCCGCCGTTGAGATAGGGAATGTTGCCGATCAGCTTTGCGGTGTCCGCGTCGCGGGAGTTGACCGGGGTAGCGAGGCCGCCGTGGAACAACTTGAGCAGGAAGGCCCGGTAGAAGCTGTGGAACTGGTCCTTGCCCTGCGCCGTGCGCACCGTGTCCAGCCGGTTGCGCAGATAATGGATGTCGCCGTCCAGAAACCCCTTCTTCTGGATAAAATAGACGAACATCAGCCGGTTGAGCATCAAAGAGGCATACCAAGCCCTGTCCGCTGCATCGGCGAGGCCGTTGATGAAGCCCAGGAAGGCGTCATGCTGCTTCTTAAAATCTTCGTAGAAGCGTTTGGTGATCTTCTCGCGGTCAAAGGCGTCGCGCAGAGCCACAGTTGCGCCCGCAAGCGTCAGTCCTTCCTCATCGTTGAGGGAGAAGGCAATGTGATCGAGCTTTTGCAGTAGCAGGTCGGGCGCGGTGCCGGTGCGCCAGTCATATTCACGGAAAGCGGCGGGCTTACCTTTTTCCCGCGCGACCCATTGCCAGATTTGGCGGCTTTTGCTGGGATCGGTGAAGATGATGAGATGCTCATAGGCGAGCTTCGTCACTTCCCGCTCGATCCTCTGACGGATGTGGCGATCAGGGATGGCGGCGCAATGGAAGATGCGGACGCCACGTTTTTCCGCGACGGGCGCAAGGTCGTAGGGCTGCCCTTCAAGGACGGATTCGGCCTTCTTCGAGCTGGGATTGTCCCAGCCAAGTTCTTCGATAAACAGGCGACGGAAGTCGAAGGCACGAAGCAGGTCGGTTGCGCGAACTTTGTCTATTGGCATGAAATCCCCCTAACCGCGCAGCCCCATTGAGCAGATTACGCGAGGTTCGCGGTCGCGCTCTTCCTGATCCCGCACGATGCAAAGTCGCCCTTCATCACGCAAGGCCGTTACTAATTCGACCAGCTTTTCATTCGTGATCCCGCTCTTTAGCTGACGATTTAGGATGTCGGTCGCGGTCTGGAACAGTGGGAAGCCGTATATGTCGTCCATCGCCTTTTCTATTTCTCGGACAAGGTGATCGGTGATGAACAGATTGCGGGTGGTGCCGATGTCGCGCAGGTAATTCTTGAGCCGGTCATAGGTCTTGAAACGCGCGCCCGAAGGTCGGCCCAACGCGCCGTGCGTGGTGCGCTCTTCTTCCGCCATATGCGCGACCGCCGCCTTTACGATGGCGTGATGCTCATCCAGCCGTTCTAGTGCTGGTTCGTCCGGCGGGCATTCGGCGGCACGCAGGATAGCGAGCGGCGATTGGGAAATTATGTGCCCGTCGCGGTCAACCCACGCCAGCGAGTCATTGTCGTCGGGAGAGCGGACATAGACGAGCGCACCTCCCTTGGCGTTCTCCATTTCGGGCAGCGCCTTGGTCGCGTAAACCACGTCCGGCAGGTTCTCGACCGCGCCTTGCAGGGCGGGGTCGGCGTCGATGGCATTTTTCCAGATTTGATAGGCATAAGAGGCAAGATCGACCTCGCCTTCGTCGTCGCCGTCGAGGATGCCGGACTTCTCGCTGTAAAGGTCGCGGATGGGGTTGTCGTTGTCATCGTCCTCGAAGAAGGCTTCGTCGGAGCCGACAACTTCCTTGTTTTCGCGCAGCCGGGTGCGGACACGCTGACGCAGCCGAATGATGCGCTCAACCCCATCGGCGGGAAGGAAGGAATAGGCGCGGATGGTATCGGCCTCCTGCCCGATGCGGTCCACACGACCGGCGCGCTGGATTAAGCGGATGATCGCCCACGGCAGGTCGAAATTGATGATGATCGCGCAGTCCTGAAGGTTCTGGCCTTCGGACAGGACATCGGTCGCGATCAGTACGCGAAGCTCGCCGTCCTTTTGGACAATCTTGGCCTTATCGTTCGATTCCGGGGAGAAGCGCCAGGCAAGCCGGGTCGGGTCTTCGGATTGCCCCGTGGCGGCGGCAACACCCGCAATCCCGGCCTTGGCCAGCGCCGATTCCAGATAGCGTGCGGTATCGGCGAACTGCGTGAAGATCAGAACTTTTTCCTTGGGGTGCGTGTCTTTTAGCAACGCAACCAGAGCGGCTAGTTTGGTGTCGCGCTCTTCCCTCCATACGCCGCACAGGGATAGGACTTTCGCCAGTTGGTCGGCGTCGCGCTGCAAATCTTTCGCCAGCCCGGCGACAAACAGGTTTGGGGAAAGCCATTTGAAGCGGCTACGTTTTGCCGTGCGATAGGTGTCATAAATTTCAGCGGCACGTTCGCGCAGCCGGTCGGGGTCGATGACGGGTTGGGATTCAACGTCGCTCCCATCATCGGCATCGCCCTCATCGAACAGGCTGGTATCTTCGTCGCTAACATCCAGCAGCGCCGCGTCCTGTGTGCCGATGGGTAGCGGCTGGCCGGTTTCGATGGCGTGAAGGAAGATCATGTTGCGCAGGATGTGGCGCTCGATGGATTGAAAGAAGGCCGGACCGCCGCTTTCCAGTCGCTTGAATAGGTTGGTTCGGCAAAAACCCATGAGGCGTGTACCTGCCCGGCCAAGCCCGGCGATGATTTTCTGCTCGGCGGGCGTCGGCGGATTAGTGCGGGCCGGTGCCATATAGTTGCCAAGACCGTAGCGAGGGAGGCCAAGGGCAGCGATGATGTTGACCACATCCTGCGAATAGGCCCGCGCATAGGGGTCGGTAGGGTCGCTGTCGTTGATCGTGAATTTGAGGGTGATCGGCTTGCG